>JANPCO010000110.1:0-10850 GCA_031430995.1 Sphingomonadales bacterium | reverse complement strand
TCGCGGATGAGGCTCCCGATGCCGAGCCTTCCAACCCGGACATCATCCCTTTCCACTCGCTCTACACCAGCACCCCCAAGCCCGGGCAGGCTGGCTATCTCCCTTGGCTCAGAAGCCAGCCGTGGTCCCGGTTGTGAAGGGGGAGAGCATGAGTCGAGCCCAACCCGTTCGTCCTGAGGAGCTATTGAGGACCTGAGCCTGTCGAAGGACGAAATGGCGTCTCGAAGGACCGCCGCGAATAACCGCGGCATGATATGCCCTTCGAGACGGGTCTTCGACCTTCGTCAAGCTCGGGGACTCAGCCCCTCCTCAGGGCGAACGGTCCCGCCTCCCCCCTTAACGACTCCAGCGTGCAAAAATGGCCGTGGGCAGCACCAGCCCCCTCGCCTCCTCTCGCACACCGAGTTCGCCGCATTCGACGGTGCCGCCCAGCCCTTCGCAGGCCTGGCGGAGCAATTCTCCGATGGCCATCGCTGACATGCGCACGGCGTAGACGGTGAGGAAGAGGAAGCGGCTGTCCGCGTCGAGCAGTTGCCGGCAATCCGCGATGAGGCCGGGCAGGCCGTCCTCCAGCTTCCACACCTCCCCGTCCGGGCCGCGGCCATATTTGGGGGGATCGAGGATGATGCCGTCATAGCGTTTGCCGCGGCGGACTTCACGGGCGGTGAATTTAACGGCGTCGTCCACGATCCAACGGATGGGCTTATCCTGCATTGCAGACAGAGCGGCGTTCGTTCGCGCGGCGTCGACGGACTTCTTGGACGCGTCCACATGGGTGACCGCGACGCCCTTGGCCGCAAGCGCCAGCGACCCGACGCCAGTATAGCCGAACAGGTTCATGGCGGTGGGTTCCGCCATACCCTCCAGCTGCGCGCGCATCCACGTCCACACCGGGGCCATATCCGGGAAGAAGCCAAGGTGACGAAACGGAGTGGGATGGGTGGTGAAGCGCACTTCATTCCAATCACAAGCCCAGCCGTGCTGGGGGAGTTTCTTCGCGCCTGGCTGAGAGAAATCCCAGCGGCCGCCGCCGTCTTCATCAGAGCCGGGGATAAATTCTCCGTCAGCCTGCCAAGTGTCGCTTGCGGGGCCCCACAGCGCCTGAGGCTCAGGCCGGATGAAGCGGTAGGGGCCGTAGCGTTCCAGCTTGCGACCGTTGCCGCTGTCGATCAGGCCGTAGTCGGCCCAGGGTTCGCCGATGAGGGTGGTGGGGGTGAGGGTGGTAGGCGTCATGCCGCAGCAGTGGCCCGCGCGGCGACATAATCTCGCACGGCCTCAACAGTTGCGGGCAGAGTATCGAACCGCTCCTCCCGGTCAAACAGCTCACCAACGCGGGCAGGCAGAGTGGGCCGCACGCCAGTCGCGCGTTCAACAGCATCGCGGAATTTGGCCGGATGGGCCGTTGCGAGCGTCACCACGGGCACATCGCCGAGACCCGCCTCGCGCGCGGCGGCAAGGCCAATGGCAGTGTGGGGATCAATCACCTGGCCGCATTTTTCATAGGCCCAGCGCATCGCCATCGCCATGCCGTCAGGGTCAATCCGCGCACTGGAGAGCAGCCCGTGCGACGACGCCAGCATATCAGCAGGGATGGTCATAGCCTTGGTCGCCTCGAAGCCCGCCATCATCTTGGCCATGCCCAGGCCATCACGGCCCGAAAGGTCAAACAGCAGTCGTTCGAAATTGGAACTGACCTGGATATCCATGCTGGGCGTCGCCGTAACCGTCACGTCGCCTTGGCTATAATCGCCACTGGTCAGCGCGCGGTAGAGGATATCATTGACGTTCGTCGCCACGATCAGTTTGGCAATCGGCAGCCCCATTTGCGCCGCGACATAGCCTGCGAACACATCCCCGAAATTGCCCGTTGGCACAGAGAATGCCACGGCGCGATCGGGCGCCCCCAGGCGAACGGCGGAGTAGAAATAGTAGACAATCTGCGCCATCAACCGCGCCCAATTGATCGAGTTGACCGCCGATAAAGTATAGCGGCCATTGAACGCGCGGTCATTGAACAGTGCCTTCACAATCGCCTGGGCATCATCAAAACTGCCTTCAACGGCGACATTATAGACATTGGGGGCCAGCACAGTCGTCATCTGCCGCCGCTGCACATCCGAAACGCGGCCCTGCGGGTGGAGCATGAAAATATCGATCTTCTCACGCCCCGCGACCCCATCAATCGCGGCGGACCCAGTGTCACCTGATGTCGCACCGACAATGGTCAGATGCTTGTCCGTGCCGGTCAGGAATTTCTCAAACAGCAGCCCCAGCAACTGCAGGGCGACATCCTTGAACGCCAGCGTGGGGCCATGAAATAGCTCCATCAACCAATGCTGATGATCCAGCTGCGCCAATGGCACCACGCTGGCGTGCGCAAAGCGGCCATAGGCTTGGGTGCAGAGGGCGCGCAGCTCATCCTCAGTCAATGACCCTTCGACAAAGGGCCGCATGACTGTAACTGCCGTTTCGACATAGGATTTGCCCGCAAGGCCCGCGATACCCTCCCGCGACAATTTCGGCCAGACGCGCGGCAGATAGAGCCCGCCGTCAGACGCCAGTCCAGTCAGCGTTGCGCCTTCGAAATCAAGCGTCGGTGCGCTCCCCCTGCTGCTTACATAATCCATGGCCGTTTCCATAATTGTGCGCGTTAGACGGGCAGTGGCGCAAGGGCAAGGTTCAGCCGTCGGGCTTCCCCTGCCAGACGGTTGAGCACAGTCACGTCTTTGACCGCCGCAGGGCCAGCGCAAAAATCAGCGCTGCAATTCCAGCAAACAGGAACCACTGAACGGCATAACCAAAATGGTTGTTGGGAATATCCTCTGGCGATGGCGGCGCAGTCGCGACCAACCCCGGGGCAAGCGGCGTGTCACTGATCAGCCTGAGGATGGCTTTTGTATCCGGCGCGATCAGGCCGCTGACGGAGCCTCCGTTCCACACCGGATTGGCTGGCGTCCGCGACCATCCGGCATCGACCAGCATCCCCGGCCCTTCCGCGCCGGTGCTGCACTGCGCATGATGGGACCAGCCAGATGTGCCCCGCAGGTTACGCCCGCTGACTGATGTCCAAGCAATCACTTTCAGGCAAAATCCACTGGCCTTGCGGAACAGCGGCAGGTCGTTTGGGTAGGGAACGGCAGGAAATGCCATTGCAGGTTTAGTGGCCGCAGTCCGATACTCACTCAGCAGCCCTTCTTTCCAATCTGCCCGCCGCAATTGCCAAACGCCCAGACCAACCATCGTCGAACAGGCAGCAACAACAGTCAGTATGGCCAAGATGGGCAGCCACTTCATTCGGAAAGTTGACCTTCACGCGCTCGGTTCTGAAATTCAAGGATCAGCAGCAAGGCCTTAGCGATGCGTAGCAGACCCACAACAAGACCGGCGGTTAGCGGCACCCAAAGCACAATATGCACCCAGAACGGCGGACTAAAGCGCAGCTCAACACCAATGGCCAGCACTGTGATAATTGCGCCGACGATCATGATCAGGAAGGCCGCTGGCCCGTCACCGACATTAAACTGCGTATAATCAACGCTGCAGACGCTGCATTTCTCAGAAAAGGCAATTGGCCCTGCGAACAATCCCGGCGCGCCGCAGCTTGGGCAAAGGCCTTTTAATGCTGCAATCGCAATGCCCCGGCCATCAAGCACGACCTTCGCACCAAGGATCTGGCTGCATATCGCGCGGCAGGCCCGCCTGACCAGGTGCTGAAAACTGCGATTTGAACGTAAAGGCATGGGGGCTGGGGCCGAAACGATCCAGCCGCCACAGCCTTGACAGCCCTTCATCAACCGTTGGCACTGTGCCTGCGCGCACCCACCATAGCGCTTGGTAAGCACCGGAGAACCGTTCAAACCAGGATTTGCGCTGAGTCATGAACGGGGTGTGGGCACTGCGGTAGACATAGGCGAATAGCGCGTCCGCATCTTCCCAAACGGACATGTTGACGGCCATCTGGGGATCGTCCGTCACCACAACGTCAAGCGCGTTGCCGCTATCGCTTTGAAGCCGCCAGACAAAGCCGGGGCTGGCGTCGGCCAGGGCATTAATCCTGTCCAGCGCGTTCACAAATTCAGCCACCGCTGGATCGCCAGGCAATGCGACCAGCCGCCCGACATTGATCTGCGCAAGATACCACATCGCTGGCACGGGCAATTACCCGCCGTGAACCGGCGCGCCCCAGCCGCCCCAGACATAGACGACAACAAACAGAAACAGCCACACGACATCAACAAAATGCCAGTACCACGCCGCTGCCTCAAACCCGAAATGCTGGCGCGGGGTGAAATGACCTTTGTACACACGCGCAAGGCAAATGATCAGAAAGATCGTGCCAACCAAAACGTGGAACCCGTGAAAGCCAGTCGCCATGTAAAAGGCCGCGCTGTAATTCAGGCCCTTGAAAGGAAACGGTGCATGAACATATTCAAAAATCTGGATGCTTGTGAACAGCGCACCGAGCAGAATGGTGGCCCACAAACCCTTTTTCAGATTATCGTCAGCACCAACACCAATAAGGCCCCAAACGCCTTTCATCTCCCCGCCGCGTTGATTGAAAATAAGCGCATGATGGGCCCAGGTGACTGTTGTTCCCGAACACAAAAGAATAAGTGTGTTGAGCAGCGGAAAACCCCAAGCCGAAATCACTTCCAGACCTTTTGGTGGCCACTGCCTGATAGCGTCTGCACCTTGCTGGCCAATCAGGTTTGTCACTGTGATCGCGCCGTCTACATCGTCAATTTGAAGGGCACGGGGAAACAGAGAGAAATCAAACCATGACCAAAACCAGCCAACGAAGAACATCACTTCAGAGGCAATGAACAGGATCATGCCGTAGCGGAGATGCAGCGACACCACGGGTGTGTGATCACCAGCGTGCGCTTCCTTGATCACGTCGCTCCACCATGCGTAGAAAGTGTAAATGAGGGCAGCCGCTCCAGCGAGGCAAACAGCCATGCCATAAGGCGCTTTGTGCATCCACATCACCGCGCCGCCAAACGCAAAGAGGCAAGCCATTGACCCGATGAACGGGTTCGCGCTGGGCGGAAGGATATGATAATCGTGATTTTTGGCGCCTGCCATGATGCTTTTCCCTGAACCTAAGAACGTCTTAAACGCGCCAAATGTCTAGCTTGCTTTTTTGTCATCGTCTACCGGATAGAATGTATAGCTAAGGGTAATTTCCTCAATATCCTTGGTGCCAGGATCAGTGAGTATTGCCGGATCGACGAAGAAAACGACTGGCATCCGAACCTGTTTGTTTGACGTGAGAGTTTGTTGCGTAAAACAGAAGCACTGGATCTTGTTGAAATATTTTCCAGCTTGGGTTGGCGTGACGTTAAACGTCGCGGTGCCAGTCACAGGATAGCTGGCCAGATTTTTCGCAGAGAAAAAGGTCATGTCGCGCGCGCCCACTGCAACCTTTTCCACGGATTGCTCTGGCTTGAACTCCCACGGAAGTTCAGGAGAATGGTTCGCGTCAAAGCGGATGGAAATTGTCTTGCCTGATTTAACAGCACCAGGTGCGTCGCCGTTTGCGCGCTGCGTTGTGCCACCAAACCCTGTTGCCTGACAAAACATGCGATAGAGGGGAACGGCTGCATAGCCTACGCCGCCCATAGAGACCGCAAATCCAGCAGCCAGCAGGCCAGTTCGAGCCAGACGGTCCATTACGAAGCCCCTTGCAGGCGCGCGATTGTGATGAAGTAAAACAGCCCGCACATCGCAAGCAGCAGCCCGGCGGTGATCAGTGCACGCTGTTTGCGGCGGCGGTCAAATTCTTTGCGATCTTCATTCATAGCATGATCCGATCAAGGGCCATCGCGCCAAACAGCGCAAAAAGATAAAGTATAGAATAGCCAAACAACGCCTTTTCCGGCGCCATAGTATCGTCTGGTTTGGCGGTGCGCAGCCCAACCTTTGCCGCCACAATTGCGAAGCCGGTGGTGCCGATCACCGCAACACTGCCATAAAGAGCCGCCGTCAGCTGAAGCGCCCACGGAGCAACGGCAATGATTGCCATGAGCAGCGTGTAGACAAGGATCTGAATTCGCGTTGATTTCTCTCCAGCAGCGACAGGCATCATCGGAACACCGGCACGCGCGTAATCTGTCTTCACAAACAGGGCGAGCGCCCAGCTGTGCGGCGGCGTCCAAAGGAAGATAAGCCCGAACATCAGCAGCGGCAAAAGCGAGAGATCGCCGGTCACAGCGGCCCAGCCAATCAGGGGAGGGAAAGCGCCCGACGCGCCGCCAATCACAATATTCAGCGGCGTCCTGCGTTTCAACCACACGGTGTATATGATGACATAGTAAAAAATAGACCCTGCCAGCAGAACAGCAGCCACCACATTAGTTGCCATGCCAAGCAAGATGACTGACAGGAAAGACAGCCCAACACCGAAATGTAGCGCTGACTGACGATCCATCCGACCAGCAGGTAATGGCCGGTTTTCAGTCCGCACCATCAGGCTATCAATGTCTGACTCATACCATTGGTTGAGCGCACCTGCCGCCCCTGCACCCAGTGCAATGCAAAGCACTGCAGTAAAGGCAAGCGTTGGATGAAGGTGGCCCGGAGCCGCAAGAAGCCCGCACAGACCAGTAAAAACCACCAACGACATAACGCGTGGTTTAGTCAGCGCGAGAAAGTCCCGCCAATCAGTGGGTAGATTTTGATTTACGACAGCGGTTGTCATTTTAGTCCTTTTCCCCTCCCGCACCGCAGGAGGGGGCCAGATTATTTAATCACCGGCAGTGTTTCAAACTGGTGGAAAGGTGGTGGGCTGGACAATGTCCATTCCAGCGTCGTTGCGCCTTCGCCCCAGTAGTTATCCTCTGCCTTGCGCCCGGCAATGAATGCGTAGGCAACATTGGCAAAGAAGACGACCATTGAAGCAGCCATGATCAAGTAACCAATCGACGAAACATGATTCCAATAGGCAAAGGCATCGGGATAGTCCGGATAGCGTCTTGGCATCCCTTGAAGTCCCAGGAAATGCTGCGGGAAGAAGACCACGTTCACGCCGATAAAGAACAGCCAAAAATGAATTTGCCCCAATGTTTCGGACAAGTGCCGCCCAGACATCTTTGCGAACCAGTAAGTGAAACCGGCGAAGAGCGAGAAGACCGCACCGAGCGACAACACATAGTGGAAATGTGCGACGACATAGTAGGTGTCATGCATGTAGTTATCGATGCCACCATTGGCGAGCAAAACGCCCGTTACGCCGCCAACAGTGAACATGAAGATAAACCCAAGGCTCCACATCATCGGCGTCTTGAACGACAGCGAACCGCCCCACATCGTTGCAATCCAGCTGAAAATCTTAATACCAGTTGGAACGGCAATCACCATCGTCGCAGCGGTGAAGTACATTTTCGTGTTCACTTCCATGCCGACCGTAAACATGTGATGCGCCCAGACGATGAATCCGACTGCCCCGATCGCGACCATTGCATAGGCCATACCGAGATAGCCAAAGATTGGCTTTTTCGAGAATGTCGAAATGATCTGGCTGACCATGCCGAAACCGGGCAAGATCATGATGTACACTTCGGGGTGACCGAAGAACCAGAACAAATGCTGATACAGCACGGGATCGCCGCCGCCTGCTGCGTCGAAAAATGCCGTCCCAAAATTACGATCCGTAAGGAGCATCGTAATTGCGGCAGCGAGAACCGGGAGTGCAAGCAAGAGGAGGAAAGCAGTGACGAGCACTGACCAGACGAACAGCGGCATCTTGTGCAGTGTCATGCCTGGCGCGCGCATGTTGAAGATTGTCGTGATGAAGTTGATGGCGCCAAGAATTGAACTGGCGCCTGCCAGATGAAGCGCGAAGATAGCCATGTCTACTGACGGGCCAGGCGAACCGCTTGTTGAAAGAGGTGCGTAAACGGTCCAGCCTGTGCCTGCCCCGTAACCACTGCCGCCGGGGACAAAAGCCGATCCGAGGAGCAAGAAAAACGAAGGCACAAGGAGCCAGAAAGAGACGTTGTTCATGCGCGGAAACGCCATGTCCGGCGCACCGATCATCAACGGGATGAACCAGTTGCCAAATCCACCGATCATCGCTGGCATCACCATGAAAAAGACCATGATCAGGCCGTGCGCAGTAATTAGCACGTTCCACATGTGCTGACCCTGGCTCAAATCCTGAGGGTCAGTGCCATGCAAAACCGAAGACAACCATGGCAGATATTGAATGCCCGGCTCAGCCAGTTCCAAGCGCATGACGCCTGAGATCGCGCCGCCGATAATCCCCGCGACAATCGCGAAAATCAAATAAAGCGTGCCAATATCCTTGTGGTTGGTCGACATGAACCAGCGCGTGAAAAAACCCATTTTATGGTCTTCATGCGCATGGTCCTCCACCTGAGTGGATGTAAATGCGCTAATGGATGCTGTGGCTTCAGACATTTATTTTAACCCTTTGGTGCTGCGGCTGGCGCGGCGGAATTGGTAAGGACTGGCACCAATGCAGCGGCTGGGACCGGTGCGGAGACTGGCAATGACGCAGCTGCCGCCGCACCTTTACTCGCCGGCAATTTACCGCCCTTGGCAACAATCCACTTTTCAAAGTCAGCTTTTGAAACGATTTCGATACCGATGGGCATAGCCGAATGCTTGATACCGCACAATTCAGAACATTGGCCGTAGTAAACGCCGGTTTTTTCCACTGTGAAACTGGTTTCGTTGATCCGCCCCGGTATGGCGTCCATCTTGATCCAAAACGCGGGGATCGCCCATGCGTGGATAACGTCATTGGCAGTCGTCAACAGCCGGATCGGCGTGTTAACGGGCAACACGATACGGTTATCAACGGCGAGCATGCGGGGCTCACCGCGCTTTTTTGCGTCCGCTGCAGACAGCATGTTCGTCGTCACTTCCAACCCGTAGTCAGGATATTCGTGCGTCCAGAACCACTGATTGCCAATCGCTTTCAGCGTTATCGCGTTGGCCGGTGCAGGCTTATATTGTGCAGCAAGAAGCTGGATTGACGGAACCGCAATAACAACAAGAATAAGGACCGGGATCAGCGTCCAGACCACTTCAATAAACGTGTTGTGTGTTGTTTTCGACGGCACTGGGTTGGCCTTCGCACGGAACCGGAAGCCCACGAACAGCATCAGCCCCAGCACGAAAACAGAAATCCCGACCATGACTGGCATCAAAATCGAATTATGCATCCACAACGCCTGCTGGCCTAATTTGGTCACTTGCGGCTGGATGCCAATCAGTGCGTCTACAGGCTGCCCCATGCCAGCCACCGAATGTGACGTGCCAATGGTTGTTTCGGCCGGCTTGACCGCGTCAGCCTTCGCCGTCGGTGTTGTTGATGTGATGGGCGCTGCCGGCGTGATAGGCGCTGCCGGAATTGGCGCGGCCACAGCGGGAGCAGCTGTCGGCGCAGCGGAAACTGTCGCTGGTTGCGACAAAGCCGGTGCTGCCACGGCAACTGCCAGGCCTATCGCCAATAGTGCTGACTTGATCTTATTCATTTCAACTTCCGATTCGGTCGATCGAGCGACGCAACCACCGCCCGCTTGGCGAAAATCTGTCGTCGATTGGCATGTGTTATAAGCGGGTGTTCCCGACGCCTCAATACATCATTATAGATATTTTAGACAGTTTTCCGCCCTGCCTTGATGCAAACGCGTCCTCCGCTTATGCATAAAAAGCAACTGCCCATGAAAGTGATCCCGTGACCGACGATGATATCCTGAATGAGTTCCGCGCAGCGGACGCGCTGTTGGAAGGCCATTTCATCCTTTCATCAGGCCTTCATAGCCCCAAATATCTGCAGTGCGCGCGCGTTTTGATGAACCCGGCCCGCGCCGCGCGATTGGCCGAGGAAATCGCACACCGAATCCCCGCCGCTATCCGAGACCAGATAGACGCAGTCGTCTCGCCTGCCATGGGCGGCATCATCATTGGCCATGAAATGGGCCGCGCACTGGGCAAAGATGCTTTTTTCCTGGAGCGCCCCGACGGTGTTTTCGAGCTGCGGCGTGGCTTTTCCGTCACGCCGGGTCAGCGCGTCCTAATGGTGGAAGATGTAGTGACAACCGGGCTTTCATCGCGTGAAGCCATTGCCGCGGCAGAGCGTGCAGGCGCAGTGGTGGTTGCCGAAGCGTCTCTGGTTGACCGCTCCGGCGGCACAGCCAATCTCGGCGTGCCTTTCTTCCCCTTGATCCGTATTGATGTGGCGACCTACGCCGCCGATGCGCTGCCCCCCGAACTGGCCGCCATGCCCGCAGTCAAACCGGGCAGCCGGAAGGAAATTTGAAGTGACAGCTCGCCTGCGTCTTGGAGTGAATATCGATCACGTTGCGACCATCCGTAACGCACGCGGCGGGCTGCACCCTGATCCGCTGCGCGCCGTTGAAATCGTCGAAGCGTCTGGCGGAGACGGAATCACAGTGCACTTACGCGAGGACCGGCGGCACATTCGCGACGGTGATCTTGATGCCATGATGGCTGCCATAAAATTGCCCGTAAACCTTGAAATGGCGGCAACTGAGGAAATGGTGGAAATTGCGCTCCGCCACAAGCCCCACGCCGCGTGCATTGTGCCTGAACGGCGCGAAGAGCGGACGACTGAGGGCGGGCTTGATGCGGCGGGGTTGCACAATCAACTGGCGCCGCTGGTAACACGCCTCAGTGACGCTGGCATTCGCGTCAGCTTGTTCATTGAGCCAAGTCCGCGCCAGATCGACGCGGCCATTCGTTTGCGCGCGCCAGTCATTGAGCTTCACACGGGAAAATATGCCTATAGCTACGGGGATGAGCGGGAAGTTGAATTGCGCCGGATCGCCGATGCTGCGGCACTGGCCGTAAAAAACGGC
>JANPCO010000109.1:0-1571 GCA_031430995.1 Sphingomonadales bacterium | reverse complement strand
GGCCGAAGGCTTCGGCCACGATTGTGCTCAAATAATAGCGGGTCGTGACGGTCTTGGCCTTGAGGAAAGCCGGATCGCCTTCGCCTGCGGCCAAGGCTGCTGATGCCGCGCGCAATTGCCGCTCCATCAACCAGCCGCACGTCATGATCGATGTCATGGTGAGGAAAGCATAGCTGCCCGCCAACCGGTCATCGGCGTCTGCGGTCAGCAGAAAGGCTGCGCAGTCTTCCACCAGATCAACCAGTTTCAACAGCCCGTCATGGCTGGCTTCGGCGCGAATGTCAGTGATGAGGGACGCCAGCCCTGCCCCCCCGTCTCCGCTCAATTTGCGGCCGACCAGGTCAGCGGCCTGGATGCCATTGGTGCCTTCGTAAATGGGCGCAATCCGGGCATCACGGTAATGCTGGGCAGCACCAGTATCCTCCACAAAGCCCATGCCGCCGTGGATCTGGATGCCAATGCTGGCAACTTCACAGCCAATATCCGTGCCGTAGGCCTTGGCCAGTGGCGTCAGCAAATCAGTGCGCACACGCGCGCCGTCCAGCCCCAATCGCGTCCGGTCAACTTGGCCTGCGGCATAATAAACCAGCGCGCGTGAAGCCTCGGTCAGTGCCTTCATGCGGATCAGCATCCGCCGCACGTCCGGATGTTCGATAATCGCCACAGGCTCTGGCCCGCCAACGGCGCGCGCGGACTGGATGCGGTCCTTAGCGTAGTAAAGCGCGCCTTGGGTGGCCCGTTCGGCAATTTGCGTGCCTTGCAAGCCGACATTCAGCCGCGCGTTGTTCATCATCGTGAACATCGCGCGCATCCCGCCCATTTCCGGGCCGATCAGCCAGCCCTTGCACGCGTCATTATCACCGTAAGACATAACGCACGTGGGGGAGGCATGAATGCCCAGCTTATGTTCAATGGATACACAGCGCAGATCATTGCGGCTGCCGTCGGGCAAAACCTTTGGCACCAGGAATAGCGAAATCCCTTTAGTGCCCGGAGGCGCGGCGGGCGTGCGGGCAAGGACCAAGTGGATGATGTTGTCGGTCAGATCATGTTCGCCGAACGTGATGTAAATTTTGGTGCCTTTAACCGCGAAACTGCCATCGGCCTGCGGCGTGGCGGTAGAGCGCAGCGCGCCAACGTCAGACCCGGCCTGAGGCTCCGTCAGGTTCATCGTGCCAGTCCATTCGCCGCTCACAAGCTTGGGCAGATAATAGGCCTGCTGTTCGGGCGATCCGTGCGTATGAAGCGCCTCAATCGCGCCCACGGTAAGCATCGGACATAAAGTGAAGCCCATATTGGCTGTGCCCATATCCTCCAGCACCACCGTGGCCAGCGCAAACGGAAGCCCTTGGCCGCCGTGGGCGATGGCACAGTCCACTGATCCCCAGCCGCCATCGACATAGGCCTGATAGGCGGCCTTGAACCCCGGCGGCATGGTGACGCTGCCATCGGCCCATTTTGGATTTTGCGTATCGCCAACGCGGTTCAGAGGCGCCCAGTCATTCATCGCCAGTTGAGCTGCACCTTCGAGAATCGCATCCACCATATCCGGCGTCGCGTCTGCGTAGCGC
>JANPCO010000108.1:0-3398 GCA_031430995.1 Sphingomonadales bacterium | reverse complement strand
CGCGCGCCCACCCACCCCCTCGGTTGGTGCGGCGCCCCGCCTCCCCCCGGGGCCGCCCCCCCGGGTGCCCCGCGGGGGCCCGACACGAACGGTTTTGTGATCCCAAATTCCTCCAGCCAGTCCGCTGGAATATAGCAGCGCCCGCCGTCGGCATCCTCACGCACATCACGCGCGATATTGGCGAGTTGAAACGCCAGGCCCAGATCATTAGCATGGGCCAATGTCTCCTTATCGTCCGGCGATACGCCCATGATCACTGCCATCATCAGGCCGACGACGCCCGCGACATGATAGCAGTAAGTCAGTAAATCCTCAGTCGTGCGCGGCGAAAAACCATCGGCATCCATCGCAAAGCCGCGCACTAAATCGCGCGGCCAGGCGTGGGGAATGGCGCATTCCTGCACGACCAGACCCAGTGCATCAAAGGCTGGTTCTCCCGTCACATCGCCTGCCAGAGCACGCTCCGTCATGGAACGGAGATAGGCCAGGCGTTCGTGCGGGTTTTCAACCTCGGTCAAAGCTCCGCCATGATCCTGCCCGTCGGCAATATCATCACATTTACGGCACCAGCTATACAGCAGCCACGCCCGTTCGCGGGTTACAGTGTCAAACAATTTGGAGGCCAGCGCGAAAGAGCGCGACCCTTTGGCAATGGCGTCCCGTGCGTGAATGACAAGGGCCGCACGGTCGGTCAAAGATCCTCTGCCTTCATCGCGAAGATGCTTTTGTGGGGCACATAATCCGCCATCCGCTGGAGCAGCGCGGTCAAATCCGTGTCCGCGATCATGATCCCGGCGTGCTGCGCGCGGACAAAGCCAACCTCAATCATATGGGCGTTAAATTCGATCAGCTTGTCATAAAAGCCTGCGGCATTGAGGACGCCGCAAGGCTTGTCATGATAGCCGAGCTGCGCCCAGCTGATCGCTTCCCAAAGCTCATCCATCGTGCCGACACCGCCGGGAATCGTCAGAAACCCATCTGACAGATCAGTGAACAGCTTCTTGCGTTCGTGCATTCCGGGCACAATCATAAGCTCCGTGCAGCCGAGATGTGCGACTTCAGCATCACGAAGCGCTTCGGGAATGACGCCAATCACTTCGCCGCCAGCGGCCAGCGCTGCGTCCGCCACGGCCCCCATCAGGCCCAGCCGCCCGCCGCCGTAAACCACGCCGATTCCGCGTTCGGCGAGGGTGCGGCCCACGATGCGGGCGGTTTCGATATAGACGGGGTCAGCTGGCGTGGCTGATCCGCAATATACGGCTATTCTTTTCACGCTGCCCTCATATCCTCTAACATCAACCCCGCCGTAGCTTTCGCACTCCCCACCACTCCCGGAATACCCGCGCCGGGGTGCGTGCCAGCGCCGACGAAATAAAGGTTGGGAATGGCATCATCCCGGTTGTGCGTGCGCAAATAGGCGGACTGAGTGAGCAAAGGCTCCAGACTGAATGCACTGCCCATATGGGCGGAGAGATCGCGCCCGAAATCGCGCGGCGTATAGTGGAAACTGGTCATCACTCGGTCGCGGATATCAGGGATCAGGCGGTGGCCCAGCGCGTCCAATATCCGCTCCTTCATCACCTCCCCCACATGCCCGTCCCAATCAAGCGGCGATTTGCCAAGATGCGCAACGGGCACCAGCACATAGAAAGTAGAACAACCGTCTGGCGCAAGGCTCGGGTCCGTAACCGTCGGATGATGCAAATACATGGCGAAATCTTGCGGCAGGACGCCGTGGTTGAAAATATCATCCATCAGGCCTTTGTAGCGCGGGCCAAAAATGATGGAATGATGGGGAATACCCGGCCACGTGCCTTTGATCCCCAAGTGCAGCACGTAAAGCGATGGTGACCAGCTTTTGCGCATCAGCGACTTTGCAACGCGCTGCCCGCGCCGGTTGCTGGTCAGCAAGTCGCGGTAACTGTGCATGATGTCGCCATTGGACGCGACGGCATCGCAGTCCTGCTGCCAACCTGATTTCGTGACTACGCCTGTTACCTTGTCGCCCAGCGTTTCAATCTCCACCACCGGATCGCCCAGCCGGAGCGTCCCGCCCAGCCGTTCAAACTGCGTGACCATGGCTGCAATCAACCGGTTGGTGCCGCCGCGCGCAAACCAGACGCCGCCCTGTTTCTCGATGGTGTGGATCAGCGCATAGATGGCACTGGTCGTCATTGGGTTGCCGCCGACGAGCAGCGTGTGAAACGAGAGCGCCTCGCGCAGCTTTTCATGCTTTACGAAGGATGAAACCATAGAATAGACGGACCGCCACGCCTGATATTTCGCCAGCGAAGGCGCGGCCTTGATCATCGAAGCCACATCCTGAAACGCAACCGAGCCAAGCTTTTCATAGCCTTCGTGATGGACGCCTTTCGAATAATCGAGGAAGCGTTCATAACCGGGCAAGTCTTCGGGGCTGATCTTTGCCATTTCAGCGCGCAGATGGGCTTCATCATTGGAATAATCAAACTGCGTGCCATCGGGCCAGCTGAGCCGGTAAAAGGGCGTGACCGGCATCAGTTCAATGTCATCACTCATCCGGTGGCCAGACAGGGCCCACAGCTGTTCCAGGCATGGCGGGTCAGTGATCACGGTTGGCCCGCCATCAAAAGTGAAGCCGTCTTTCTCCCAATAATAGGCCCGCCCGCCGGGCTTATCGCGCGCTTCGACAATGGTCGTATCAATTCCTGCGGCTTGCAGCCGGATGGCAAGCGCCAGCCCGCCAAAGCCTGCGCCAATGATGACGGCGCTTTTGCTCATGGCAGTTTCAGTCACGGGCGGCCACCCATCAAAACATGGACCGCGCGAAGAACCGATATTGGCGGTTTGCCCGAAAGCACACGGACTTTATCAAGCAGCGTTGTCTGGCCAGCGTAAAACCGGCGGATCAGACCCGGTGACAAGCGGTAAAATCGCTCCAGCATCTTGTAACGGAGCGGCGGATCAGCCCCGTGGAACAGCATCGTATCAAGCATCCGGTAAAAGCCGCGCTGGGCCCAGTGGGTGCGCGCTCTTGTTTGGACGGCACCGGCAAATTCGGCCTGCGGCAAATCTACAAGCTCTGGCATCTGGCTGGCCAGTCGCACGGCATCGGGTAGGGAGTAGCCTGTGGTCGCGTGAAACATGCCAGTGCGCAATCCAGCCTTGGCCAACCCCGTGCCGGTCGAATTCCAGTATGCTTCAAAATCCCCGCCGATCACCACGGGCAGTACACCCATTTCCTCGCGGCTGTTTGACGGCGTGACGGTCCAGCCTTTTGCCGTCGCATAGCCTGCGATCCGCGCACGCACCGCCTCCACGTCCAGCGTTGGGCTGTCGCTGTAATAAGTATCCTCAACAAACACCGTTTCCGCGTCAAAGGGTAGGCAATAGACGAACCGGTATCCGTCGATCTGTTC
>JANPCO010000107.1:0-8124 GCA_031430995.1 Sphingomonadales bacterium | reverse complement strand
ACCAGCACGGAAGTGGGCGTTCAAGTGTCACTTCAGTCTTTGCGCGACAATTTTGATGCTGTTATTCTTTCTGGTGGCGCAGAAGTGCCGCGCAAGCTGGAAATTCCCGGCGCTGAATTGCAGGGCGTGCGCCCCGCGATGGAGTTTCTGACCCAGCAGAATAAGCGCGTGGCAGGCGATGATGAAATACGCGCCGCGCCGCGCGGGTCGCTCACAGCCACGGGCAAGCATGTCATTGTGATCGGCGGCGGTGACACAGGGTCGGACTGCGTTGGCACATCCAACCGCCAAGGTGCGGCATCCGTCACACAAATTGAAATCATGCCAAAACCGCCGGAAAAGGAAAATAAAGCGCTCAGCTGGCCAGATTGGCCCCTGAAACTGCGCACATCATCCAGCCACCAGGAAGGCTGTGAGCGGGATTGGTCGATCCTCACAAAGCGTGTCGTTGGTCATAACGGCCAAGTCGAAGGGCTTGAATGCGTTCGGATTGAATGGGTAAACGGCCAGATCCAGGAAGTGGAAGGCAGCAACTTCACGTTGAAAGCTGACCTTATTTTCCTTGCCATGGGCTTTACCGGCCCGCGTAAGGCAGGCCTTGTTGAACAGGCCGAAGTCGTGCTGGACCCGCGCGGCAATGTCGCGGCGAACACGGATGATTATGAAACCAGCCAAGACGGTGTCTTTGCCTGCGGTGATATGCGGCGTGGGCAATCTCTTGTGGTCTGGGCGATCCGTGAAGGGCGACAGTGCGCGCGCGCCGTTGACCTTCATCTAATGGGCGAGACTCAGCTTCCCCGGTAATTTTTACGAAGGACAATACCATGACCATTAAAATTGGCGACAAAATTCCCTCGGTTGGCTTCGTGCAAATGACCGCTGAAGGCCCGAATGCAATATCCAGCGATGCTTATTTTGCGGGCAAGCGCATTGCGATTTTCTCAGTTCCCGGCGCGTATACCCCGACCTGTTCGGCAAAGCATTTGCCGGGTTTCGTCGAGAAAGCTGCTGAACTCAAAGCCAAAGGGCTTGATGAAATTGCCTGCACGGCAGTGAACGATGCGTTCGTGATGGGCGCGTGGGGCAAAGTGAACGGCGTTGAAGGTAAAGTCACGATGCTGGCCGACGGCAACGGCGATTTCCCCAAGGCGATTGGCCTTGAAATGGACGGCACCAAATTTGGCATGGGCCACCGCGGTCAACGCTTCACACTTGTGGTGAATGACGGTGTGGTTGAGCAGCTTCACGTTGAAGCACCGGGTGAGTTCCGGGTGAGTTCGGCGGAATATCTGCTCGAACAGCTGTGATCTGATCGCTAAAAGCACCACAGAAAACGTTAACGAATTGTTGGTGCCTGCCTGTCAATGATACGGTAATGAGTGACGCTAACCTTGCCCGGCGAATTCAGTCAGCCGCTTGGCGCTCCGCTGGTGACATGCCAGAACATACGGTGCGCAACTGGCACGACGCCGATATGCGCGTGCTGGGCAAAGGTCGCCAACTCGTTGACGCTGACGCCATAGTGGAAGACGCAGCCTCACTGCTTACACGCCCGTCGTCACTGGCCTTTATCTTTCTGATCGCGTTTGCGGTTATCTTGGCAGGCTTGATGTGGCGAGAAGGCCGATTTGACGGCATGGTCGCCAATCTGACGCCAAAGGTTATTCCGCCTTCTGGCAGCTGGATTGAAAGTGCAAAATCACTCGGTTTGAACGCGCCGGCGCAAACTCAGACCCAGCCCGCACCGCCATCGTTTGAGAATGAGCTGGAAAAGGCTGAACGGCGTCAACAGGACCTCACGGCCCCACCCAAGGTCATTGAAGACGCAGGCGACGAACAACCCTAACCCTCGAGCCTTAACTCGCCGCCCTCAACCACACGGTAAAAACAGCTTGCGGCGCCCGTATGGCATGCTGGCCCGCGCGGGGTGCAGCGCAGCCATAGCGCATCCTGATCGCAGTCAATCCGCGCCTCAACAACATCAAGCACATGGCCCGACGTTTCGCCCTTTTTCCAAAGCCGCGCGCGGGAGCGGGACCAGAAATAGGCCTCCCCCGTTGCCAACGTGAGCCGCAGAGCCTCTGCATTCATATGCGCCACCATCAATACACTGCCACGTTCCGCGTCAGTTACCACAGCAGTGATCAGCCCTGCCGCATCCCATTTGGGGGTCAGCTGCGTTCCCGTCTCGTTGATATTCATGCACTTTTCCTGATCGCGTGGGAGACAAAGCCGATATCGCCTTCTATAGGCCAAGTCTGCAATGACTAGAACCATCAGCGCACGACGACAATAAAGGTCCGCCATGTTCACCACCCATCCGTTCGATGATGATAAGCTGCATGAGGAATGCGGCGTTTTTGGGGTTTGGGGTTCTGACCCCGCCTCTGCCGTTGTCGCGTTGGGCCTGCACGCCCTGCAGCACCGTGGCCAGGAAGCGGCTGGCATTACAAGCTTTGACGGCACTGAGTTTCATTCGCTTCGCGCGATGGGCCATGTTGCGGGCAACTTCGATAGCGATGCAGCAATCGCCAACTTGCCCGGTGCCACGGCCTGCGGGCATGTGCGCTATTCGACAACTGGCGAAGCATCGATGCGCAACATTCAGCCGCTGTTCGCTGACCTTGCCTCTGGTGGTTTCGCGATTGCGCATAACGGCAACATATCTAACGCGATGACGATCAAGAAAGAACTCGTCCGCAAAGGCGCAATATTCCAATCAACCAGCGATACTGAAGTCATCATTCATCTGGTCGCGACTTCAACTTACCGCACATTGCTCGACAAGTTTATCGATGCGCTCCGCCAAGTCGAAGGGGCCTATGCCCTGATCTGCATGACGCCAGAGGGGATGATTGCCTGCCGCGATCCACTAGGCGTGCGGCCCTTGGTGATGGGAATGATCGGCGATGCTACGGTTTTCGCGTCCGAAACCGTGGCACTGGATGTGGTTGGGGCGACGTTCGTGCGCTCAGTTGAGCCCGGTGAAATAATTATCATTTCCAAAGGCGATTTGCGTTCGATCAAGCCCTTCCCCGAAGTGAACCCGCGCCCCTGCGTGTTCGAACATATCTACTTTTCCCGCCCGGACAGCATCACGGACGGCGGCAGCGTCTATTCCATCCGCAAAGCCATTGGCGCTGAACTGGCCGTCGAAAGCCCTGTGAAAGCAGACATCGTTATCCCTGTGCCAGACTCCGGTGTGCCTGCCGCCATTGGTTATGCCCAGAAATCGGGCATTCCGTTTGAACTGGGTATTATCCGATCGCACTATGTGGGACGGACCTTCATACAGCCAAGCGATACAATCCGCAATCTGGGTGTGAAGCTGAAACATAATGCCAATCGCGCGCTGATCGCGGGAAAGTCTGTTGTTTTGATTGATGACAGCATTGTGCGCGGCACCACCAGCTTGAAAATCGTCCAGATGATGCGTGATGCGGGGGCGACTGAGGTTCACATGCGAATTGCATCGCCGCCAACCCAGCACAGCTGTTTTTATGGTGTCGATACGCCTGAGCGCAGCAAGCTGCTGGCAGCCCGTCATGATGTCGCTGGAATGCAAAAATTCATCCAGGCTGATAGTTTGGCCTTTATTTCAATCGGGGGGCTCTACCGCGCGCTGGGAGAGGAACGGCGCAACGATATCCGTCCGCAATATTGCGACGCATGTTTCACGGGGGACTATCCTACCCGCCTCACCGATCATGATGACAATAGCGATTTGGATCAATTGAGTTTGCTGGCGGAGCGTGTGGTTTAATGACGAAGCGTTTGGACGGGCAATTGGCCCTGGTGACTGGAGCGTCGCGGGGCATTGGCGCTGCAACAGCAGAGGCACTGGCCGCAGAAGGGGCGCATGTGATCATCACCGCACGCACAACAGACGGGCTGGAAGCAGTGGAAGACCGGATCCATCTGGCCGGGGGTAATTCAACAATCGCGCCGCTTGATCTGACCGACGCGGACTCGATCGGCAAACTTGCCCAAGCGATTGGCGGGCGCTGGGATAAGCTGGATATCCTCGTGCTCAATGCTGCCATGCTCGGCACGCTTGGGCCAGTTCAGCATATCAATGCAAAGGAGTTTGCGCAGATTTTCACGCTGAACGTCAGTGCGCAACAGGCGCTGATCGCTGCGTTTGATCCGCTGCTGCGCCAAAGCGAAGCGGCCAAAGTCATTGGTGTTACATCCAGTGTCGGCCGGGTGCCGCGCGCTTATTGGGGGGCGTATGGCGGGTCAAAAGCGGCGTTTGAAACGCTGCTGGATGCTTATGCTGAGGAGAATCGCGCAGGCAACCGCATTCACGTGGCCATTGTTGATCCCGGTGCCACACGAACGGCGATGCGGGCCAAGGCCTACCCAGGCGAAGACCCCGGCAGCGTCAAAGACCCTGCAGCCGTTGCGGCGAACATCGTATCCCTTGCGACGAACGGTTTCGTAACAGGCCACCGGCTGCGCGTTAACCTTCCTTCGTAACACTCTGCTTACGCTTTGGCGCAACACTATGGCCTCTGGTTAACGTCAGGAGGACCCCGGCCATGACCGTTCATACCGTTACAAAACTTACCTATGCCAAAGCTGCCGAACAGAATCGGTGCGCGCCGCGGACGCAAGTGTCGATCCCTGCAAAACTCCGGCGCGTGGGCAGTGCCGCCTTTAATGTGTCTGTGTGCGACCTTGCCAACGCCGGATTTGCCTGTGTTGCGGTATCCAGCGTCAAGCCAGGGACGATGTGCTGGCTGACTTTGCCTGGCCTTGCGGGTTTGCAGGCAGAGGTCATCTGGAACGACGGCACTACAATCGGCTGCGCCTTTGCGTGCTTCATGAACCAAGGTGTGGTTGACCGGATGATTGCGCTTTATCCGCCGCCTTCATCCAGCCAGAGCCCGAACAGATATTCATCATCGCGCTGAGTGCCAACCATGAAATAAGTGTCGGCCCATTTGGTAAAGCCGTGGCGATGATAAAAACGCTGGCCAGCGATGTTACCGCTATAGACGCTGAGCACGACCGCATCGTAATGGCGCGTGCGTGCCTCGCCAATCGCCCAGTCCATGAACGTTGATCCGATGCCCTTACCAGTGGTTGAACCGCGTAGGTACAGCTGTTTCAACTCCATTCCCCGGCGCCCGTTCATGTCATAATCAAAACTTGGATCCAGCCCGAGTTTGCAATATCCGACCATTAGGCCGTGTTCCTCCGCAACACGGAACAGGCGGTTGGGATCACTGAGTTCAGCGGCAACTGCGTCTACTGAATAGGCTTGCTCAAGATAGCTCGCCAAATCTGATGCGCTGTAAAGTGACCCGAACGCATCGACGAACGACGATGCACCGAGTTCGGCCAGTGCCACCGCATCAGCAATCGTCGGGGTGCGAAAGATCATCATATGGTATTGCCCCCAAGTGTTGATGCGCCCAACGTGACTATCCGGGCAAGACGGCCCCATAAGGACATTTTCCTATGCAGATCAACACTTCGTTCGTTCGCCCCATCAGTCTAGCCATCATTGCCCTTGCGGTCACGACAGCGTCGCCTGCTGTGGCGAGCAAAAAGGGCTGGGGCACCGCAAGCGACGTTGGGGCCTATTCGCTCATTGCCATTTCAGTCGGCCTGCCTGCCATCAAGAAAGACGGAAAAGGCGTGTTGCAAGCCGCAGGCTCATTCGGAGCGGCAAGTCTTGTGACGGAAGGACTCAAGCAAGCCTTCCCTACCCTGCGCCCCGATGGCAGCGATAATAAGAGCTTTCCGTCCGGCCACACGTCGCGGTCCTTTGCGGCGGCGGCAACGCTTTGGCAGCGACAAGGTAAGTCAATTGGTATTCCCGCTATGATTGTTGCGGGCATGGTGGGCGTGGCGCGGATGAAAGCGGACAAGCACCGTTTCGGCGAAGTCGCGGCAGGCGCGGCGATTGGCCTTGCCTCCGGCATCCTTATCACGAACAAACGCGCGGACGCACAAACTGCGCTTGTCCCGTGGACGGATGGCAAAGGCGGCGGTATTAGCTTTGCGATGAGATTTTAGGGGCGGTTCTAACTTTTCCGAAAGGAACCAATCGTGCGCCTGTTCCTGTTGATAATTGCGAGTTTTGCCATGACGTCTGATGCCTTTGCCGCAATTGATCCGCCTGCCAAACCAAAATGGGCCATTGTGATCCACGGCGGCGCAGGCGCCATGACGCGCGCGAAAATGCCCAAGGAAAAAGACCGTGAAATCCGCATTGCCCTCACCGGTGCATTGGATGCTGGTGCCAAAATTCTCGACGCTGGTGGATCGTCAGTCGATGCCGTCGAAGCTGCTGTGCGGTTTCTGGAGGATGACACCAATTTTAACGCCGGACGAGGCGCAGTGCTGACATATGAAGGCACCATGTCACTGGACGCTGCAATCATGGATGGTCGCAACCGTGCGGCAGGCGCAATTGTTGGCACAAGTATCGCGAAAAACCCGATCTCTGCCGCACGCAAGGTCATGGACGTCGGCCCCCATGTGATGCTGTCTGGCGCAGGCGCAGACGAATTTATCCGCGAACAGGGCCTGCCAACTGAAACGCAGGAGTATTTCGAAACCCCCGAACGCCGCCGCCAACTGGAAGAGCTACGCGCCAAGAAACTCGGCTGGTTCGATGTCGACCTGAAATACGGCACTGTCGGCGCTGTCGCACTAGACGCGGAAGGCCATGTCGCCGCCGCGACATCCACGGGTGGCCTAACGGGCAAACGCTGGGGCCGCATTGGCGATTCCCCGATCATTGGCGCTGGCACCTATGCCGATGACCGGTCCTGCGCAGTTTCGGCCACTGGCGCAGGGGAGTTCTTCATCCGCGTCGGCGTGGCCCATGAAATCTGCGCGCGCGTGCGGATGAAAGGCGAAAAGGTTGTGCCCGCCGCCACTGCCGTCATGGCCGAAGTCAAGGCGCTTGGCGGAGACGGCGGCGTGATCGTTCTGACGCCGGATGGTCAGATAGGCTGGAGCTTCAACACGCCCGGCATGTACCGGGGCGGGCGCGATTCCACCGGTCGCGCGCGCGTGGCGATTTACGGCGACGAATGAAAAAATTAGCTTGCGCCCATCGTTAAAGCAAACACCTGCTCACACCCTGAAATCCGCCGCACATAATCAATCGTCTCACCAGTCCAATGATAGGAATAATGATCACCCTGGGCAGGCGCAGTGACGACATTGGGCCAGAAGGCGGCAACACATTGGCCTCCGCTATGCCGTACGGAGGGATAGACCATGCCGTCGGCACCGCCTGCCCTGCTTTCGCGCGCAAAGGCTTGTGATGCCGTGTAGCTGGCCGGATCAAGAAGGGTGCCGAACGCACCGCGACGTAAGTCAATCAGACTAGCGTCAATACTGCCAATCAATTCGCGAACATGGCTGATCCACCCCGGCGCATCGCGCGTGCTGCGGTAATGGTGGGCCATGTGGAATGCATGTTCGTGAACAGCGGTTTCCATTGTGTTGGCGGCATAGTAGGCGCCAAATGTGCCGTCCGTAAAACGTGATGACCGGTCAGGCGTCACGTGCGTGAAAGACGCCATCACCCATGATGCGCCTGGCCCTGACAAGCGGCGCTCTGGCGGCACCAGCGCCAGATTGCCAACTTCTTCATAAATGCGGGGGTTGGTCCGACTTTCTGCCTCGGCCAGCAATTCCCAATCGGCTGGATCGGCCAGATCATCAAACAAGGATATCGGGGGATAATGTGACAGGATGATGCGGTGCGTCCGCGCCCACATGACGCGAGACGTCATCACACTCACCATCCGCCGCGCACGGCATCCAGATAGGTTCTGATCCGGCGGATATCCTCACTTCCGCCTTGCAACATCACTTGCAATGCACTCTGCCCAGCAAAGACATCGCTCGGCGCGCTGATCCAACGATAGCCACGGTCGGTATCGCTGTAGATAACGCGCAGCGCCTTATGAATACCCAGCAGCATTGACATCCGGTCTGCCAGATCGCGGCCAACATTGCCATATTCGCGCTTTTTCCAGCGGCGAAAGGTTTTGGCCGATAGCCCGCCAAGCAACAGTGCTGCCTGTTCATCCGTCACACCCCAATGGCCGAACAGCGCAATCACGGCCCGCTGCATCGCCTGCACGCTGTCAG
>JANPCO010000106.1:0-4031 GCA_031430995.1 Sphingomonadales bacterium | reverse complement strand
CACTGGAACATTATCCCGCAATGACGCATGCTGCGCTGGCCGCCTTAGCTGATGAAGCCTGCGCGCGCTGGGCACTGCAAGGCGTGGTCATCATCCACCGCTATGGCCGCCTGATACCCGGAGACCGTATCGTCCACGTCGTTGCTGCGTCCCCCCACCGCGCTGCTGCGATCGACGCCTGCGCGTTCCTCATTGATCGCCTCAAAACTGACGCGCCTTTCTGGAAAAAGGAAGAACGCAGTGACGGCAGTACGGCTTGGGTGGACGCGAAAAGCACAGATGATGCAGCAGCTGAGCGGTGGCGTACGGAGCGACAGCGCTGATTTTCGGTAAAGCCTGAAACACCACAGTCTTGCCCTCGCAACAATCCGCGATTAAGTGCCGACAATGTTAGAACAGACCAAAAGCACCACCGGCCAAGCGATTGTGGCCGAACTCGACATTCTCTTCAAAGCCTCAGTCAAGCGTCTGCGCGATGCCGTTGAGGAGTTTATCGCAACAGGCACTCCGCCAGACCCAAGTGCCCGGGAAGACGGCCGGTTTGCCTATCCTGAAATTCATGTTAGCTGGACAGGCGGTGGAGGCCGGTCTGACACTCAGCGGTCTTTCGGGCGGTTGACGTCGGCGGGGCATTATTCAACCAGCATTACAAAGCCTGCGCTGTTTGCCGATTATCTCGCTGAACAAATCAACATTCTTGTCGATGACTACGGCGTAACAGTGGACGCGCGGCCGGGCATGCAAGAGATCCCGTTTCCCTATGTGCTGGATGCTGGAACCGAATTTGGCGATGTTCGCGCAGCGGATTTGGCGCGGTGGTTTCCCGCCGCTGATTTGTCGCAAATTGGGGATGAGATCGCCGACGGTCTTGATCACGGCTTTGAAGGCCTGCCCATGCCGCTTGCTCTGTTTGATGGGCTGCGGACTGATTTTTCGCTTGCCCGGTTGCGCCATTACACCGGCACGCCGCCTGAACATGTGCAGCGTTACGTGCTGTTTACCAATTATCACCGCTATGTCGATGAATTCGTGACGTGGGCCTGTTCGCAATTGGGCGATGACAGCCCCTATGAAATGCTCTCCGCGCCCGGTGGCGTGACAGTGACGGGTAAAACGCCTGATCCGCTAAGCGCCGTTGCCGATAGCGCATGGCGGCGGCACCAGATGCCGGCCTGGCATCTGATCGCGCCTGACAAAAGTGGGATTACGCTGGTGAATATCGGCGTCGGCCCGTCCAACGCAAAAACAATCACTGACCATCTCGCTGTGCTGCGCCCCGAAGCGTGGTTGATGATCGGGCATTGCGGCGGACTGCGCGCAAGCCAGCGGATCGGCGATTATGTGCTGGCCCATGCCTATTTGCGCGATGATCATGTGCTTGATGATGTCCTGCCACCGGAAATTCCCATTCCAGCCATTGCCGAAGTGCAATTGGCGATGGCGCGGGCGGCGGAAATTGTTTCCGGCGAAAGCGGTAACACGCTGAAATCACGCCTGCGGACCGGGACGATCGTGACAACGGGGGACCGCAACTGGGAACTGCAATATTCGCGCAGCGCGCTGCGGTTTTCCCAGTCTCGCGCGATTGGGATTGATATGGAATCCGCCACGATTGCCGCCCAAGGCTACCGTTTCCGCGTGCCCTACGGCACTTTGCTGTGTGTTTCTGACAAGCCCATGCACGGCGAACTCAAATTGCCGGGACAAGCCAATAGATTCTATGAACGCGCCATCGCAGAACATATGCTGATTGGCATTGAGGCGTGCAAGCAATTGAAAGCGGAAGGGCCAAAGCTCCACAGCCGTAAATTACGTGCCTTTAATGAGCCGCCCTTTCGGTAGAGCGCGTCACTCCAAAGTGAACGTGAGCCCTGCATGGGCGATCAGTCGCTTGATCAGTGGCCCCGCCATGATCCCGCCTGGCGTCACCACGCCACCGGGCGCGTCGCAGTCCAGCAAAGCCAGTGCGCTTTCGGCGATCATTTTGCTGGTGGAGCCATAGCCGGGGTCTTTATCCCCCGTCACTGCCGCGCGAAGTGAACGGCCGTCCGGCATTTCGCCTATGAACAGCACATCATAATGGCCATTTTCGCGTTCTTCCTTGCTGGGGCCCTCGCCTTGTTTGGGGAGTTTGCCAGAACCGAACGGATTGGCACTTTTGAGCGCCGTGGCAATACCTTCAGCAATGGCTTTGCCTGCCTCACCTGCGGTTGTAACCGTCATTTCATCATAGACGAAATCAGTGCCGTAAGCATGGCCGAGCAGCGCGTTGGAGCGGTGGACATTCTTGGTGTTAATGGCCGCCATGATGAACGGCGCCGTCCAAGTGCCAGTGGCGCTGTCATATTCAGGAACAAGCCCGGACGGCTGCGATGGCCCTTCAAACCCCGGCGTCAAGCAGAAGGGGGAGCGGAGCAGACCGACCAGCTTGGGGTTTTTTGCAGCGGCCTTTACGGTTTCGGTAAGGCTGGCAATGGTACCGCCTGACGCGCCCCCTGCCATTTTACGAACGCGGCCTTTGACGCGCGGGGCAGGTGCGCCAAATTGCTTCACGGCTTCTTGCTGAAGGAACCAGACGCCGAGATCGAACGGGATCGAATCGAACCCGCAGGAAAACACAATCCGCGCGCCGCTCGCTTTGGCCGCCGCATCATGCGTGTCGATCATTTCACGCATCCAAGCCGGTTCGCCGCAGAGATCGACATAATCCGTGCCTGTTGCAGCACAAGCGGCCACCAATTCAGGGCCGTAAAGCTGATAGGGGCCGACCGTGGTCAGCACGACGCGGGTGCGATTGCACATGGCGGTCAACGTATCTGGCGCACTGGCATCAGCAATGATCAGTGGCGTATCGGCAGGTGCGCCGACCAGATCGCGCACTTCGGCTAGTTTTTCGGCATTGCGCCCGGCCATGGCCCAGCCCTTGATGCCGCGCGCCACCAGATATTCGGCGACCAGACGCCCCGTAAAGCCACTGGCCCCGTAAACCACAATATCAAATTCGCGCTTTGCCTTGGCCATGATCACTCTCCTCTTATGTCGCGATTGGCCTAGCCGTGCGAGGCAAAGGTGAGAAGCCCAAAAAAAGAGGCCCGACGGGCTGTTAGGCCTGCCGGACCTCAAGTTCGGAACCAATCACTAAAAGTAGCTGGTCCCTCGGGTCGCGTGGAACCATTACGGAGTCGTCCGCGACAAGGATGTGACAAAGATCACGCGAATGACATTTTGCCACTCCCTTTTCTTATCCGCGCCTCTGCGCGAACCCAGACTTCTGAGAAATTGGGCTCACGCGGAGGCGGGGAGACGCGGAGGTCGCGTCGAAGTGTTTTCGTTAAGTTTGACAATCGGGCGTGCCGAACCTATTTAGACATGGTCCAGACTACCCGAGAAATGGCACGCCCTTGCGCGAGTGTGCCGAACGAATGGGGGATTGGATCTCAAACGTGCGAATAGCTGCGGTTTTCCAGATGGAAGGCTTGTGGCTTCGTCGCGTTTCTGCGCCCGTATTTCAGTCTTTAGGCGAAAGTTATCACCATGGCCACACAAGCAGCACCGCCGGTATCAACCCCGGTTCCCGTCGCGAAAAAGCGCATCCGGAAGGTTTTCGGCAACATCCACGAAGTGGTGCAAATGCCTGACCTGATCGAAGTGCAGCGCGAATCGTATGAGCAGTTCCTGCGGTCCGACCCGTCGATTGGCTATGTCTCCGGCCTGGAAAAGACGCTGCGCTCAGTGTTTCCGATCCGCGATTTCGCCGGGACCGCCGAACTGGACTTCGTCACTTATGTGCTCGAAGATCCAAAATACGACACGGAAGAATGCCGTCACCGCGGGCTAACTTATGCTGCGCCGATGAAAGTGACGCTGCGCCTGATCGTGTTTGAGGTGGATACCGAAACCGAAACCCGCTCGGTCCTCGATATCAAGGAGCAGGACGTCTACATGGGCGACATGCCCCTGATGACGCACAACGGCACCTTCGTTGTAAACGGCACAGAACGCGTGATCGTGAGCCAGATGCACCGTTCGCC
>JANPCO010000105.1:0-29620 GCA_031430995.1 Sphingomonadales bacterium | reverse complement strand
GTCTCGCATTCTTCCTTGAAATTGGTTTCAATGATACCGCTGCGCCCGCCGCCAACGCCGCTGGCATAGGCCAGGCCGACGTCATGGGCGTTGCCGCTCGCGTCCTGATGGATCGCGATCAGGCACGGCACGCCGCCGCCCTTTTGATATTCGCTGCGCACTGTGTGGCCGGGGCCTTTGGGCGCGATCATGATGACGTCAAGGTCTGCGCGCGGCTCAATCAGGCCGAAATGGACGTTCAGGCCGTGCGCGAACGCCAGCGTCGCGCCTTGTTTCATGTTCGCGTGGAGGTCGTCCGCATAAATCGCGGCTTGATGCTCATCAGGGGCAAGCATCATGATAATGTCTGCCCAAGCGGCTGCTTCCTTGTTTGGCATGACTTTGAAGCCAGCGCCTTCGGCCTTGGCCGCTGTTGCGGAACCAGCACGAAGCGCAATCGCGACATCTTTCACGCCGGAATCCCGTAGGTTCTGCGCATGGGCATGGCCCTGGCTACCATAGCCAATAATGGCGATTTTCTTATTCTCGATCAATTTCAGATCAGCGTCACGATCATAATAAACGCGCATTATTATATTCCTTCGTTTTTGGCCTACGCAGTCCGACGACCGCGATATGTTCCGGATTCATGTATTTGTTCGGCTAGACTTACAAACTGAATGAGAAATGACCTGAGGTCCGCACAGTTAATAGTGGCACCCCATGTCCGACTGTTGCCCACGTTGTTCCATACACTTACCGCTGAAATGTGCCCATCGGGCCTGGGATGAAACTCAATATTGCCGTGTGCGATGGAATTTCTAAGCATCCTGATAAAATCCCCCAAGTTAGAAGGTTCGCCATCTGTCGGTCTGCCCTTCGCTGGCACACGCCAGCCGGTCGCCCTAGCCTGTTCAATAGATATTGTGTTGAGGTCTCTCCGCATAACTTCCCATGGATGAGCGAATGCTCCTAAAAACGAATTGATCAATTGGGTTGTCTCGAACGGACCATTATCGGAAGCGTGTCTTTCCACAAATTGCAGGTTCACCATCGTACGGCGCATAATGTCACGTATCGGCTCGCTCGGCATCATATCAAACCGCTTCTTTCCCCCGTGCCATAGCGACGATGCCCGTGCGGGCAACCTCTACCAGGCCGATTTCGCTCATCAAATCTACGAACCGGTCAATTTTGATCGATGAACCAGTGACTTCAAAGACGAAGCTGGAAATTGTTGTATCGACCACATTGGCGCGGAATACTTCGGCAAGGCGTAGCGCTTCGATCCGGTGGTCGCCGGTTCCAGCCACTTTGACCAAAGCCAGTTCACGCTCCACATGATCGCCCAGCACAGTGAGGTCAGTCACTTTATGCACCGGAACCAACCGATCCAACTGCGCGACTACTTGTTCGATCACCGCTGGCGTACCGGATGTAACAATCGTGATGCGGCTGACGCTGTCATCTTCGGTGATGTCCGCAACCGTAAGGCTTTCGATGTTATAGCCGCGCGCCGTAAACATCCCTGCAATCCGGGCGAGAACGCCAGGTTCGTTTGTGACGGTGACGGAGAGGGTGTGGCGCTCTGTAGGGCCTTCTTTAATGTGCATCAGACAAGCGCCTTTGCTTCGTCAGACATTTCGCCGGACACTTGATGATCAGAAAGGATCATATCAACATGCGACGCGCCTGACGGGATCATCGGGAAGCAATTCGCGAGTTTTGACACGCGGCAATCGACGATCACGGGGCCGTCATGATCGAGCATCGCCTTGATCCCGCTTTCCAGATCATCTGGATGCTCGATACGAATGCCTTTCCAGCCATAAGCCTCGCCCAACTTCACGAAGTCTGGCAGCGAGTCACTGTAACTTTCCGAATAGCGGCTAGAATAAGTAAGCTCCTGCCACTGGCGGACCATCCCCATATATTCATTGTTGAGGATGAATATCTTGACCGGCAGGCGGTACTGCGTCGCTGTCGCCAGTTCCTGAATGTTCATCTGGATTGACGCTTCGCCCGCAATATCAATAACAAGTGCGTTCGGGTTGCCGAGCTGCGCACCAATCGCTGCGGGTAGCCCGTAGCCCATGGTCCCAAGCCCACCGGAAGTCAGCCACTTATTCGGGTCTTCAAAATGGAAATATTGCGCCGCCCACATTTGGTGCTGGCCCACTTCTGTGGTGATGATTGGCTTGCGGTGTTTTGTCGCGTTGTAAAGCGCCTCAACCGCGGCCTGCGGCATGATTTCAGTAACGGACTGCGGATAGTCGAGCGATTTCTTTGCCCGCCACTCCTCAATCCGCGTCCACCATCCAGTGAGGTCGCTCTTCTGATGAGCGCGAGCTTTCCAGATTTTGACCATATCTTCCATCACGCGGCCAACATCGCCAACAATGCCCAGATCAACGCGCACAGTCTTGTTCATCGAACTGCGATCAATATCGACATGGATCTTCTTGGAATTTGGGGAAAAAGCGTCCAGTCGCCCCGTCACCCGGTCATCAAAGCGCGCGCCGAGGCAGACGATCAGATCAGCTTGGTTCATGGACCAATTGGCTTCGTACGTGCCGTGCATGCCCAGCATACCAAGCCATTGATCGCTCGCCGCCGGAAAGGCCCCAAGCCCCATCAGAGTTGACGTCACCGGCGCGCCAGTGATCCGCGCCAGTTCCCGCAAGATCTGCGAGGCCGCTGGCCCTGCATTGATGATGCCGCCGCCTGTGTACAGGATTGGCCGCTCTGCTGCGGCAAGCATTTCCACTGCCGTTTCAATAAGTTTGATGTCACCTTTAAGAGCGGGTTTGTAACTTTTATGCTCCACTCTGCCAGGCTTGCGGTAAGTTGCCGTAGCCACTTGCACATCCTTGGGAATGTCCACAACCACAGGACCGGGGCGGCCCGACGTGGCAATGTGAAACGCCTCATGAATGACGTCACCTAGCTTTGCTGGTGTCTTTACCAGATAATTATGCTTGGTGCAGTGGCGCGTGATGCCAACGGTATCGGCCTCTTGAAATGCATCTGACCCGATCAGATGCGTCGCGACTTGGCCTGTGATGACAACCATCGGGATACTGTCCATCAATGCGTCAGTAATGCCCGTAATGGCGTTGGTCGCGCCGGGACCGGACGTGACGAGAACGACGCCGGGTTTGCCTGTCGAACGCGCATACCCCTCCGCAGCGTGAGTGGCGGCCTGTTCGTGGCGCACCAGGATATGCTTGATGCGCTTCTGCTGAAAAATCGCGTCATAAATTGGCAACACAGCGCCACCGGGATAGCCGAAGATCGTATCAACGCCGAGATCGCACAGCGCCTCAACGAGGATATTCGCCCCAGACAGTTCCTTTGTCATGATCTTAAAGCCTTTTTGAATGTGCCGATGCGCTTTTGCGGTGCAGCATGGTAATTGCAAGAGCAGGCGGCTAAACGTAATAAATTAGCCTGTCAACGCTCTATCGCGACATATTATTGCTAAATCGGTGATATTGTCAGCGTTTAATTGCGTGCCGATTTGCTCCCACTCCACCGGCGGCTGATTGCGAAACCAGGTATATTGGCGCTTTGCATATTGGTGCGTGGTGATTTGGGCCTTTGCCGTCAGCATATTTTTGTCGTGAGGGCAGTTCAACATTGCGGTAATTTCCCGAACACCGATAGCGCGCATGACGGGCAGGGCGGGGTCCAACTGACGATCAAGAAGCGCCTGAACCTCTGCCAGTCCGCCGTTTTCCAGCATCCACTCAAACCGCGCGTCGCACCGCTCAAACAGCCATTCGCGCGGAGGCAAGAGGATCATGCCTGTGACAGTGACGTCATGATTGATCCCGCCGACGCAGCTTTGTTTCCAATCGGTCAATGTGCGGCCTGTGGAGCGGACCACTTCCAAGGCCCGGGCGATGCGCGCGCTATCATTGGCGGATAGTTTTACCGCAGCGGCTGGGTCTTCACTGCAAAGGGCTGAATACGCGTCATGCACTGGCAGCGCCCGGACCTGCGCCCGCACCATTGGATCAATTTCTGGCACGGGCGCAATCCCGTCGATCAGCGTGCGCAGATATAGCCCCGTTCCGCCGACGAGCACTGGTAAACGGCCTTCATGATGCGCTTCAGTAATCGCTACCTTTGCCATCCCGGCCCAAGTGGCAGCAGAACAAGCCTCAGCGCCGTCTACAGTGCCAAACAAGCAGTGAGGGGCCTTCGCTTCCTCTTCAAGCGACGGCCGGGCAGAAACGATCCGCAGATCGCGGTAGACTTGGCTGGCATCCGCATTGATGATTGTCACTGGCGTCAGCCTTGACAGCGCCAGCGCAAGCGCGGATTTGCCGCTCGCTGTTGGCCCGGCAATTACCACTAAAGGAGGCTTCATGTTCATCGCCACACTCGTAGCAAAGGATCATCTGTCTGTCGGCGATATAAATGCCGCCATGGACCGATTGGCCAGTGCAAAGTGTGATGGCATGACGTCACAGTGGTTGGCAGAGGGAAAAGCCGCCGATTTACTCTTCTCCGGCTCACCCAAGGCAGCGCGCGCAGCGTTGGAGGCGCAGTTAGGCACCATTGATGTGATCATTCAGGAAGAGGCCCATCGCCACCGCAAGCTGCTGGTGGCGGACATGGATTCCACCATGATCACGGTCGAATGCATCGACGAACTGGCCGATTATGCAGGTATCAAGCCGCAGATTGCCGAGATCACTGAACGCGCGATGCGCGGTGAACTGGATTTTGAAGATGCCCTGCGCAACCGAGTGGCGCTATTGAAAGGCCTGTCAGAAAATGTCGTCGCGCAGTGCCTGGCTGACCGTGTGAAGTTTATGCCGGGCGGAAAAAGGCTGGTTGATGCAGTGCATGCCAGTGGCGGCATGGCTGTGCTCGTATCTGGCGGGTTCACCCATTTTGCGGAGCCGGTGGGAAAAATGCTCGGCTTCGACCGGGTGATCGCCAACCGACTTGGGTTCACAGCCGGGGTGTTGAACGGCACTGTCGGAGGCGACATTGTGGGGGCGGAGACGAAGAAAGCGACTTTGCTCTCGGTTCTTGCCGAAAAAGGCTGGATGGCGGAGGATAGTATTGCCGTGGGCGATGGTGCGAATGACATTCCGATGATTGAAGCAGCGGGCCTGGGCGTGGCTTATCACGCCAAACCTAAGGCACAAGCCGCAGCGAGCGCAGCGGTTTTGTTTGGAAATCTGGAGGCCATTGCTTACGCCATTTCGGGCTAGGACCGCGTTCCATGGCAGCTGCCTAGCCAAAAAGAACAAAACCAAAACGCCCATTGACATTAGAACATGGATAGAACATATATCAGAACATAAGGAGATTCGCGATGCAAATCGTTTCAGTTCTGATGTCAGTTGTGATTTTATTTTCTGCCATAGGCGTGATGGTTGCGACCTTTGCCACTTATCGAGTCCAGATGATCTTGGCGCTCAAGGGGCTGCCACGTCAGACTGAAGGTGCGGTGTACGGCATCAGCGCCACGCCGTTCGGATCAACATCAATCAGATCAACATCAATCAGATCAAAAATGGCAGGACATGCAATTATTCTGACTGAGGTGACGCCGCTGGCTTTGGCCTCTTGATCTTCGCATAGCTGCGGATGCTAAATGGGATCATGAAGGCGTAAATCAGGCAAATGACGCTTAACACGATCCACGGTACGGAAAAAATAGCCGCGCCAATCAAAGCAAAAAGGCCAATAACCTCAAGCCGTACAGAACTTTTAGGACGAACTGACCCCCAGCTGTAAGTCGCGATGTTGGAGATCATGAGGAAAGCGACGAGGGCCATCCACGGTGCGACCATTACTGGGTTGCGTGCCCATTCGACGCCAGTCTCAAGCCAGATGTAAAGCGGCAGTAGGGCTAGTGCGGCGCCGACCGGGGCGGGAACGCCAGTGAGGAAGCCTGCAGATTTGTGTGGCTGTTCCTCCACATCAATGGCCGCGTTAAACCGCGCTAGCCGAAGTGCAGCACAGAGCGCAAAGGCCAACGCGAACAACCAGCCATATCTCGGGATGGTTTGAAGCGACCAAAGATACATCACGAGCGCGGGTGAAACACCAAAAGCAATAACATCTGACAGGGAATCTAATTCCGCGCCAAACCGGCTTGCTCCGTTCAGCATCCGCGCGATGCGGCCGTCAACGCCGTCCAGCACACCGGCAATAATCGTCGCAATAACTGCTTTGTCCCATTCCCCTGCAATGCCAAAGCGGATGGCAGTCAGTCCAGCGCATAGGGCCAGTGCCGTGACGGCGTTCGGAGCGATCGTGCGCAAAGGAATGCCGCGCTTTCGTCCCGCGCTGCCAACGCGGACTGGATCAGTCATTGCGGCCCAGCATGAACACTGCTGCTATCCCCAATGATGCCAAGGATGGTTTCGCCAGATGTTGTGCGCTGGCCAAGCGCCACTTTGGGGGATGTGCCGACCGGCAAATAAACATCCACACGACTGCCAAAGCGAATGAGCCCGACCCGCTGGCCCGCTGCAACCATATCGCCTGGTTTGACAAACGGGACGATCCGGCGGGCGATCAGGCCGGCGATTTGCGTAAATCCGATGCGGACGCCGTCTTGACGTTCCACCAATATATGCTGCCGCTCATTATCTTCGCTTGCCTTATCAAGGTCAGCATTCACAAATTTTCCGGCGATATAGACGACTTGCTTGATCGTTCCGGCAATAGGGGCGCGGTTGATGTGAACATCAAACACGCTCATGAAAATGGAAACGCGTGTCATCACGGCCTCGCCGAGCCCTGCTTCGCCAGCAAGCTCTGGTGGTGGCGGCACTTGCACGATCAGCGTGATCAGCCCGTCAGCAGGCGCGATGATATATTGGTCCCCTTGCGGCACACTCCGGATGGGATCGCGGAAAAACGCGAGCACCCAAATCGTAACGCCGGCCATTGGCCAAGCCAATGTCTCCCACGCCATGACGGCGAAGAAAGCTGTGATGGCCGCTGCAATCAGTGCGAATTTGCGGCCTTCGGGATGGATGGATGGCCATTGCCATTTCACCGGGGGAGCCCCGGCGTCGTTCGTGTTAAGTGCGCCCATAACGTTGCTTTAGGCCGATGAGCCGAAACTGACAACCAGCAAGGTTGATCGCGACGATTTCAGCCCCTAGAGCATTGGCAACACAAAAGAACACGAGGAAAGACCCGAACATGGCCAAGATCAAGGTGAAAACACCCGTTGTTGAGATGGACGGCGATGAAATGACTCGAATCATTTGGCAATGGATCCGCGAAAAGCTGATCCTTCCCTATCTCGACATTGATCTGAAATATTATGATCTGTCCGTTGAAAAGCGTGATGAAACCAATGACCAGATCACCATCGACTGCGCGCACGCAATCAAACAATATGGCGTCGGCGTAAAATGCGCGACAATCACGCCGGACGAAGCGCGGGTTGAGGAATTCAAACTCAAAAAAATGTGGAAATCGCCCAATGGCACAATTCGCAATATCTTGGGCGGTGTTGTGTTCCGCGAACCTATTGTGATCCGCAACGTGCCCCGCTTGATCCCCGGCTGGACGGACCCCATCGTGGTTGGCCGCCACGCCTTTGGTGACCAATATAAGGCAACAGATTTTTTAGTGCCGGGCCCCGGCAAGCTGAAAATGATCTGGGAAGGCACAGACGGCGCGCGGATTGAAGAGGAAGTGTTCGACTTCCCGTCAGCGGGCGTCGCGATGGGCATGTATAACCTTGACGATTCGATCCGCGATTTCGCGCGCGCCAGCATGAATTACGCGCTTGACCGCGGGTGGCCGCTTTATCTTTCAACCAAAAATACGATTTTGAAGGCCTATGATGGGCGCTTCAAAGACTTGTTTGCTGAAGTTTTTGCGGCTGAATTTGAAACCAAATTCGCCGAAGCCAACATTGTATATGAGCATCGCCTGATTGATGACATGGTGGCCTCAGCGCTCAAATGGTCAGGCAAGTTCGTCTGGGCGTGCAAGAATTATGATGGCGATGTGCAGTCAGATCAAGTCGCGCAAGGGTTCGGTTCGCTGGGCCTGATGACGTCCGTTCTGCTATCGCCTGATGGGAAGACAGTGGAGGCCGAAGCGGCGCACGGCACGGTGACGCGCCATTACCGGATGCATCAGCAGGGCAAAGCCACGTCCACGAACCCCATTGCATCGATCTTTGCATGGACTGGTGGCCTCAAATTCCGGGGCAAGTTTGACAACACGCCTGATGTTACGCGCTTTGCCGAAGTGCTGGAGCGCGTGTGCATCAAGACCGTTGAAAGCGGAAAGATGACCAAGGATTTGGCGATACTCATTGGTTCTGACCAACCGTGGCAAACGACTGAGGCGTTCTTCGAGTCAATACGCGAAAATCTGGAAACAGAAATGGCCAACTGGGCCTGATATGGTGGCGCGGGTGGAGTGGATCACGGTTCGCTTCATCCCCCCTTACCACTTAGGCGTGCTCAATGGCGCTTGAGTTTTATTCCCCTGGTTTCAGTGACACGCTGGTCATCCTTGGCAGTGCGGGGCTTGTCATTCCGGCATTTGCGCGGTTCCGGGTTACGCCTGTCATCGGTTTCATCCTTGTCGGCATCCTTGTGGGGCCATTTGGCTTGGGCACTTTGGTTGGTGATCATCCTTGGTTGTTCTGGGTCACGATTTCTGACCCGAAAGGCATGGCTCCGTTTGCAGAGCTTGGCATCATCCTGCTGCTGTTTTCCATTGGCCTTGAGCTTTCATTCGGGAGGCTCTGGGCCATGCGAAAGCGGCTGGTGGGGTTCGGGGCTTCCGAACTTGTTGGGGCAAGTGTGCTGATTGCAGCAGCACTCATTGCCGTTGGTGAAGCGCCTCCGGTCGCTTTGGGGCTTGGCCTTGCGCTTTCTCTTTCATCCACTGCATTGGTTCTGCCCATCGCTGGCACCACGAGCCCCGTTGGTAAACTTGCGCTGGCCATGCTGTTATTTGAAGATTTGGCGCTGGTGCCGATCATCTTTTTGCTCGGCGTGCTATCGGCAGGGTCTGGCGGATTAGGGCTGGGAGACTTAGCGCAAACAGCCGGGCTGGGCATCCTCATTGTCGGCGCGATGCTTGTCCTTGGGCCCTATATTCTCCCGCCACTATTTGCCCAGGCAGCGCGAACAAAAAGCCCGGAGCTCTTCTTGGCGGCAAGCTTGCTGGTGGTGATCCTCGCGAGTTTTGCCACAGGCGTCATTGGCCTATCGCCCATCGTCGGGGCGTTGGTCGCAGGATTGCTGATTGCTGAAACCAAATATGTGATGGAGGTTGAAGCAATGATCCTCCCCTTCAAGGGCCTGGCGCTGGGGATATTCCTTATCAGCGTGGGGATGAGTTTAGACCTCGCGATGATCGCTGCGCGCTGGGACGAGGTTGTTCTGGCAGTCACAGCCGTCGTGATGATCAAAGTCATTGTGACCACTGGCTTGCTACGCTTAGGCGGCATATCCAGCGGCGTAGCCACAGAAACCGGTGTTTTGATGGCCAGCCCGTCTGAGACGACGTTGATCGTTCTTACAGCTGCCGCAACGGCGGGTTTGATTGGCGCAGATGCGGCCGCTTTCTGGACAGTCGTGACAGCGCTGGGACTCACCATCACGCCACTGCTCGCACGCGTCGGCCACAGTATGGCGCGGCGGATTGAATGGCGGCAGGGGGGTGCGAAATTTGCTGATTCGCCGCTTGATATGCAACCACGCACCATCGTGATTGGCTATGGGCGAGTTGGGCGATTGGTGGCAGAAATGCTTGACGTGCACGGGCGGCCCTATATCGCAATTGAAAATGATGTCGATATTGTGACGCTGGCGCGGCGAGAGGGAAGGCCAGTGCGGTTTGGTGACGCGGGACGACGCGCAACGCTTGATATGCTCCATCCCGAAATCGCAACGGCTGTGGTCATGACCATGGACGACAAGGTGCAGGCCGTACGACTGACAACTGACCTGCGCAAACGCTTCCCCGATTTGACAATAGTCGTCCGCGCGCGCGACATCGATCACGCAGCTGAACTTTACCGCGCCGGCGCAACGGATGCAGTGCCCGAAACACTGGAAAGCTCCTTGCAATTGTCAGAGGCAGTCCTTGTAGATCTCGGCATTGCAATGGGGCCAGTGATTGCGTCGATCCATGAAAAGCGTGATGAGCTGCGCGCTGTCATCCGCGATGCCGGCAATCTGGATGAAGAACCCCGACTTGGGCCGCTGCGGTCTAAGCTGAGAGGGCGAGCCGGATAGCCTCCAGTGCCGCCGCAGCATCCGCGCCATTCGGGCCGCCGCCTTGCGCCATGTCAGGCCTGCCACCGCCTCCTTGCCCACCGAGCGCTGCGACAGCTATCCTGACCAACGCCACGGAATCGAACCGCGCAAACAGCCCCTCGGTGACGCCGACGGCCACGGATGCTTTACCGTCATTCACAGTCACCACAGCAGCTACACCTTCGCCCAAACGAGCCTTTGCATCGTTGATGAGGCCGCGCAGGTCCTTTGGATCCAAACCTTCGAAAATCTGGCCCAGGAATTTGGAGCCGCCCACATCCTCGGGTTCTGATGCGCTGCCGCCTGCGCTACCGCCCAGCGCCAATGCTTTCTTTGCCTCGGCCAGATCCTTCTCAAGCTTGCGCACGTTTTCTGACAAAGCGGCAACCCGGGCAGGCACGTCGTCAGGGCTGGTTTTTAGCGACGCAGCGACGTCTTTCAGCTTGTCCTCACGGCCTGTGAGCCAGAGCCGCGCTGCTTCGCCAGTCATCGCCTCTACCCGGCGGATGCCGCTGGCGACTGCACCTTCCGAAATAATCTTGAACAGGGCAATATCGCCCAGTGCCGCAACATGTGTTCCGCCACATAGCTCAACAGAATAGGCTCGCGCGCTTGCCTTTGGCCCCATCGTGAGGACGCGGACTTCATCACCGTATTTCTCACCAAACAGAGCAAGCGCACCTGCTGCAACGGCATCTTCGGGTGTCATAAGCCGCGTCGATACGGGCTGGTTGCCGCGAATTTCGGCGTTCACTTCGGCTTCAATGGCCGCGATGTCAGCTGGGGACAGAGCATGATTGTGTGAGAAATCAAACCGAAGACGATCCTCAGCCACCATGCTGCCCTTTTGTGTCACATGGCCGCCCAGCGTGTTGCGCAGTGCCGAATGAAGCAGATGGGTGGCAGAATGATTGGCCCGGATCCGGTTCCGCCGCGCCACGTCAACCGACAAGTGAACGGTATCGCCAACGCTGATGCTGCCGCTTTCCAGCGTGACTTGATGGGCATGCAATCGCCCCAGCGGCTTTGCAGTATCTGTGACCACAGCCAGCAAGCCGCGGTCACCTGTTACCGTCCCCGCATCACCATTTTGCCCGCCGCTTTCACCGTAGAAAGGCGTTTGATTGGTCAGTAGCGTGAGGGGCGCAGGTGCAGTAACTGTGGCGGGAGCAACAAGCTCGACCCCGTCGACCAAAATGGCGACAACCTGGCCGTCGCCTTGCGTCGCGCCGTAGCCGATGAACTCGGTTGATCCTTCGCGTTCGGCAATGTCGAACCAGACATCATCCGATGCCTTCGCGCCAGAGCCTTTCCACGCCGCGCGCGCCATGGCCTTTTGCTGGGCCATGCCAGCATCAAAGCCTGCGCGGTCAACCGTCAGGCCGTTTACTCGCAGCGCGTCTTCAGTCAGGTCATAGGGAAAACCGTAAGTATCATAGAGTTTGAAGGCAACATCGCCCGGTAAAGTCTCACCCGTGGTCATACCAGCAGTCGCTTCGTCAAGCAGCTTCAGCCCGTTTTGAAGCGTGCGGCGAAACTGGGTTTCCTCCTGCACCAATGTTGCTTCAATCGCGGCCTGCGCGCGAACAAGCTCGGGATAGGCCCCGCCCATTTCAGCAACCAGGGCGGGAACAAGGCGGTGCATCAAAGGCTCCTTCGCACCCAGCAAATGCGCATGTCGCATCGCGCGGCGCATGATCCGGCGCAACACATAGCCGCGCCCTTCGTTTGCGGGCAGCACCCCGTCTGCAACCAGAAATCCTGATGTGCGCAGGTGATCAGCAATTACGCGGTGCGATGCTTGGGTATAGCCTGTCGTCGCGGTCTTGGTCAGTTCACCGGACTCCGCAATCAACGCCTTGAACGTGTCCGTGTCATAATTGTCGTGCACGCCTTGCATCACAGCGGAAATGCGCTCCAGCCCCATGCCCGTATCGATGCTGGGACGAGGCAAGTCTGACCGCGTGCCGTCGGCGGCTTGGTCAAACTGCATGAAGACGAGGTTCCAGATTTCAACGAACCGGTCGCCGTCCTCGGTCGGGCTTCCGGGAGGGCCGCCGAAGATGTGATCGCCGTGATCATAGAAAATCTCACTGCACGGCCCACACGGCCCCGTGTCGCCCATCGACCAGAAATTATCGGATGTTGGAATGCGGATGATCCGGTCGTCGGGCAGGCCTGCAACCTTTTTCCACAGGTTAAAGGCCTCATCATCAGTGTGGTAGACCGTTGTCGTAAGCCTGTCTGGAGACAGACCCCATTCCTTGGTCAGCAACGTCCAGGCGTGAACAATCGCTTGTTCCTTGAAATAATCACCGAACGAAAAATTACCGAGCATCTCAAAAAATGTGTGATGGCGCGCGGTGTAACCGACATTATCTAGGTCATTATGCTTGCCGCCCGCGCGCACGCATTTCTGGCTGGAAACCGCCCGGTTATAAGGCTGCGTTTCCAGGCCCGTGAAGACATTCTTGAACGGCACCATGCCCGCATTAACGAACATGAGCGTGGGATCATTCTGCGGCACAAGCGGCGCAGACGCGACGCGTTCATGCCCGGCCTGGCCGAAATAATTGATGAAGGATCGGCGAATATCATTGGTTGAAGTCATCCTGATGCGCTTAGGCGAGCGCGCAAAGAGTGACAAGCAGGACGTTTATAGTCGGGGAAGTGGGGTACCCGGAATGTTGGGGGGAGCGGACTGTCAGCCTTTCTTGAAATCAGACCATAAACGGACAGTCCCAACCACGTCACCCCGTGCTTGACGCGGGGCTTGACTTTTCTTTTGCTCCACAGCTGTTAGCCAAGGCGCCATGGCAAAGGGCGGGCGGGTTTACATCATGGCTAATCGCTATCGTGGCGGCATGTATGTTGGCATTACATCCGATCTGGTGCGACGTGTCCAGCAGCATCGCGAGGGCAAAGGCTCGAAACACGTCGCGGATTTCGGCAAGACGTGGCTTGTTTATGCCGAACGGTGTGAGGAGATCGAGCCAGCCATTGCGCGCGAAAAGCTTGTCAAAAAATGGAAACGCGAATGGAAATTTGCTCTGACCGAAGCGGATAATCCTGACTGGCGCGATCTATGGGACGAGTGGTTTCCTGACGATGGCGGCGTAGAAAAGCCAAGCCCCGTGTCAAGCACGGGGTGACGGCAGGTGTAGGGGCAACGATTTAACCTGCGAACTGCAGAAAACTCATCGGAGACTGACATTCGTCAACGGCCACTTACCGTCACCCCGGCTCCTGGCTCGGTGTGACGGATGTTAGCACGGCGTGAAGTCTCAGAACGAAGTGCGACGACCCCAGTTCAATACCCGTAATAGGCCCCACCCTTTTCGCGCGCGGCTTTCCAAGCCGGTTGTGCGTGGCACCATGCCACGAAGGCGGTGAGTTTGGGCTTGTTGGCCGCGAGGCCTTGCATGACGGCGATTTCTGCGGGAAAGCTCATTATGATGTCGGCTGCGGTGAGGCTGTTTCCGACAAAATGGCCGCTGTCGTTCAAGCTGGCCTCCATAAATGCGAAATGGCTTTCGAGTTGTTCGTTGATGCGCGGGTGGAGAGGGGCCGCGGCGTCGCCCAAGCGGCTGGTGTAGAGGTTCAGCAGGATAGGTGTCATGGCCGAGCCTTCGGCAAAATGCATCCATTCCAAATAGCGGACATGGTTTGCGGTTCCGCGCGCGGGAACCAGATGCGCGCCGCCGTGGCGCTCGCACAGATATTCGCAGATCGCCGCCGATTCGATGATCACCATGCCATTGTCGTCGAGCATCGGTGATTTGCCGAGCGGATGAATGGCCAGCAGTTCAGGCGGCGCAAGATTAGTGACGGCATCGCGCTGGTGATGCTGAATGGTATAATCGACACCTAATTCCTCAAGGAGCCACAACACGCGCTGAGACCGGCTGTTGTTCAAATGGTGGACGGTAAGGGTCATTGATTTTCTCCGGCATGATACCTGACTGGCATACGACAGCGCATCACTGAGTTGCAAGCTTGCTCATGATCAGCGACGAAAGAACCGCCGGTGACGTAAAATCTTGCGCGCACGGCTGCCCAGACTATTACCGGGGAATGACAGCTCTCGATATCCTCACACTTTTGCTCGCCGGTGGCGCGGGCTTGCTTGGTCTTCAACGCGGCTTTGTAACGGAGGCCTTATCACTTGCGGCTTGGCTGGTCGCAGTAATGGCGGTAAAACTGTTTCATGCACCAGTCGCCAGGATGCTGGCATCGTCGGTGGGAACGGAGAGCGGAGCGTCCATGCTTGCGTTTGCGCTGGTGTCTGGCTTGACATTCCTTGGGGTGCGCTATGCCGCGCGGTCCATCGGGCAAAAGACAAAAACATCGGTTGTTGGCGGTTTCGACCGCATCTTGGGGCTTGGTTTTGGGTTGGTGAAGGGACTGGTCGGGGCCACTCTGGTCTTCACACTTGTCACGCTGGTCTATGATACGATCTACGGCGGGCCCAAGCAGCGGCCCGAGTGGATGACAACGTCAAAGACCTATGCTTTGCTCAACGCCACGTCAGGCGCGATGATCACATATGTAGGCGAACACCGGAGCGGTGGCACTGCGGATCGTCCCGCGTCATGAGCAGCGCGCTTTACACAACCGATATCTTAAGGCTTGCGGCATCGACATTTGAATTCCCGCGCCTCGCCAAACCCGGCGCCAGTGCAGAAAAACGTTCGCCTGTGTGCGGCAGTGCGATCACCGTCGACATCGTTGTTGAAGCGTCAGGGCGGATTAGCGCCGTCGGTCAAGAGGTAAAGGCCTGCGCATTGGGCCAGGCCAGTGCCACATTGTTGGGCCGTCACATCACCGGACAAACAGCCGCAGCAGTGGAGGCAGCAAAAGACCAGCTCCAGGATTGGCTTTCCGGCGCAACCGAAACCCCCGGAAACTGGCCAGGCTTATCGGTATTCGAACCAGCCCGCCGCCTAAGCGCGCGCCATCCCGCAATATTGCTTCCGTTTGAAGCTGCTGTTCAGGCCGCAAAGTACGCTCAAGCTTTGAAACAAACGGCAGATTGATGGGCGGTTCCGTCCTTACCGAAGGCACGATACTTCTTGCCGCTGGTTTGGGTTGTGTGATGCTGTTCCGCCGGTTCGGGCTTGGCGCGGTGCTGGGCTATCTTGTTGCTGGGGCAATCATCGGGCCATCTGGCCTTGGCATCGTTGGCGGCGGCGAATCGAAACTGGCGATTGCCGAACTGGGCATTGCGTTGCTGCTGTTCCTAGTCGGGCTGGAGCTGAACCCGGCGCGTCTGTGGCGGCTGAAGCGGGATATTTTTGGCCTAGGCCTGCTTCAAGTGACGATTTGCGGGCTGACGCTGTGCGGCGTGATCATGATTTTTGCTGGCTTTACCTGGGGTGCAGCACTTGCCCTTGGCCTGCCACTGGCGCTCAGTTCAACAGCGCAAGTGCTGCCTAGCCTTAAATCATCGGGCCGCATCAATTCTCCCATTGGCGAACGCGCCTTTTCCGTTCTGCTGTTTCAGGATCTGGCAATTGTGCCGCTGATCACGATCATTGCAGCATTGTCGCGCGCGCCGGAGGATTTGTCTGCGCCACCGGGTTGGCAGTTGGGTCTCTACACGGTGGGTGCGATTATTGGTCTTGTTCTTGCCGGGCGTTACATTCTCAACCCCATCCTGCGCCTTGTCGGTCGATTGGGGGAGCGGGAGTTGTTCGTGGGTGTGGGGCTGTTCACGGTCTTTGCCAGTTCCGCGTTGATGCATTCACTTCACTTGTCGACGGCGCTCGGCGCGTTCGTTGCTGGGGTCATGCTGGCCGATTCGCCCTACCGGCATGAGATTGAGGCTGATATTGAACCGTTTCGTTCGATCCTGTTGGGCCTGTTTTTTATGGCTGTCGGCATGGTGCTGGATTTATATGCGATCATCGCCAATCCGCTGTTCGTTTTTGGCATGGCCGCCGCAGTAGTCGTTGTGAAGTTCGGCATCATCGCGCTGCTTGCTCGCTGGTTTGGCACGCCGTGGCGACAGGCAATTGGGCTTGGGCTTTTGCTCAGCCAAGGGGGCGAATTTGGCTTTGTGTTGTTTGGGCAGGCCCAAGCCGCACTGCTGATCGAACCGCAAGCAGCAAGCCTGTTCGGCGCTGTCGTTACTATATCCATGGCAACCACGCCGTTCCTGCTGATGGCGGCGGAACGCTATGAACAGAGCGAGGCGCACGAGGCCGAAATGCCAGACGGGCCCGAGTTTGCGCCCCGCGCCAATGCTATAGTGGTCGGCTTTGGCCGCTTTGGGCAGGCGGTATCGCAAATGCTGATGGGGTACGGCGTGTCCGTCACCATGGTAGACATCAAGCCTGCGCAGATTGAGATATCAGGCACGTTCGGGGCGAAAGTCTGGTATGGCGATGGCAGGCGAGTTGACCTGCTGCATAAGGCGGGTGCGGCGAACGCGCAGCTCATCCTGTTCTGCCAGGATGACAAGGATTTCGCGCCTAAGGATCTGGAGGCCATCATCCACAGTTTCCCAGATGCCGCCATTTTTGTGCGCGCCTTTGACCGGAGGCAGTTGATGGCCTTCAATGACCTTGGCGAAGGGCGCGTGATCCGCGAAGTGTACGAATCCGCTGTGCGCATGGGGCTTGAGGCGCTTGTGGCCATTGGTGCAAGTAAAGAGGATATCAGCGGCGTTGAAGCTGATTTCCGCAGCCGTGATCAAAAGCGGCTGGCAGCGCAAATTGACACTGGCGATCTTCATGCTCTCAAAGAGATTTTTTATCGCCCCGGAGGTGCCGCGTGATCCGCATCGTGGCGGCTCTGTGTGCTGCAACGGCAATTGCGGCGGGCGCGTTTGGCGCACACGGCGCTTCGCCTCAGGCAGCGGAATGGCTGAAAACGGGGGCATTCTATCAGCTTATTCACGCTGTCGGAGCTCTGGTGATCATGGATAAAGCACCCCGGTCCGCCTGGGCACTCATCAGCGGCGGTGGGATTTTCGCAGGCACGCTCTACCTGATGGCGCTTGGATTGCCCCGATGGTTGGGCGCAGTCACCCCTATTGGCGGCGCGCTGATGATCGGCGGCTGGTTGTGGTTTGCCTTTTCAAGCCGCCGAGTCTGAATCGAGAAATGCGGCTACGTCCGCTGTCTGGATTGCACGGTCTACATAAGCGTCGCCAATGCTGCGCGGCAGGATGAACGGCAACACGCCGCCTGACATTTTCTTGTCATGCATCATATGTTCGACAAGCGTTGCGCCTGTTGATGAGACTCCGGCAGAGGCCAGTCCGTAGGGCAGGCCCACAGCCTTCAAATGCGCGGTCACTCGCGCAGCATCCTGAGCTGAACACAGCCCTTGTGAAGCGGAAAAGCGAAAGGCGAGGGCCATGCCCGCCGCCACGCCTTCACCGTGGAGCAATTGGTCTGAAAAGCCCATTTCTGCTTCCAAAGCATGGCCGAATGTATGGCCGAGGTTAAGCAGCGCGCGCTTGTCTTCGGTTTCGCGCTCATCGGCTTCAACAATTGCCGCCTTGGCCCTGACGCTGGTTTCGATGGCTTTGATTTGCGTGCTCCGCTCTCCGCTGAGTAGCGCTGATGCATGGGTTTCGCACCATTCGTAAAAAGCAAAATCGCCGAGCAGTCCGTATTTGACGATTTCGCCGTAGCCTGCCTTCACTTCGCGGATCGGCAGCGTGTCGAGAACTGAAGGGTCAATCAGCACCAGTGCAGGTTGGTGAAAGGCCCCCACCAGGTTTTTGCCAGCCGCTGTGTTGATTGCTGTCTTGCCACCAACAGACGAATCGACCTGGGAAAGTAAAGTCGTTGGCACTTGAATGAAGCGGCACCCGCGTTTGAGGATCGAGGCAGCAAACCCGACCAGATCACCAATCACGCCGCCGCCAAGCGCAATGATCGACGTTGATCGTTCAACCCCACGTGCCAGCAAATCGTCGACAAGCGCAGACAGATGCCCCCAGCTTTTCGTGTCTTCCCCAGCAGGCAGAATGATGAAATCTGGCGTTAGGCCGCCGCGTGCCAAGCCAGCGGCAAATCTTGCGCCCAGTGCCGCGTGCACGTTGGCGTCAGTCACGACGATCACACTGCTGCCTGTGCAAAATGGCGCAACATGACGCGCAGCATCGTCGATTAAATCGCACCCGATCAAAATGTCATAACTGCGCTGCCCAAGGCCGACGGGAACTATGATCATGGCAAGGCCTTCAATATGGCGTCGACAGTGGCGTCGTGCGGTGTGATTTGACTGGTGACGTGAATGGGGGCCAGCGCGTAGATGGGATTGCGGACAGCCGCCAGATCGCGGAGAACCTGGGCCACATCTTTACCGCGCAGCAACGGCCGGTTGTCTTTGCGAACCACTCGTTCGGTGAGCGTTGCAACGTCGGCGTTGATCCAAACGGTCACGGCCTTTTCCAGCATCAAGGACCGCGTATTTTCATTCATGAATGCGCCGCCGCCAGTTGCAATAACTTTTGCTCGCCCATCAAACAGCCGTGCAATCACCCGCCGTTCACCGTCACGAAAATGGTCTTCGCCAAAGCGGTCAAATATCTCAGCGATGGAAAGCCCTGCTGCTGTCTCAATCTCTGTATCGGCATCAACAAAGTCGAGATGCAAACGCATGGCCAATCTGCGGCCTATCGTAGATTTGCCAACACCCATCAAGCCGACCAGTGCAATCGGGCGGTCAAATCGGCGCGGGAAAAAGGAATGTGGCTGTTCCATGACGCGGGGGCTATACACAGGCCACCCGCTTGGGGCAAAAGGAACTCATCTGAGGGGTTACAGGCTTCATTATGTCAAAATTGATCAAAGCAGCACTGGCCATCGCTATTATTTTTGGGCTGCTTTATGTCTTGCAAAGCCGCGTTGGCGAACAGGCGTTGGTGCGCGTTGAAAAACCGGTGGATCCAAGTGCGCTTCGTTAATCGCTTGCAGGCGCGCTGGTTAGTCGGCGCAGCAATTTTGGCCGTCGCCATACCGGTCATTGGCCAAGACAAGCCCGAATCGATTCTTCCACCTGGATTTGGTGACCCGGTAGAAGACGCCAAACCTGCTCCGCCACCGCCGCGTAATTCAGATAACACGCCTCGGCTTGATGATCCTGATCCAGCCCAGCTGCGGCCTGACGCGTCAGTCGCATCCGGATCGCGTTTGCCGCCTGTTGATGGCGGTGCGTTGGTCGCGGGGGTTGACCCCACGACAGAAAGTGATGCCAACGGCGCGCTCACGACACCAGCCATTTTGCCAGATTTGCCGGCTCTATCAAGGCGATCAATAAGTCGCGTCGGCATTCTTACAGGCGATGACGGTGATATGGGGGCAGCCGCTTTTGGAACCTCCGTGGGTCCTTATCTGTCTTACTTGATGGGAAAGGTGGAGGCTCCGATCGCTTCCCGCTGGGCCTCAATCACGCTGCGGCGCGCTCTGCTGACGCAAGCGGATACACCGCGCGCCATCAATGGCGCAGATTTTGCCGCTGACCGCGCATGGTTGTTGTTGCGCATGGGAGAGGCGGATGCAGCGCGGATGCTGGTTCAGGCCGTTGATCCTGATCAATATACGCTATGGGCCAAGTCTGTTGCGCAGCAATCAGCACTGGCCAATGCCGATCCTGCTGGCATGTGCCCAGCAGCAGAAGGGCACCCTTTGGCGGGTAAAGATGGCAGCTGGATGCTGTCGCGTGCGATTTGTTCTGCTTTTTCCGGGGAAACGTCGCTGGCAGGTGCATTGGTTGATCAGGCGCGGGATAAAGGCAAGGCGGGCAACATTGATGTGCTGCTGGCCGAAAAAGTGGTTGGCGCGGCCAGTAATGCCCGCCGTTCGGTCAAGGTTGAGTGGGACGGCGTGACACAACTGACCGCGTGGCGGTTTGGTCTTGCAACGGCGACTGCAATCAAAATTCCTGATCCGTTAATGGCTTCTGTTGGGCCCCAAGTGCGCGCCTGGCGGTCTCGGGCAGCACTGCTCAGTGCCGAAGACCGGATGGGGGATGCAGAGATTGCAGCAGCGCTTGGGGTGTTTTCAAGTGCGGCGCTCGCTGATCATTATGCGCAAGTCTCTGATGAGGCGGAACAGGCGGGTCGCGTTGACCCAGAGCCGGTTGGTGCCATCAGCACTGCTTTTGCCGGCGCATCGGCAGCGGTAAAGGCCGAGGCAATTGGCACGCTTTGGGCTGCGGAAGACGCAAGCCCTTATCGCACATACGCGCATATGATTGCAGTGGCGCGTGCGGCAGCAATGCTGCCAGTGAGCAGTGAAGCCAGTGATACTGTCGACGCTCTTATGGTCGCGATGATGTCAGCTGGACTGGATGTTCAGGCTGCGCGCTGGGCCAAACAGAGTGATGTGGGCAGTCTCGCTTGGGCGCTGCTTGCCGTGGGAAGTCCCCAAAAACTAGCCATCTTGCCTTCGTCTTCAGTAAGCGGGCTTGACGATGGGACAAGTGGAAAACGCGCTCAATTTTTCCTTGCGGGCTTGGCCGGGCTGGGGCGCTTGACGCCGGATGCCGCCAATGCGCTTGCCCAAGATATGGATGTGCCTATTGGGCGGCAATCGGCCTGGACGAACGCCATTGACCGCGCGGCGAAAGCCAACGAACCTGCGACTGTGGCGGTACTGGCGGCTTTGGGGCTTCAGGCAGACCGCTGGGCCGACGTTTCACCTGCATCACTTTATCATGTCATTGCGGCTTACCGCCGGGTTGGCATGGACGGTGAAGCGCGGATGATCGCTGCAGAAGCCTTGTCGCGTAGCTGACGCGCCGTGCTGGCAAATGATCACGGGCTGATCGACCGCTTTCTGGAAATGATGGCGGCCGAAATCGGCGCCTCTGCCAACACGCTTAGCGCGTATCAGTCAGACTTGCGCAGTTCGTCAAAGGCGCTTGACGGCAAACTTGGAGAGGCCGGGGGCGCACAACTTCAATCGCTCGCCGCAACCTGGGATACGTTGGCGCGAACCTCAGTGGCACGGAAATCGGCCACTCTGCGGCGATTTTTTGGGTTTCTGGAAGATGAGCGGTTGCGCACTGACAATCCGTCTGACGCGCTTCCGCGCGTATCGGCGCGTCGGGTGCTCCCAAAAGTCCTTTCGCAATCTGATATGGCAAAGCTATTTGAAGCGGTCGTCTTGCTGCCGGGTGGAGACATAGCGCATGTGAGGATGACAGCGTTGCTCGAACTGCTTTACGGGTCTGGCTTGCGCGCGACTGAGCTTGTTTCTTTGCCTTTGCGGGCCTTTTCACCGGATCGTCCGTTTCTGATTGTGCGCGGAAAGGGTGATAAGGAGCGCCTTGTGCCGCTGTCTGATCGGGCGCGCGCTGCACTTTCTATGTGGCTACCGCTGCGCGCAGGCGGAAGTCTGTGGATGTTTCCATCTGGCAAATCATATCTCAGCCGGGTTCGTCTGTTCCAGGTGATCCGCGCATTGGCAGCGGCGGCAGGAATTCCGCCAGAGCGGGTGAGCCCGCACGTCCTGCGGCACGCGTTTGCAACTCACATGCTGGAAGGCGGTGCTGATCTGCGCGCGCTGCAAATGATGCTGGGCCATGCTGATATCGCGACCACCGAAATTTATACTCATGTCGATAGCCAGCGGCTGGTTGATCTGGTCAATCGCACGCACCCGCTCGTTGACGCACCCCTTTCGCGGGCTTAACCGCTTTCCCCATGGAAAATTATCTCGACTTTGAAAAACCGATTGCCGAACTTAAAGCGCGGATCGAAGATTTGCGGACAACTTCAGAAGACACAGACGCGAATATCGACAGCGAAATTGCCAAATTAGGTGGCAAAGCCGACAAGTTGCTTGCCGATACTTATGCAAAGCTGACCCCGTGGCAAAAAACGAAAGTGGCCCGTCACCCTGATCGCCCACATTTCAAACATTTTGTCGCGCGGCTTTTCCCGGATTTCGTCCCCCTTGCCGGGGACCGCGCCTTTGCTGATGATCAGGCGATATTGGGCGGGATGGCGAGTTTTCGGGGCCGTAGCGTCATAGTTATTGGCCATGAAAAAGGCGATGACACAGCAAGCCGCCTCCACCATAATTTTGGAATGGGAAAGCCCGAAGGCTATCGCAAAGCCATTCGCCTGATGCATCTGGCCGATCGGTTCGGGCTGCCAGTCATTACATTGGTCGACACATCCGGCGCGTTTCCGGGCGTGCAGGCAGAAGAGCGCGGCCAGGCCGAAGCCATTGCCCGTTCAACAGAGGCTTGTTTAGGCCTAAGTGTGCCAGTGGTGGCCGCTATTGTGGGTGAGGGCGGTTCTGGCGGTGCCATCGCACTGGCAGCGGGCAACCGCGTGCTGATGTTCGAACATGCGGTCTATTCCGTTATTTCCCCTGAAGGCTGCGCGTCAATCCTGTGGCGAACCAACGAGCGTGCAGCCGATGCGGCAGACGCAATGCAGATTACTGCAGATCAATTGCTGGGCCTCAGTGTGATTGACCGGATCGTTAAGGAGCCTGTCGGCGGCGCGCATCGGGCTCCAGAAGCGGCGATGGATGCACTTGGTGATGCAATAGACGAAATGCTGGTTCAGCTTTCGCCGCTCTCTCCGCTGGCTCTGCGCGCAGACCGGCGGCGGAAATTCCTTGCGATGGGCGCGCTCTAAGCGCAAACATCATTAACCACAAAACGGAAAGGTATTGCCGTGAAGAAGCATGCGTTGTTGCTCGGTGTCGCGCTGATTGCGATTAGTGCGAAAAAGCCTGAGGGGCTGCCAGTCGCCCAGCCTATGACCGCCAAAGACAAGCAAGTTGGTGCCAAGGCTCACGAAGAAATCCTGGCCGAATTTGGCGGTGCGTATGCTGGACCACAAGCCAATTATGTGCGCGGCGTCGGGCAAAAGGTGGCTGTTCAATCTGGCCTGTCCAATTCGCAAAGCGATTTTACGATTACCCTGATTAACAGTCCCGTGAACAACGCCTTCGCCATTCCCGGCGGCTATGTTTATGTCACGCGCCAGTTGCTAGGCTTGATGAACAATGAAGCTGAATTAGCGTCAGTTCTTGGTCATGAAGTTGGCCATGTTGCTGCGCGCCATTCGGCCCAACGCAGCAAACGCGCGCAAATGGGCGGGCTGGCTGCCATGGGGGCTACCATTTTGGGTGGATTGCTCGGCGGCGGGCAGGGGGCTCAACTCGGTCAACAACTGGGCGGCCAATTGGCAACGCGCTGGGTGATGGGATTTTCGCGTGCGCAGGAATATCAGGCTGATGATCTGGGCGTGTCTTATATCGCAAAGACGGGTTACGACCCGATAGCGTCGTCAACAATGCTGGCCTCTCTGGCCGCGCAAACTGCGCTTGACGCGCGTGTTCAGGGTCGCGACGAAAAATCTCTGCCGCAGTGGGCCAGCACCCATCCTGATCCTGCCAGCCGCGTCGTGCGTGCCCAGCAAAATGCAGCTGCCACGCCGACGACATCAAAAAATTTGAACAGGGACGCATTTTTGAATGCGCTCGACGGTGTGCTTTATGATGACGATCCCAAACAAGGCGTCGTTGACGGCCGCATCTTCCGTCACCCGGACCTGAAATTGACATTCACGGCTCCAGCGGGATTTGCAGTGTCGAACAGCCCGCAGGCCGTCACAATTTCCGGGTCATCCGGGCGAGCATCCTTTGCGGGTTCTGCCTATTCTGGTGACTTGAGGGCCTATATCAATGAGATTTTTGCAGGCATCGGCAAGCAAAATAATGTCACTTTGGCTCCTTCTTCAATTGACACTCTCACGGTCAATGGCCTGCCAGTCGCGCGCGGGACGGCAGAAGTCGCGGGCCAATCCGGGCCGATGATTGTGACGGTCTACGCCTATGAATTTGCGCGAGATCAAGCGTTTCACATTTTCGCGTTAACGCCGTCCGCAAGCCGGAACGCATTTGACAGTCTGTTTCAAAGCGTGCGGCGAATGACCTTACAGGAAGCTGCTGCAGTTCGTCCCCGCCGGATTGACGTTGTCACGGTGAAGTCCAGTGACACGACAGAAAAGCTGGCGGCGAGAATGGCCTATGACACGATGCAAAGCGAACGGTTTCGCGTTCTCAATGCCATAAAAGTAGGCGATAACCCTCGTTCTGGCAGCAGAGTGAAGCTGGTTGTGTATCAACAATAAGAAAAGGCGGCGGTGATTGCTCACCGCCGCCTCAGATTTGTCCAATCGCCCGAAAACGATTGAAGAAATTAGTTCATTTTGGTCTTCACGTTGTTGAACGTCTGACCCAACTTGCTGCCAAGCGATGTCATTGCAGTCACAGCAGCAACTGCGATAAGGGCTGCGATCAGGCCATATTCAATAGCCGTTGCGCCCTTGTTGTTCTTCAAAAACTTGCGAAAATTTGTCATGTTGGTCTCCTGTTATGTCGTTTCAACTACCCGGTTGTTTCAAATCTGTTCCGAAACAACATTTGCCGGATTAGGGTGAAATTGTTGAGAAACTCTTAACGCGGCTTCCGCTTTTAATGGGCCAAAACCGTGGTTGAAATATTGTTCCACATGCTCGTCGTCTTTGCTGACAGGCCATTGAGCGAAGCGATCATGGCAACGACAATCAATGAAATGATCAAACCATATTCTACCGCAGTCGCGCCGCGGTCATTCACCCTAATTTTTTGTAAGAATTTCAACATTGCAGCCCCCGTCGGGTTTCCCTAATTCATCCGTGTTTGAAAATAGCAGAGCCAAAGTTAACAAATTGTGATGATACAAATGGATAGATTTGGTGAGTTGCCGCTGCTGGTGGTCGCTGCTGCGCTTATTGATGAAGACGGTCGGATACTGGTGCAAAAGCGGCCAGCCGGAAAATCCATGGCAGGGCTTTGGGAATTTCCCGGCGGCAAAGTCGAAGCGGGAGAAGGATTAACGGCAGCCTTGTCGCGCGAATTGGCTGAAGAATTGGCAATCGAGACTTGTCCCACACATTTTATGCCTTTGACCTTTGTCAGCCATCAGCAAGACGAGCGCGAGTTGATATTGTTTCTGTATGTCTGCCGAAAATGGACAGGCCTTGCCAAAGCTGTTCACGCGAGTGAAGTGCGTTGGGTTTCGGCAGATGAACTTATGATGTTGCAGATGCTACCAGCCGACGGCCCTTTTATCGGCAGTCTCCGCCCGTTGTTGTCGCCAGGCAAAGTCTAACTGTCAAAATGCTGTCGAGGGTAAGTCGCTTGGGCCCGTTTGACGTGGGACGAGCTTAGCTTGGGGCGGTGCCTGTCATGTAGACCGGGCAGAATGTCTCAGTCACGCGTCCGCTTTCGGACTTTTGGGCGTCAAACCTGTCGCGCCAAACTATCGCTTTTGATCGCGTGACAGCAGATCGCGACGCCAGTGCGTTGCCGCCGCTGTTCGCCCTGATATCAGCAATCAGCTTGTCCCACGATGAGTAGCTGGCCTCAATCGTCTCCATATCTGCAACGCTATTGACGAAATGTGCGCGCGCCAGCAAATCGCCTGCCGCGCGAACGTCAATTTGGGGATGCATGCGAACACGTGGCGCGCTGTCTCCGTCAATGGTTTGCACAATTGATCGCAATGTCTGCCCTGTGCCAACGCCCAGAAACCCACCCAAAAACAACCCCCCCGGTTTCAAACAGCGCCGTGCAAGAATTAGCGATCCGGGCACATCATTGACGCTGTCGATCATGCCAATTGAAAATATGACGCCAAAAATCTTGTCTGCGAACGGAATCCGATCCTCATCGCAAATGACCAACTGTTCGCCAATCCGGCCACCAATGCAGGCATCGGCATAATAAAGTGCGCTTGCGTCACCGGCGGCAATCACGCCAGCGTCGTCGCCGATAATCAGGACCGGCCCGGAAACCGGCGGGCTTTCCTGCCACCGTGCCAACAGTTCAGTGGCCATGCGCGCAACTATCCAGCGATCAGCCAGCGGCGAGTTGGTGACTTTGTGCCGCCTGACCCGGCGTGCCATCCGATCAAAAGTTTCAGGAATTTCCATTTGCGCGCTTGTGCGACAGGCTGAGAGAAGGAACAAGGACGAATGAGCGTCATCATCAACATGATCAGGCCTGTTTTTGATTTTGCTTTGCCGCCGCGGTGCGCGGGCTGCGGTGAAATCGTGCCCAATCCAGATTTGCTTTGCCTTAACTGCTGGTCAGCCATCCAGTTCATTACCGCGCGCGGCTGCGCTTTGTGCGGATCACCAGAAGTGGACGAGCCAATGGTTTGCGCCCCTTGCCTGCAACAAGGCCCAAGCCATAACGGGGCCAGATCAGCCGCGATTTACGAAGGCGTTGCTAAGGACATGATCCTGAAATTCAAACATGGGCGGCGCACTGGCTTGGCCGCGTTGATGGCAAAGGCGATGGTCCGTCACATTGATCCTGGCACGTCTATGCTGATCCCTGTTCCTCTCCACCGCTGGCGGCTGTGGAGCCGGGGGTTTAACCAGTCGCTTGTTTTGGCAAAATCGATTGCCGCACTGCGCCCAGTTGCAGTCCGCCATGATGTGCTGATCCGGGCGAAGCCAACTCCACCGCTTGGCGGGCTGGGGCGAAGGGCACGGGCAAAGGCGATGATTGGCGTTTTCAAAGTGCTGCCAACCCACCGGCCGACGCTGCGCGACGCTCATGTGACTCTGGTCGATGATGTTTATACCAGTGGAGCGACAGCAAACGCCTGCGCATTAGCCCTTAAACGGGCCGGGGCAATGCGCGTGGATGTGGTCAGTTGGGCCCGTGTCCTCAGGCAAAGTGGAGCGGGCAATTGACTTTTTCTGCTCTCGATCACATTTCAGGAAACAGGGAGTCCGCGACATGGCACAGGTTGAAATCTACACTAAATTTACCTGCCCTTATTGCGCACGGGCAAAATCACTGTTGAACCGCAAAGGCGCAGACTTTACGGAAATTGAAATCACAATGGACAGTGCGCGCCGTTCCGAAATGATAGCGCGATCAGGGGGGCGGCGAACTGTGCCGCAATTATTCATAAACGGTGCTCACATCGGCGGCTCTGATGACTTGGCCGCACTCGATGCGCGCGGCGGTCTTGATCCTTTGCTGGCGGCATGACGCGGATTGCGGTGCTTCAAATGTGCAGCGGCATAGACCCGCTGGAAAACGCGAAGACATTGGTGGCTGGTGTTGAACAGGCCGCAAAAGGCGGCGCTGCAATGCTGTTCACCCCGGAAATGAGTGGCCTGATCGATCGTGATCGCGCGCGGGCTTCACGTTCAATCACTGACTTAGACCATGATCCAGTGCTGTCGCAGATGCGCGCGGCAGCGGCAGACCACAGTATCTGGATATCTATCGGTTCCCTTGCACTGCGCAGTGATCAGGGCGACAAACTGATCAACTGCAGTGTGATGATTGACGACAAAGGCGCAATCCGGGCTCGTTATACCAAAATGCACTTGTTTGATGTTGATTTGGTAACTGGCGAAAGCTGGCGGGAATCCAGCGCTTATGCGCCGGGTAACCAGGCTGTCACTGTGTCGAGCCCTGTCGGCTCGGTTGGTTTGAGTATATGTTATGATTTGCGGTTTCCTGCCCTTTACCAGGCGCTGAGCGCAGCAGGGGCGCAGATCCTTTCTATCCCGGCGGCATTTACGGTTCCAACTGGTCAGGCTCACTGGCATATCCTGATGCGTGCAAGAGCGATTGAAAACGCCTGCTGGGTGGTGGCCGCTGCACAGTCAGGCCTTCACAGCGATGGCCGCCACACCTTCGGCCACTCGCTTATTGTCGGCCCCTGGGGCGATGTGGCGCTTGATATGGGTGAAGGAGAGGGTCTAAGCTTCACCGAGATTGATTTGGCTTGCGTTGCCGAAGCCCGCGCGCGTATTCCAGTGATCGCGCATCGTCGCCTTATTCCACAACCAGTATCGGCCTTATGATCGTTTTTGACCTGCGCTGCGCCCAAGGCGACCATATTTTCGAAGCCTGGTTTGCGAGTTCTTCCGCCTATGAGGATCAGCGCGCGCGCCGCCTGCTCATTTGCCCGGTCTGCAGCGATACAGATATTTCGAAAGCGGCAATGGCAGCAAATGTGCCAATTAAGGGCAATGCTCGCGCGGTCGCACCTTCTAGAAATGCAGTGATGTCTGCGTCGGCAAAGGATGAAGTGGCGTCTGAAATGAGGTCGATGCTGTCCAAAATAGCACAGATGCAGGCAGTTGCGATTAAATCATCGCAGTGGGTGGGCAAGGATTTTGAACAAAAAGCGCGCGCGATGGATGCCGGTGAAATCGATTCTGCAAGCATCCACGGTCAGGCGACACCTGCACAAGCGAAAGCGTTAATAGATGACGGTATTAGTGTGGTGCCACTTCTGATACCAGTCGTACCGCCTGATGAACTGAATTGACCGCATTCCGCCCTGGCCCTAGTTAGATATGACTGCATCCGTAGCTCAGCAGGATAGAGCACCAGATTCCTAATCTGGGGGCCATGGGTTCGAATCCCGTCGGGTGCACCATTTTTGCCAAATCAGCCCGTTGGTGCGGCAGGTGACGTGGCCAACTTACTTATTTTGCAAGGTCTCATCACCCTCGCCTTCATCAACTGCGGATGTTGCCTCAAGCTCGTTGATGGCCGCGTTCACGGCGTCATCGGCTTTGGCTTCAATTTTATCAGCCACTTTCTCTAGGCTCTTTTCACCGGCTTCTCCTGCACGTTCGGAACAGGCAGAGAGCATGACCAGACTGGCAAGAGGCCAGGCGATAGCAGCCAGACCTGATCGCCTCATTTCACTGGCCCTGCCATCAAATCCTCCGGCGCATTCGCCACAAGATTGAGCATGACAGACCACACATCGGCATTCTGTTGCAATTGCACAGGATCAATTTTGTCGAGCGTATCATCGGGAGTGTGATGATAATCGAAATACCGGCTGCTATCCTGCTGAAGGTCAATCACAGGCACACCTGCATCGACGAACAATGCAACATCCGCGCCGCCGTGAGGGGCATCTTTGCCTTTGGGGATACCAAATGGCACCATCGCCTTGGCCAAACGCTCCGCCAGCGCCTCTGCGCCTGTGGGAAGTTTGAGGTCAAATCGCCAGATTCGGTCTGCCCCGCTATCGGACTCCGCGACAAACGCATGGGGATGCGCACGATGCCGTTTGAAATAATCCGCGCCGCCAAATGCGCCAACTTCTTCGGCACCCCACCACACCAGCCTAATGGTGCGGCGCGGCTTTTTAGCAGTATCGAGGATTGCTTTGGCGGCTGCTGTTGTGATGGCCACGCCTGCGCCGTCATCAATTGCGCCAGTGCCCAGATCCCAGCTATCAAGATGCCCGCCAATCACCACAAGGCCCGCGTCACGGTCTGTCCCCGGCACTTCGGCAACCACATTGCCAGATTGCTGTGTGCCAATCTGTCGCGGCGTCATGAC
>JANPCO010000104.1:0-2302 GCA_031430995.1 Sphingomonadales bacterium | reverse complement strand
AGAGGTGTCATATGGCAAAGAAATCAGCAAACCCAAAGCCCGCAAAAGTTGAATCCTATCTTGCCCACGCCAGCGTGCGACGCGACGCGGCGAAGGTAAAAATCAACTCGGCGTACAAGATAGAGGTGCGGTTTTTAGGCGGATTAAACACCGCCCAAAAGAAAGCCTTCAAGTTAGCTGCCGATCGATGGTCCAAGGTGATTGTCGGTGATTTGCCATCGGTCATGGTCAGCGGAGAGTTGATCGACGATCTGTTGATTGAAGCGCAAGGTGTTCCGATTGACGGTGCCGGTGGCATCCTCGGTCAAGCCGGTCCGACCAGACTGCGCCCGGCCTCTGCAGGCACCAGTGCGTTCCTTCCCGCAAAGGGAATCATGTCGTTTGATACCGCTGACCTCGCCCAGATGCAACGAGACGGCACACTGCTCGATGTGATCACACACGAAATGGGCCACGTGATTGGCATTGGCACGGTGTGGGATCTAAAAGGCCTGCTGGCGGGGGCCGGCACATCAAACCCGACCTTTACCGGAACCGGTGCGAAACGCGAATACGGCATTCTCAAACGGACGCGGCCGCTTGCGGTACCGGTTGAAAACAGCGGCGGCCCCGGTACCCGCGATAGCCACTGGCGTGAATCTGTGTTTAGAAACGAGCTGATGTCCGGCTTTATTGCGGCAGCCAATAACCCACTCAGCAAGATGACCGCAGCAAGCCTGAGCGATCTGGGATACACGGTGGATATGAGTGCCGCAGAGCCGTATGCGCTGCCCAATCTGCAGCTCATGGCCGAGCAGGGTTTTCTCATGGCGGATGGCGGCAGTCACATCCACGCGCACGCGCTGCCGATTTTTGCGCCCAAGGTTTTGCCCGACGATAGCCTCGTCACCGAATCAGTCCGCTGATCGCGCAACAGGAGTTTGCAATGAAAGGCTTTAAGCGTCCGAAGATGTCGGTGCTGCCAGATTCTGCGGTAGTGCCCGACGAAAACATGTTGCCACCGCCGAAAGAATTTACGCATCTGATCAAGGCGGAGCAGCCATACTTTTATTCGGACGCAGCGAAGCCAGCAACGCCAGCAAAGCCCGATGGCACGTTCGCGGCGGGCACCAAAGTGTTGCTTTCAAGCCACGACGGCGGCGCGATATGCCGCGTGGTGGATGAGCGGGGGCTGCATGTTTTTACTGCCTGGGAAGGGCTGCAACGCATCGCTTAATCACCGTAAAAAATGCCGCAGGCAAAAAATAACGCCCCATGCAGAAGCGCTTTTTGATTCGTTGTTTGCACGAGTGATGAAGCGGGGAAGTTTAGCGCTGTGCCTATTATTTAGGCGCTTAAAGTTTAAGCAGATTCGTCAAAGCCGCGAAACGTAAACACTAGCACTGGCGGGCGTTTTGAGGCATTTTTGGCTGGAAGTGAGCGCTGAGTATGAATTTGCGCAAGGCTAGTGAAGTCCGAGCAGATTCGCGTACAACCGATAGCCGACTTGCATACAGTAGTTTTCATTCAGAAATCAACGAGTCAAATATGCGTCATGAGTACATTGACCGATATTCTGGATCGCCTGACTGACATTGGCGCATTGCGAAGCCAGATCAGCGTTCTGGTGCGTGAGCAGGGCGAGATGCGTTCGATTGTTCTAAAACAGCAAAGTGAATTGGCAGAATTACGCGGCCAGCTAAAAGCGACGATTCAAATGCAATCGGGCGGCGATAAACTCCGACTGAAATAAATTCGCCCGCCTGCGCGCCATTTGCAAGTTGAAAAACTATTTGATCGAATCAGGTCGGCAATCTGGGTACCCATTCGCGCCATCACTTCCTCATGCGGGATGCTCGGCCGTGGGTCGTCAACGGCAGCGTGAATCGCTGTGGCCAGCTATTTGGTATGCCTCTGGTCGTGCGTCAGTGCTACGCCTGCCAAGGGTTGACAATCTTTAGCCCCGCCGCCTCGAAAGGACTAATGTCGCGCGTCGCAACCATGAGGCCGCATGCGCTGGCTGTGGCGGCGAGGTAGCCGTCTGCCTTGCCAATGGCCTTTCCCTCTGCTTTCGCCCGCGCCATCAAGTCGGCATAAGCTTGAGACGCGTCCAGATCGAAAGGCAGCACGCGGCCTGTAAACGTAGGCAAAACTTCGTTCTCTAATCGTTCTTGGTAGATCGTGCGGCGCTTGCCTTCCGGCATCGTTGCCAGCCCAAAACGCAGCTCTGCGACCGTGATGGCAGACAGATAGAGCGTCTCAACGGTCTGCGCGTCGACCCAAGCCAACACGTCGGGATTCGGCTCGGCCTTCCACAGCTCGG
>JANPCO010000103.1:0-3380 GCA_031430995.1 Sphingomonadales bacterium | reverse complement strand
TCTTGTCCGGCAACAAGCAAACAACTTCGGCTGGAGCAAATCTATTTGCCGAACATGCGGTGTTTTTGCTGTCTCGGTAGGAAGTGGTGAGTCATTCGCGCCACAGTTAAGGGAATAATGCTCCATGCGCTTAAAGGGCATTGCAAGGAGACCTTTTGTATGGGAGTTTGCTGCATGCAAACAAGGAGAACCCACGACATGGCAGCTAGAAAGCAGTTCATCAACCGGCCTACTCCAAGCGAGTCACTTCTTAAGCTTTTGGAAGAAAAAAAAGGCGTAGAAGTCACAGAGGAAGAGTTGGCTGAGCAGCGAATCAGTTTCGCTTATGGTAATGCGATGAATACAGAGAGTATTACGAAAGCTAGTGTGATAGCCGCTTCAAAAAAAATCAGACTGGCAGCTTAGGAGATGGCCCGCTTTGGCGGGCCCCTTTTTTATGGCACTAAGAAAATCCGACGATCCAGAACTGTACGCGGGGGTCGAAGCAAAAAACCTACTAAGGCAGTATGACCTCCTTACAAATTGCATTGAGATCGGCTTGGCCAAAGGTATCGATGCATTTGACAAATATACCCTTTGGAATCTTAATGCTGCTGCTGTTTCAAATATAGCCCAACAAGGTGGCCGATATCGGGAGCAGCCAATCAGTGTAGGAAATCATATGCCGCCCCACTTTAAAGAAGTGGATCGGATGATGGATATCTTCATCTCAGTAGTGCATGAAAATTGGGACGTAATTAAAGGTCCGACTGAACTGGCTGCCTTCGCACTCTGGATGATGAATTGGATTCATCCATTTGTCGAAGGCAACGGCAGAACGGCACGAGCTGCTTGTTATTATCTGATTTGTCTGAGGCAAGGCAAGCTGCTTGGCGGGAAGAAGACGGTCCCGGAACGGATAAGGGATGATCGTGAACCCTACTATACTGCTCTTAAGGCAGCGGACGTAGCATTCGCAAATGGCCAGTATGATGTTTCTGAATTGGTCCAGTATCTTGACCGCCTACTAGAAGCGCAGCTTTCGGAATAGCAGCAGCTATCCAGCGCTCTCCGCCAGCACCGTCAGGCCCTTGTCATTCACTTCAGCAAAGCCGCCGGTGACATTCACCAGTTCAGGCGCGGACGTGGCAGTGGCATAAATTTGCAGTTCCGCGCCTGCCCGCAGCGTGCTCATAATCGGGCTATGGCCTTCAAGAACGCCAAAGTCACCATCGCTGCCGGGAACGACGACCATGTGGACATCTTCGCTGCGGATCAGGCGTTCTGGGGTGACAAGTTCGAAGTGGAGGGGCATCAGGCCGCGTCCGCTGCCAATTTCTGGCCCTTAGCAATCACTTCTTCAATGCCGCCGACCATGTAAAAAGCCTGTTCTGGCAAATGGTCGTACTCCCCGTCGACCACGGCTTTGAACGATTTGACTGTGTCTTCGATTTGGACGAAAACTCCAGAAATGCCTGTGAAAACTTCAGCAACGTGGAACGGCTGGCTAAGGAATTTCTGGATTTTGCGGGCGCGGCTAACAGTCAGCTTATCTTCTTCGGAAAGCTCATCCATGCCGAGGATCGCGATGATATCCTGCAAGCTCTTGTATTTTTGCAGGGTTTCCTGAACGCGCCGCGCAGTGTCATAATGGGTCTGGCCCACAACCGCGACGGTCAGCACGCGGCTGGTGGAATCGAGCGGATCGACGGCTGGATAAATGCCCAGTTCTGAAATCGCCCGGTTAAGCACAGTCGTCGCATCCAAGTGAGCGAAGGATGCCGCAGGGGCCGGGTCGGTCAAATCGTCGGCAGGCACGTAAATCGCCTGCACCGATGTGATCGAGCCCTTGTTGGTGGATGTGATGCGTTCCTGCAGCTGCCCCATGTCCGTCGCCAATGTTGGCTGATAACCCACAGCCGAAGGGATCCGGCCCAGCAGTGCCGACACTTCCGAACCGGCCTGGGTAAAGCGGAAGATGTTATCGACGAAAAACAGCACGTCCTGGCCTTCGACATCGCGGAAATATTCCGCAATCGTCAGCCCCGACAAAGCCACACGGGCTCGCGCTCCCGGGGGTTCATTCATCTGGCCGAAGACCAGCGCAACCTTGGAACCTTCGGGCGTCGGGTTGCCGTCTTTATCCTTCGCGATCACGCCTGCATCAAGGAATTCGTGATAAAGATCATTGCCCTCACGCGTCCGCTCACCCACGCCTGCGAACACGGATGTGCCGCCGTGACCCTTAGCGATATTATTGATCAGTTCCTGAATAAGCACTGTCTTGCCCACGCCTGCGCCGCCGAACAGCCCGATCTTGCCGCCCTTTGCGTATGGCGCGAGGAGATCGATCACTTTGATGCCCGTTACCAAGACTTCAGTTTCAGTAGACTGATCAATGAACAGCGGCGCTTCGGCGTGGATCGGCGCAGTCGTTGCAGCGTTCACCGGGCCTTGCTCGTCGATGGGCTCACCAATCACGTTCAGAATGCGGCCCAGCGTCATTGGGCCCACGGGCACCCGGATTTGCGATCCGGTGTCGCGCACAGGCTGACCGCGCGTCAGGCCTTCCGTGGCATCCATCGCGATGGTGCGGACGGTGTTTTCGCCGAGATGCTGCGCCACTTCGAGGACGAGGCGGTTGCCGTTATTCTCGGTTTCAAGCGCGGACAGGATCGCGGGGAGCGTGCCGGTGAAGGACACGTCAACGACCGCGCCAATGATCTGGCTGATGCGGCCAGTCGCGCCCGCCATATTGGCCTTGGTCGCGCCGGATGCTGCGGCGGGGGCCGGGGCTTTCTTTGGTGCAGCTGCCTTAGGAGCTGCGGTTTTCTTCGGGGCAGTTGCCATGTTCGTTTTCCTTGCCTTCAATCTAAAAATTCTAATTCAAAACCCACTCGCCATCGCGGGCCAGATGAATGTGCATATTGTCTGGCGAGAGGTCTACAGCCTCATTTGGCCAGCTAACAGCGCCATGCAAGATACCAACCTTTTTGAAAAACTCAGGGTCACGCAGTTGATCAAACACGCCGCGCAGCCGAGACTCTTCAAAACGAACCTCACCTTTCACGCCGTCTTCAAATTCGACAAATAACGTAAGCGGGCCGATCGGCTTTACAGAGATGACATCAACAAGATGGTTCATCATTTCACTCCCACGGCGCAATCGGATTGGGTGCCTTGTCCTGTCGGCACAGCTCCCAATCTACGAGCAACTCTGCCTGATGCAGTTCAGCCCAATCCTGCACGACACGCAGCGTTTTGCGTTTCAAATCACCTTCCAGCACTTCAAATGTGCGTATGTTAATTGAAGCTTTCATACCATCTTTCGTCCGAACATGAAAATGCGGCGGCGCATGTTCGTTCCAGAACATCATGATTGTAATATGCCAAAAGAGCGA
>JANPCO010000102.1:0-1677 GCA_031430995.1 Sphingomonadales bacterium | reverse complement strand
GATCGCCGCCGCGCGCAAACGCGGCTTCGATAATCGCATCTTTTGAGTAGAAACCGGCAAACCCGAACACGCCGAGGATACCGACCCCGGTAATCGCCAGCGTCCCCGCCAGCATCGCGTAGAACGTCAGCGGTATGTGTTTCCGCAGGCCGCCATAATAGCGCATGTCCTGTTCATGGTGCATCGCGTGGATCACGCTGCCCGCGCCAAGGAACAGCAGCGCCTTGAAAAATGCGTGGGTAAACAAGTGGAACATTGCCCCGCCGAACGCGCCCACGCCCGCCGCCATGAACATATAACCAAGCTGCGAACAGGTTGAATAAGCGATGACGCGCTTGATGTCGGTCTGTGTCAGCGCCACGGTCGCCGCAAAAAACGCGGTCGCCGCGCCCACAGAGGTGACGACCTGCATTGCCGTTTCGCTCGTTACGAACATTGGCGACAGGCGGCAGACCATGAAAACGCCCGCAGTCACCATCGTCGCAGCATGAATAAGGGCAGAAACCGGCGTCGGTCCTTCCATTGCATCGGGCAGCCATGTGTGCAGGCCCAGTTGCGCCGATTTGCCCATCGCGCCGACGAACAGCAGCAGACAGAGCAGAGTCATGACATCGACATGCATCCCCAAAAAACCGATCGTCGTCCCGGCCATGGCCGGCGCCGCATCGAGGATCGCCGGGATCGACACCGTGCCAAAGACCAAAAACGTGCCGAAAATTCCGAGCGAATAACCGAAGTCCCCGACACGGTTAACGACAAATGCCTTGATCGCGGCGGCATTCGCGCTCGGTTTCTTGTACCAAAAGCCAATCAGGAGATAAGACGCAAGCCCCACCCCTTCCCAACCGAAAAACGTCTGGACGAGATTGTCGGCCGTCACGAGCATCAGCATCGCAAACGTGAACAGCGAGAGATAGGCAAAGAAGCGCGGCTGGCTTGGGTCTTCGGCCATATAGCCCCAGCTGTACAGGTGCACGAGCGACGACACCGACGTCACGACGACAAGCATCACAGCCGTCAACGTGTCGACACGCAAGCTCCAGTCGACAATCATGTCGCCGGAGCGGATCCAGTCGAGCACTGGCACGACATGCGCTTCGCTCGTGCCGCTCAGGAAACCGATAAAGATCGGCCACGCCAACGCGCAGCTGCCGAACAGCGCGGCGGTCGTAATCACTTTTGCCGCCGTGTTCCCGATGATCCGTCCACCGAGCCCCGCAATGAGCGCGGCGAGCAGCGGCAGGAAAACAAGCGCGAAAATGCCGTGGGTGATCATCCCCGCATCCTGTTCACATCATCAACCGATATCGTTGCACGGCCGCGGAAATAGATGACAAGGATCGCAAGCCCGATCGCCGCTTCGCCCGCTGCGACTGTTAGCACGAACATCGCGAATACCTGTCCGACGAGATCGCCCAGAAAAGCGCTGAACGCGACCAGATTTATATTCACGCTCAGCAAGATGAGCTCGATCGACATCAGGATGATGATCAAGTTCTTGCGATTGATGAAGATGCCGAGCACGCCAAGCACAAACAGGATCGCACTAACCGCGTTATAGTGGTGGAGGCCGATCACATCTCTACTCCCGCCCCGAGCGGCTGATCTTTGACGTTGCGCACGGCATCCTGAGGGCGACGGCGGACCTGACGGTCGATATTTTGTGCTTTTTTCCCG
>JANPCO010000101.1:0-14359 GCA_031430995.1 Sphingomonadales bacterium | reverse complement strand
GCTTTGCCTGGCACAATCGCCAATATGCCGCCGCCAACGCCGGACTTTCCGGGAATGCCGACGCGGTAGGCAAACTCGCCTGAGCCGTCATAATGACCGCAGAGCAGCATCAACGCGTTAATCCGCCGCGCCAGCTGAACTTCAATCACGGCCTTTCCAGTTTCAGGATGAACGCCGTCCAGCATCAGATAGCGCCCGGCCAGCGCCAGTTGCTGGCAGGTCAGCGATAGCGCGCACTGGTGAAAATACAGCTTAAGCGCGCCTTCGACTCCGACCCCCATATTGCCAAAGCTTTGCATGTAATAGGCGAGCGCAGTGTTGCGAAACCCAGTCACAGCCTCAGAATTGGCAACTTCATTGTCAATGCTGATCCTGTCATTGCCTGCCAGATCGCGCACGAAACGCAGCACATCGCCTATCACTGTGCGCGGGTCTTCATCGCCCAACACCATATCGCTCACAACAATAGCACCAGCGTTGATGAACGGGTTGCGCGGGATGCCTTGTTCGGTTTCCAGCGCGACGATGGAATTGAACGCGGATCCCGATGGTTCCCGCCCAACCCGGCCCCATACTTTATCGCCGCGCCGTTGCAGCGCCATGGTGAGAGTGAAGACTTTCGAAATGCTTTGAATTGAAAAAGGCGTGGTTGCGTCGCCGGCAAGATGCACGCTGCCGTCAGCCAGAACCACTGCCATGCCGAACTGCGCTGGATCAACGCGCGCAAGGGCGGGGATATAGTCGGCCACTTTCCCACGCTCAGTCGCTGGTGTGGCGGCCATTTTTGCGGCGATCGCAGTGATCAGGACATCGATCATGTGACGGCCTTTTCAATCCGAGCGAGCAGCGCCTTTAACTGATCCGTCTCGGCCCGAGAAAGACCTGCAAAAATCTGCGCCTCCATTTCCAATGCCTTGGGCGCGACACTGGCGTAAAGTTCATGCCCGGTCAGCGACAGGCAAAGCAAGTGCGACCGTTTATCGTCTGGATTGTCAGACCGCACTGCCAGACCGCGCCCGACAAGTTGAACGGCCGCGCGGCTGACAGTTACTTTGTCCATATGCGTCCGCGTGCAAATCGCTTGCTGGGTGACGGCAACGCCTTCGGCCAACACCGCGATCAGCCGCCACTGCGGGATGGTGAGGGCAAAAAGCGCGGCATACACTTGCGCGATCCGTTCACTCACCAAGTTGGACGTGACGGACAGACGGTAAGGCAGGAAGTCATCGAGGGTGAGCATAAGCCCTGCAATAGCGCCCGCCTCCTGTGCCAACAATGGCTATCCCAACAATGGCTATCCCAACAAGCGCGCGATGATAGTGTCTGCGGCTTGTTCCGCCGTCATTGCCGTCGTGTCGATCCGGATTTCGGGATCGACGGGCACTTCATAGGGGCTGTCGATCCCCGTGAAATTCTTGAGGCTTCCGGCGCGTGCCTTTTTATAGAGGCCCTTCACATCGCGGGCTTCAGCTTCGGCGAGCGGCGTATCGATGAAAACTTCAATAAATTCGCCCTCAGGCACCATCGCGCGGGCCATATCGCGGTCTGCGCGGAAGGGGGAGATGAAGGCCGTGATCACAATCAAGCCCGCATCCGCCATCAACCGCGCCACCTCACCAACGCGGCGGATGTTTTCGATGCGGTCAGCTTCGGTAAAGCCCAGATCTTTGTTCAGCCCGTGGCGCACATTATCACCGTCGAGCAAATAGGTATGGCGGTTCATGCGGTGCAGCTTTTTTTCCACCAGATTGGCAATGGTGGATTTGCCAGACCCCGAAAGCCCCGTAAACCAAAGCACAGCCGGGCGCTGGTTCTTCAAATTCGCGTGCGCATCGCGGCTGATGTCTGTGGCCTGCCAATGGACATTTTGTGCGCGGCGCAGGCTGAAATTCAGCATCCCGGCGGCGACCGTGGCATTGGTGATTTTATCAATCAGGATGAAGCCGCCCAACACCTTGTTAGGGCCTGTGCGATTGTCGGCATAAGCCTCAAACACAATGGGCTTGTCCGTCGCGATTTCAGCAACGCCAATTGCATTCAGCTCAAGCGTCTTGGCCGCCATTTGCTCCATTGTGTTCACGTTCACTTGATATTTCGGCGCCGCAATTGTGGCTGACGCCGTCTGCGTGCCAAGCTTCAACCAATACGCTCGCCCCGCGATCATCGCTTCATCCGCCATCCAGACGATGGACGCTTCAAACCGGTCCGCGACTTGGGGCGGCGTATCGGCAAGACTGATCACATCGCCGCGCGAACAGTCAACTTCATCGGCCAGGCAAAGCGTGACGGACTGGCCCGCGACTGCGCTGGGCAAATCGCCATCCCCAAAATTCTGGCCCATCGTGACGATGCGAGAAATGGTGGAGGTCTTTCCCGAAGGGACCACGCGAACGGCATCACCAACCGCCACGACGCCGCTTGCAATCTGGCCGCTAAATCCTCGGAAATCCAGATTGGGACGATTGACCCATTGCACTGACATACGAAACGGCTTGACCTGATCAGCATCGCTTTCGACTGGCACCGTTTCAAGATGCTCCATCAGCGTCGTGCCGCGATACCACGGCGTCGACGCCGACAGTGTCGTGATATTGTCGCCTTTGAAGCCAGAGATTGGAATGGCCGTGAAATCCGTGATCCCAATCTCACTGGCAAAGGACCGGTAGCTCATCAAAATCCGATTGAAGATCGCCTGGTCATAACCAACCAAATCCATCTTGTTGACCGCCAGAACCACATTCCTGATGCCGATCAGTTTGGCCAGATAGCTGTGCCGTCGGGTCTGGGTCAGCACACCTTTGCGCGCATCGACCAATATCACAGCCAAGTCCGCCGTTGACGCGCCAGTGATCATGTTGCGGGTATATTGTTCATGCCCCGGGCAATCCGCGACGATGAATTTGCGTTTTTCCGTTGCGAAAAAACGGTAGGCGACATCAATCGTAATGCCTTGCTCTCGCTCTGCCGCCAACCCGTCGACCAGAAGCGCAAAATCAATCTCGCCGCCCTGCGTGCCCACGCGCTTGCTGTCTGCCTCTAGCGCCGCTAGCTGATCTTCAAAGATCATTTTGCTGTCATACAGCAGCCGCCCGATCAGCGTCGATTTGCCGTCATCGACCGAACCGCATGTAATGAAGCGCAGCAGGCTCTTGTTCTGATGCTGCTCCAGATAAGCGTCGATGTCAGACGCGATGAGGGCTTCGGTCTGGTAGAGGGGGTCAGTCATAATCCGGTTCCAAATGAGCCAGCAAAGCTGGCGCGTTGAGGGGTATTTTTTGGATGCGCCCCACGCATCCTAAAAATACCCCTCTTGTTTCTTTTTCTCCATGCTCGCGTCGCCGCCGTCTTTGTCAATCACACGGCCTTGGCGTTCGGATGTGGTGGTGAGCAGCATTTCCTGAATAACTTCGCTCAGCGTCGCAGCTTCGCTTTCGACTGCCCCTGTCAGCGGAAAGCAGCCAAGCGTTCGGAAGCGGATGGAGCGGTCCACAGTCTCTAGCTTGCGGCCCAGAACGCGCTCCACGCGATCAAGATCGTCGGCCATGAACATCTGCCCTTCCCACATATAAGTCGGGCGCACGGCGCTGAAATAAAGCGGCACAATCTCGATTTTGTTCAGCTGGATATATTGCCAGATATCCAGTTCAGTCCAGTTGGAAATGGGGAATATGCGGATGCTTTCGCCTTTGGATTTGCGCGCATTGTAGAGGTTCCACAGCTCTGGCCGCTGGTTTTTCGGGTCCCACCGGTGGTTGGCACTGCGAAAGCTGAAGACGCGTTCTTTGGCGCGGCTTTTTTCCTCATCGCGCCGCGCGCCGCCAAAGGCAGCATCAAACCCGTAATGGTCAAGCGCTTGCTTCAACCCCTGGGTCTTCCACATATCAGTATGGAGCGGACCGTGGTCAAACGGATTGATGCCGCGCTCAGTCGCTTCGGGGTTTTGCCAGACCAGCAGCTCCATCCCGGCGTCCTTGGCGGCTTTTTCGCGCAAGCCGTACATGTCCTTGAACTTCCAGGTCGTATCCACATGCAGCAGCGGAAACGGCGGCGGGGAGGGGTGAAAGGCCTTGCGCGCCAGATGCAGCATCACGGCTGAGTCCTTGCCAATGCTGTACATCATCACCGGCCGGTCAGCCTCTGCCACGACTTCGCGCAGGATGTGGATGCTTTCAGCCTCCAGCCGCTCAAGGTGAGTTAAAGCGCGTGTCATGCTTTGGTTCCAAAGGGATCGAAGGGGCCAGTGGCGACAAACCACGGGTTGGCAAAGTCGCTGTCATCTGCCTGATTGCGCTTTCCGTAAGTGAGCGGCTGGCCGTCCATCGTCAGCACGCGTCCCCCTGCGGCCCGCAGAATCGCATCACCTGCCGCTGTATCCCATTCCATCGTCCGGCCAAGGCGCGGGTAAAGATCCGCTTCGCCCGCGGCCAGCTTGCAGAATTTAAGCGATGACCCTGCGGATATCATTTCCGATACCTTGAATTGCCCAATGAAATCGCGCGTTTCAGGGGAGAGGTGAGAGCGGGATGCGAACACGCGGAGCGCTGCTGCATCGGGCGTGGCGACACGGATCGGCCGCCAGTCGCCGTCCGGCACGTCAGTCATGCGCGCACCGTTCGCATCGCCCACATAGAGCGCGCCGGTGCCGGGCACAAACACAACGCCAATCGCGGGAATGCCGCCTTCGATCAGCGCAATGTTGACTGTGAAATCCAGACTGCCGTTCACAAATTCGCGAGTGCCATCCAGCGGATCAACCAGCCAGAACCGCGCAGGGGTATCGGGGATATGCCCGGCCGAGGCCTGTTCTTCAGCTACGACGGGAATGTCAGGCGCGATGATCGCAAGGGCGGAAAGGATGACAGCTTCCGCCCGCTCATCAGCTTGTGTCACAGGTGACCCGTCTGATTTGTGGCGCACATCACCCGCTTTCATGCCCGCGTGCACGGCCATGATTTCAGCACCGGCGGCCAAGGCGGCCTGAATAAGATGGTCAATCATAGCACAGGAATTGCCACAGGATTTGTGGATTTGGTAGCAACTTATGCTTGGGGAACGCAAAGCGGGTTCCACTGAGTGTTCCTGCGAAGGCAGGAGCCTAGATCCTACCAAAAAACGCCGCGTCGCGACTTGCTTCGTTCGGGCTGGGCTCCGGTCTTCGCGGGAGAACTATTCCGCCGCAAGTAAGTCCTCCGCCGCTTGCAAATCCACGGATACCAGGCGGCTGACGCCTTGTTCGATCATCGTCACCCCGAACAGGCGGTGCATGCGGCTCATTGTTACGGCATTGTGCGTGACGATCAGATAGCGGGTCCTTGTCTCCCGCGTCATCCGGTCAAGCAAATCGCAAAAGCGTTCGATATTGGCGTCATCAAGCGGCGCATCCACTTCATCCAGCACACAGATTGGCGCTGGGTTGGTGAGGAACAACCCAAAGATCAGCGCCACTGCAGTCAATGCTTGCTCCCCGCCAGACAGGAGCGTCAGCGATTGCAAACGTTTGCCCGGGGGCTGGGCAAAAATTTCGAGCCCAGCCTCCAGTGGATCGTCGCTATCGATGAGCGCCAGATGCGCCTGCCCGCCGTCAAACAATGTTGTGAACAACCGCTGGAAATGGCCGTTGACCAGTTCAAAAGCGGCCAGCAACCGCGCGCGGCCTTCGCGGTTGAGGCTGCCAATCGACCCGCGCAAACGGTTGACCGCTTCGGCCAGTTCGTCGCGTTCAGCGGCTGATTTCAGGCGCTCGGCGTCTAATTCTGTCAATTCTTGTTCGGCGACCAGATTCACCGGGCCAAGCCGCTCGCGATCCGCACTCAGCCGTTCATGACTGTGAGACTCGGCCTGCGGATCGCCAACGCCATCGGCATCAAACCCGGCCTTGGCGGGAAGAAGCGGCGGCGGGCATTCAAACCGTTCGCCCGATACGCGGCCCATTTCGATGCGGCGCAGATCTTGATTTTCCGCCCGCGCTTGCGCGCCCGCCCGCAATTCGCGCACTGATGCGAGCGCCTCACCCAGTTCGGCCAGCTGCGCTTCGCGCGTTCGCAGTGCGTCTTCGCTGGCCCGCTCTGCCGCTGCTGCATCGTTCGCCACAATAGACAAGCGACTATTCTCCGCTTCGCATTCGACAATCTGAATGGCCAGCTTTTGCGGCGCATCTGCTAACTTTAGCGCTTCTGCTTCGCCCGCCTTCGCGCGCTTGTCCATATCGGCGATGCGCGCCACAGCCTCCCCACTGCGCGATTTCCAGCTGCGAGTTTCGGCCTGTGCCGCTGACAAACGGTCCCGGTCAGCAGCAATTGATCGGTCAAGCGTCGCCGCATCCGCCTTGATCTGCGCAGAATTTGCCCGTGTTGCTTCACTGACAGATTGCAGGCGCGAGACGAGCAGGCCCGTTGCCACGCCGTCGGGCACGACAAGCTTGGCAGCCTTGGCATCTGCCAAATCACGCTCTGCCTCAGCCAATTCTTCTAACGCTCGTGTCTTGCGCCCTTCAAATTCAGCGAGACGAGAAGCAAGCCGTTCTAGCGCTGCAAAAGCCTGATCCTCCTCGCGCGCGGCGTCCCGTGATGCGCGTTCGGCTGCGGCCAATGATTGGCGGGCGTCTTCACCCGTCGCTCGGGCCGATGCGGCCTGCACCTGCGCCTGCCTAAGGCCCGCGCGCGCGCTGTCCACTTCGCCTTGCGCCTTGGGAATGGCGCGTTCGATCTCGGCAAGCCGATTGATCCGTTCCAAACGTTCTGCAGCAGCTGCCCCTTGGCCCTCCGCACCATAGCCGTCCCAGCGCCGCAGCAGGCCTGTGCGCGTAACCAGCCGTTGGCCCACCGCAAGCACCTGCCCCTCATCCCTGTCCACTAAGGCCACTTGCGCCAATCGCCGTGCCAGTTCAGGCGGAGCCGTGACAAAATCAGCAAGAGCCGCTAAACCCGCTGCGAGTGCTGGATCACTCGCCTGCACATCTGCGCCCATCCAGCCGCGCATATCGCCTGCGCCTATCGCTGCATCCAGATCGTCTCCCAGAGCCGCCGCAAGCGCCCTTTCATAACCTGGACGGGTATGCACATGGTCAAGCGCCCGATTGCGGCCTGTGCGGGTCTCTACGGCCTTAGAAAGTGCCTTCGCTTCGCCTTCGAGAGCAGAGAGCCCTGCCTGCGCCACCGCTTGCGCCTGTTCAGCCTCAGCTTGAGCCGCCACGGCAGCACTTCGGTTAATTTCTGCGGCCTCAATCTCACTCTGCGCCGCCGTTGCGCCCGCGTCGGCATGAACACGCGCTTCAAGGGCCGCATCACGCCGTGCCACTATCGGGGCCTCTGCCTCCAGACTGGCCATATCAGTGGTGATCCGGTCAGCCTCTCGCAAGGCCCGGTCAACTCGCGCAGTGGCAGCGGCAAAGGCTGCATCAGCAACGCGTGCTTCGGCTTGCTCGCGCGCCTGGGCGGCCAGGGCTTGGGCAAGTTCCACTTCGGCATCGCGCACTGCCGTTTCAGCTTTGGTCGCACGGTCAGCAAGCGTCGGTCGCTCCATTTCGGCCACAGCAACGCGCGATTCCAAAGCTTTGGTTTCTGCGGCCAGACGCGCCATTGCAGACGATGCATCCTGGGCCAATTGCCCTTCGCGTTGCCGGTCATGGGCGAGCTGCGCGGACTGCGAAGCGAGTTCGGAAATCCGGCGATTGAGCCCGACACGTTCGGCATTCAACGTGGCCAGCATATGGCCACTTTGCGTCGCAGCATCGCGCGCGGCCAGCGCCTGCGCGCGGGCTGTGGCGAGTGTGGAAACAGCATCACTTTGCCCTTGCGCAGCTTCGCGTTGCGCAATTGACGCAGCTGACACCGCTTGATCAGCCGTCGCTGCTTCGGCCTTTGCTTTGTCAGCGGCGGCGGCAGCATCACGCCAGCGGCTGAAGATCATCCGTCCTTCGGCAATGCGGATGTCTTCGGAAAGCTTGCGGTATTTCTCCGCCGCCCGGGCCTGCCGCCGCAGCGCATTTGCACGGGTTTCCATGTCAGTCAGAACTTCATCGAGCCGCGTCAAGTTGACTTCTGTTGCCCGCAGCTTTTGTTCGGCATCCTTGCGGCGGACGTGCAGCCCGGAAATTCCCGCCGCTTCCTCCAACATGGCACGCCTGTCCGCTGGCTTAGCGGCAATGACTGCGCTGATTTTGCCTTGGCTGACCAAGGCTGGCGAATGCGCGCCAGTTGCCGCATCGGCAAACAGCAAGCCAACGTCTTTGGCGCGCACATCGCGACCATTGATCCGGTAGGCAGAGCCTGCGCCTCGTTCGATCCGGCGGACAACTTCGACATCGCGGTCATCATTGTCGGCGTCTTGTTCGGCCAGGATCGAAACTTCGGCAAAATCGCGGCTGGGGCGAGTGGCGGTGCCCGCAAAAATGACATCTTCCATCCCCGCGCCACGCAGGGATTTGGCACTGCCTTCGCCCATTACCCAGCGGATCGCCTCCAGCAGGTTTGACTTGCCACACCCGTTGGGGCCAACAACGCCCGTCAGCCCCGGTTCGATCCTCAGTTCTGCAGGTTCGACAAAGCTTTTGAAGCCGGAAAGTTTAAGGCGCTTTATTTGCAAATGGCTACGCCCCAGCAGCCTTCAACATCGGTTCGATCTTGTCCCAAGTGTTCGCATCCTTCACCACTTGGCCGTTGATGATGAATGTCGGCGTCCCGCTGATCTTAAACTCTTTCTGGCCGACTTCGCTGATTTTGCCCAATTCGTCGATGGCTTTGGGGTCAGACAGGCAGGCCGCAATTTTCTCGCTCGGCACGCCGCGCTGTTGCACGAACTTATCAAGTTCCAGTTTGGACGCGAGCATCTGGGCAGTCTGGGTCGGCGTCATTTTTGACATGGCTTGCTGTTCTGCCTGCGTGATGCTGCTCGTCCGGCCCAGCCAGTTCCGCTGATCGGCAAACATTTGTTCGGCGATTTGAAAGAAAGGTGCCGGGCCACCGCAGCGCACCAGCAATGACGCAGGAACATCCATCACGTTCAGCAGGAAATTGCGATATTCGTAAGACACATTGCCTTTGTTGACGAGCGCTTTGAGGCCATCCTTTGACGTTTCGGCAAACTCCGCGCAGTGCGAACAGGACATGGCGCCATATTCAATCAGCTTCACCGGTGCCGCTGGGTTGCCCATCATGAAGCCATTTTCAGGCGTTTTAACAACTGTTGCAGCCCATTCGGTGCCAGCGGGTGCTTTGACGTCTGCTGCCGAACTTGCACCTTGCGCATTATCGGTTGAATTCGCCGTGACGTCGCCAGCTTTCGAACATCCCGTCAGCAGGGCAACGGCAACAACTGTCGTAAAAATCATTGCTTTCATCGATACATCTTTCTTCCTTAGCGCACGTCAAGTGCGGATTTGATTGCAGGTTCGACAACAGCCCATGCGCCAGCGCCGGTCAGGGCGATGCCGTTTACTTTGAAGGACGGTGTGCCGTTGATTTTGGATATCGTCCACGCCTCGTTGGTCATCGCGACGATCCGGTCTTGGTTGGGCTTGTTGATCAGGCAAGCATCCATTTGAGCAGGCGTAAAGCCGCGCGCTTTCATGACAGCATCAAGACCAACGCCGCGTGCAACGGCCTTCAGCCCCTCGTTCGGGGGCAACTTCTGGAGCCGCGCGCCGTTTGCGTCGATAAAGCTTTGCGCTTTGCCCAGCCAAGTGGGTTGGGCCGCAAGAATGGCTTCGCTGTTGCCAAAAAACCGTCCTGCGCCGCCGCACCGCGCCAGCAAGGCCGCTGTCATGTCAAACTGATCGCGCACAGCATTGCGAAACTCAACGGCGACGGTGCCCTTTGCAATATAGTCCCGGCGAAGCGGCAGTTTCGCTTCTTCGGCAAAATGCGCGCAGTGACTGCAGGTGTAGCTGAGATATTCGACCAGGCGGACTTTGGCTTTGGGGTTGCCCATTACGTAAGCGCCGTTCGGGGCCTGCATCACAGTGCCCACCCAATTGGGCGCGGCGGGTGCTGCGCCGATCAGGGGGAGGGCCAACAGGGCCAACGCAAATTTTCTCACTTAATCCTCCCAAGCACAGGCATGTCTGATTGCGCAGCCACACCGCGCGCGAGCGATTCGAGCACGGCGCGCAATTCCGGGTCAGCTATGGTGCGCAGGCTGTCGCCCAGCTCAACGGCTGCAGCTTCAGACAAGGGGGCCAGTTCCGGCGTTGCAGTCTTAACCCGGGCTGCCGCCACTTCACCTTGGCGAATAACGACTTTGGCTACGGCGGAATATCCAAAGAAGCGATTCGCCCGCTCCAGTATTTCAGGCGCGACATGCATCATCATCGGGGCGTGGGCACCTGTCACAACAACAGTCATCACGCCGTCCTGTTTCTTTCCCACCGGAAACCGGATCGATTCCGGGGCCGACACCCGGGCATAACGATCGCCGACAATATCTTTCCAGCGGCTGACAATGGCGCTTTGCACAAAGCCAAAGCGTTTGAAGGCCGTTCCGCCAATCGTTGGCAGCATTTCCCCCATGCGCCGCGCAGGCCCGCCGCGCGGGCGAACGATTTGCACAGGCTTGGTGGGTTTTTGCTTCGTCATCTCACGCATCTCATGCCATAGCGCGCTATGGTCGTCGAGAGTGAAGGCGCATTCGCCCACAGGATTTTGCGCTGGTTTGATGCCCATGCGCGTATATTGCCGTGGCGCAACCCGCCGGGGCAAGCGCTGCCGCTGCAAGATCCCAATTGGCCCTACCGCGTCTGGCTGTCCGAAATCATGCTGCAACAGACGACTGTGATAGCTGTAAAGCCTTATTTTGAGGCCTTTGTGAGCCGCTGGCGCAGCGTGAGCGCCTTGGCGGCGTCCCCTGACGGCGATGTGATGGCGGCGTGGGCGGGCCTTGGCTATTATGCCAGAGCGCGCAATTTGCTGGCCTGCGCACGGGCAGTCGTCCGCGATCACGGCGGCGTTTTTCCAACGTCTGAGGCGGAGTTGCTGACCTTGCCAGGGGTTGGAGGCTATACAGCCGCTGCTGTCGCAGCCATTGCCTACGGCGGTCATGCTGTTGTGGTGGACGGCAACATCGAACGGGTCATTGCCCGCGTTAACGCTGTCGAAACGCCAATGCCTATTGCTAAGGCTGAGCTGAAACGCCTTACCGCTGATGTGACCCCAGCAGAGCGGTCTGGCGATTTCGCCCAGGCGATGATGGATCTTGGCGCGACGATCTGCACCCCGCGCAGCCCTGCCTGCCTGACCTGTCCAGTGAGCGATCTGTGCGCAGGCCGCACCCGGGCGACTGATTTTCCAGTTAAGCTCGCCAAGAAACCTAAGCCCCACCGCACCGGCATTTGCTGGTGGATCGAACGCGGCGATGCTGTGCTTCTCGTTCGGCGCGCCGACAAACGAATGCTCGGCGGAATGCGCGCACTGCCATCTGATGACTGGGATGTCCGAACTTCCAGCAAAACGCAGGCGCTATTAGGTGGTGAATTGATCGGCACGATTGATCATGTGTTCACGCACTTCTCCCTGACACTCGAAATTCGCGTACTTGCGGCTGAAACCAGTTGCATCACAGGACTGGACGGGGAATGGTGGCCCAAAGAGCGGATCGAAGAGGCCGGATTGCCGAGCCTGTTCGCCAAAGCTGCTAAACGCGCATTTATGGGAGAATTTGATGTCGACACTGGATTTTGACCGCCGGCGGTTCATTGCTAGCCTTGCGCTTGCTGGCGGCTTCGTAACCACACCGGCCTGGGCCAAAAAGGTCAAAAAAGCCGCAAGCGCTAACGAATGGGCGGCCGTTCAGGCGGTGCTTGATGATTGGGCCACGTCAAAGCGGGTGCCCGGTGCCGTCGCCGCCATTGGGCGCGGGCTAGGCCCCGTCAGCTATCTGATGGCAGGCAAAACCGGAACAGATGGCGCCGCCGCCGCCATGTCGCCGGACAGCCTATTTCGCGCTTATTCACAAACCAAGCCAGTCACAGGCATGGCCGCGATGTTGCTGATCGAAGACGGCAAATTGAAGCTTGATCAGAATATCGCTGATTTCATTCCCGCCTTTGCCAATCCGCGCGTGCTGATTGATGGCGACAAAAACCTTGATAGCCGCCCGTCTGCTGCCCCCATCACGGTGCGCAATCTGCTGACCCATACGGCGGGGCTCGGCTATTCCATCGTTACGAAGGGGCCATTGCTTGAGGCTTATCTCAAGCTTGGCCTGACGCCCGGATCGGTCAGCCGCAAGGCACTGCCCGGCCAGCCCGTCGTCGTCACAGCGCCAAGTCTTGAAGAATTTGCCAACCGTTTGGGCACACTTCCGCTGATCGCTGATCCAGGCACGAAATGGAGCTATTCGGTCAGCCTAGACCTGCTGGGCCGTGTGATCGAAGTGGCGAGCGGAATGCCGTTTGACAGTTTCCTGGCCGAACGCATTTTCAAGCCGCTTGGCATGAGCAGCACTTATTTTCAGGTGCCTGCCGCCGAAGTTGGCCGGTTTACTGACAATTTCTTCCAGCTGGGCGTAGCGGCTTTCCCGATCGATCCAGCGAAGGACAGCGTCTATCTTGATAAGCCGCCATTTCCCTTTGGCGGTGCTGGCCTCGTCACGTCACCGCGCGATTGGGATCAGTTTCAGTTGATGCTGATGGGCGAAGGCTTAATTGGCAAAAAACGGATTATGAAAGCTGAAACGGCCAAGCTTGCCATGTCCAACCTGTTGCCGCCCGGCGCAGTGGTGGACGGCTTTGTGAAAGGACAGGGTTTTGGCGCGGGTGGGCGCGTGACCATCAACGCGGGCACCAACGGCGAAGGCATTGGCACCTTTGGCTGGGGCGGCGCTGCGTCGACCATTGGCTGGGTCGATCGCACCAAGCAGATCCGTGCATCGGGCTGGGTTCAGCTGATGACGCAAGGCGACCAGAAATTTCCAGTTGATGTAGCCAAGGCCATTTACGGCAAGCCAGCTGCATGAGTGCGGCTGGCTTCACGGGCTCCCCCCTCGACCGCGTTGATCATCTGCGAAATGACGTAGAGGCGTTTGCCGGGTTCGTCAGCGATTGGCGCGGGCGGATCCTCAGCCTTGAAGGGCTGGATCCCCAAGTTTCCCCTGAAGGTGGCTTGCTGTGGAAAAGCATGGCGGATGTTGCGGCAAATGCCGAACTTGTTCTGCTGGGGCTGGTGGGCGGAAAGCCGCATTTCGTGGAACTCACAACAGCAAGTGGCAATGCGTTCCGTTCCCCCGGGCTGTGGCATGCGCTGTCGATCCTGTCGGGCGAGGATGCCGCGATATACGGAACGGCCCGCGCGCTGATCGAATGGCACAACAGCCATAAATTTTGCAGCCGCTGCGGCACGGAATCCGAACTTTACCGGTCTGGCTGGGGCCGCAAATGCCCCAGCTGCGGGACAGAGCATTTTCCGCGCACTGACCCTGTGGTTATCATGCTGGCCGAATATGAAGGCAAAATTCTCGTCGGGCGCCAATCGCGTTTTCCTCCCGGTAATTATTCTGCGCTCGCTGGATTTCTGGAACCCGGCGAAAGCATCGAAGAAGCCGTGCGGCGGGAAATCATGGAGGAAGCAGGCGTGCCTTGCGGCGCAGTGCGTTATATTGCCAGCCAGCCCTGGCCCTTTGGCGGTTCGCAGCTGATGATTGCCTGCGTGGCAGAGGCCAGCGCAGACGCGATTACGCTCGACACCAACGAACTTGAAGACGCGATGTGGGTGACGCGCGAAGAGGCTGTTGAGGCGTTGGCCGGAACAGCCGGCGCACGCTTCAACGCCCCGCCGCCCTTTGCCATTGCGCACACATTGCTGCGGCGGTGGGTGGCAGGCGATTGATGTGACAGGCGACCTCGCGCTGATGGAGGCCAGCCTTGTCGCCGTGGGGGAGCGAGACTTGCGTCCTGCGATCTTCGACCAGTTTTTTGCAGCTTACCCGCATCACCGCGCCGCATTCCTCAATCTGGAAGCCTCCAGCGGGCGCATGATCAACGAAACGCTAGAAATGATGATGGGCCTGGCCGAGGACGCCAAGTGGGTTGAGGTCACCATTGTAAATTTCGTCGATCTCCACCGCAATTACGGCGCATTCCCGGTAGCAGATTATGATGCGTTCATTGATATGGCCGTGAACAGCGTGGCGGATGCCGCTGGAAAGGAATGGACTAGCCCCGTCGCTTCGGCATGGGCGCGCCAGGCCACGCGTCTTAAACAGATGATCGCAACGTCGCCTCTGTTTGGCCCGAACAGAGTTTAGGGCGTCGAGCTGTATATCTAGCCGCCCGTCATTGCGAGGAGCGTAGCGACGCGGCAATCCATGAAGCGGCAGACAGTCTGGATTGGCGCGCTTCGCTCGCAATGACAAGTGACGCAAACATACT
>JANPCO010000100.1:0-28300 GCA_031430995.1 Sphingomonadales bacterium | reverse complement strand
CCAATTAAAGTGGTACGTGAGCTGGGTTCAGAACGTCGCGAGACAGTTTGGTCCCTATCTGCCGTGGGCGTCGAAATTTGAGAGGAGTTGACCCTAGTACGAGAGGACCGGGTTGAACATACCTCTGGTGTACCTGTCGTTTCGCCAGAAGCGCAGCAGGGTAGCTATGTATGGACGGGATAACCGCTGAAAGCATCTAAGCGGGAAGCCTCCCTCAAGATAAGATTTCATAGAGCCGTCGGAGACCACGACGTTGATAGATTGGATGTGGAAGTGCGGTAACGCATGGAGCTAACCAATACTAATTGCTCTATTTACGCCTGAGAGTCTCACCATCAATGGCAGCGCCGGTTATGTCGGCTGTGTCATCTGGTAAGATTAACAAAATACGATTGTGCACGATTTCTAAACCCCTCACGCGCGCCTGCTTCATAGCTTGGTGACCATAGCGACTGTGACCCACCCGATCCCATCCCGAACTCGGCCGTGAAACCGGTCAGCGCCGATGGTACTGTTGCTTAAGTAACGGAAGAGTAGGACGTTGCCAGGCTTTGTAGCAGGCGCGCGTGGGGTGTTGAAAAACCCATTTACAATTTGAAAAGCCCGCTGCGCCTTACGCAGTTGGGTCACTCACCTGACAGGGTGAGGCGGCCGTTCGGCCTTGCGAGAGCATTTCGCCCCCGCTCCTCCGTCCAGTCGCATATTTGGTGGCGCGGGATGGAGCAGCCCGGTAGCTCGTCAGGCTCATAACCTGAAGGTCGTAGGTTCAAATCCTACTCCCGCAACCAAGAAAATGAAGCAATATCAATTATTTAACAAAAAGCCTCGGTCTCCGGACCGGGGTTTTTGTGCGTTTCGGAGCAAACGTAAATTAACCTATATTCGGAAGGTAAATAGTCATCGGCTATCACTGAGGGAAAGCGAAGAAAGAAGTCTACGGAAGACCATGCGATCCGGCCCAGTCTCCACCTCTTGCCTTTCCTCGGTGAGCTGGCGTTTCGAGGGTCCCGGCTGGCAAGGTTCAGGATTGCCAAATCCATCGCATGACTTCTTGGCTCGATCTGAATCCCCATTTTCGCAGCAACCGACCATTGGTCGATAAGTAGTCGTCACGCAGGACGTTGCAAAACGACATCGTGACGCAGCGGTAGGTTCTCAAGGCCGCGATCGGGCAGGGCTGGTTCAAATATTTACCCAACTCGTCTCCGCCCTACCGGACACAGGGTAGAATCGTGCATCGCCCTTGGCACACCCGTGCTGAATAGAGGCGACTTTATGAGGCAACGCGGGTCTACGTGCGCGAGCCGTTCAAAGAGTGTTGCAAGTGAATTGCGGCGCAGGCGCATCGTCATGTACAGTTCCTCGCCAACACCGGCCTTCGTCCCGATGAAGCGAGGAACCTGCAAGCCGACGACCGGGAGCTTGCACGCAATGCCTGCGGGTTCTTTGACAAACATCAAGGTATGAATGCCACTTCAGAGCTATCGATCAACCACTAGATGTCGGGCCAAACCCCTTTCTGCGGCAAAATCTGCTTGTTCAGGTCCTCCAACTGCTGACATCGCTCCTCCGCGCTATTTTTGTAGGCTGCTAGAATGTGGGATTGGCAGTTGCAGGAGAAAACGTGTCGCACGGGGCTGTGATGTCCAACTGATATCGCCACCAACAGCCGCAGCTCGTGCTCTCAGATTGGCCAGACCCCGGGACTTGGCCGTGCTTGGCTTGGCGCTTTTCTGATCAGCCACAGCAAAGCCGACGCCATTATCTTCAATCATTACCTGCACCTGACCCTTGGCTGACGTTATGGCCACGCGGACATGATCTGCTTTTGCATGTTTGATAATATTGGTGAAAATCTCCTGCACCATCCGTAAGACATGGAGCGCAGCTTCTGGTGGCAAAGGCGGCAGATTTTTGGTTGTGCTGACATCCCAGGACAGAGCGATACCAGCTTGTTCAAAGCGGGGTTCGAGCCGGTAGCGCACGGTGGCGAGCAGCAGCAAGAGATCATTATCGCCGGGCTCCAGTGAATCGATCACAAGCTTCAGGTCATCAATGCACGATCTTAGCAATTGCACGACTTCAGTGTCATCCAGCTTGCCATGTTCCACCGCGACGAGCGCCCCCATGAGCGTGGAGCCGATGCCATCATGCATATCGCGCATCAATCGCTGGCGTTCGGTCTCTAGCGTCTGCCGACGGTCACTATCGCGCAGCCGCTGATTGATAATAGCGAGTTCTGCCTCGCGTTCGCCCAAGCGGATCGCAAGATTGGATTGCGCTTGCTCAGCCTCGGTCAAGCTGCGCAAATGGCGGCTGATGATCAGGTAAAGAAACATGCCGACCTGAAGGACAGCCACAAGCGGCAGCAGGAAAACCCCTTCGCCATTGATCAGAAATTTGCTTTTCGCCAGATCATGGAGGCCAGCGGGCACGAGAATGGAGATGAACAGACACAGCAGAAACCCCTCCCAGCTGGGCCAACGACGCCAGGCGATCCAGCCGAAGATGCTGATGATGACCACTTGCATGACAGGCGGCAGCCAGATGTTGGGCAGCATCTGACCAGATGGCAGATTGCGAAGCATCAGACCAAATGTCACGACGCTGTAGACAATCGAAAAAACCAGCATGATGCGCTTCGATTTTTTGAAATCCACATGCAGAAAATGATTGATCATTAAAAAGCTAAACGTGAGATACCAGGCTTTGCTGTTGATCGCCAACCACTGCAGCACGACATCAGGGATAGGCGTCGGCGCGTCATCCACAAAATATTCGTAGGAATGGATATATTCCATGACGACGACGGCAAAAATCAGCAAATAGGTGGGTTCGTTGCGTTTGCGGAACCAGATCAGCGCCGTGACCGCGCCGATCAGCAGCAAAAATGTCGCGCTAAATTTCGGGGCGTCGACCTGAATGAATTTGCGCAACTGATAGCTTGGCAACAACGCCGCCTCATCCCCGACCCACAGCGTCGACAGGCGCGCGCCGTTGGCCTCACGGCTGTTGATGTTGACCAAAATTTCGCGTGGGATTGGGTCGCTGGGTGCGGACAGTTTCACCCAGACGGGTATGTTGAAACTGTTCCAATTGGGCCCAGATCGGGGCGCATAGACGAGTTTACCGTCGGCATAGATCGCAACCTTTCCGGTAGATTGCCAGCGCGGGATATAAAGATAGGTGGATTGGCTTGAGGGCTGCGGGCGGGTGTAAACGCGGTACCAGTTGCTAACGACGTAGTTCGCATCATGGCCAGCGCGTGCGCCGGGTGGGGAGACATGGGGCAGCGTGACTGAACGCCATCTGGTCGGGACGGTATCAGGGGCAAGCTGTGTTGGCGGCTCGTCGTAACTTCCCGGTGTGGGTTGCGTCAGTTCTGCGCGGGTAAACTGCACGGCGGACGGCGGACTGGCCTCGGCTGGCCGCGACCAGCCCCCGAACATCACAGCAATGAGGATGAGCAGGCGCAGCGTCATATGGCGCCCTATTCCACCCTCAGGATGCCAAGTTTGCGGGCGGTCATGATGGCATCTGACTTGGTTCTCACGCCCAATTTCAAATATATCCGGCGAACGAACGTGCGGACGGTATGCTGGGACACATTGAGCTGAGCTGCCACATCGCCCTGGCTAAACCCTTTGGTGATCAGATCAAGCACGGCTTCTTCACGCTTTGAAAGGCTGCTTAGATTTGTCGTCGTTGCCGGATTTGCCACCGCCGGTGCTGGGCCAAGGCGCGAGAGCAGACCGCGCGCAATGATCGGGCTGATCGGGCTGCCGCCTTCATGCAAGCTGCGAATTTCTGCGGTCAGCTTTGATGGCTGAGAGTCTTTTAACAAGTAACCAGTGGCACCGGCCTCTATCGCGCCGATCACATGAGCTTCATCGCCGAACACTGTAGCGACCATGATGTCACAATTGCGCCAGACGATCCGCGCCGCATGGATCAGGTCAATACCCGAACCATCGGGCAGGCCAAGATCGACGACCATGACATCTGCGGCAGGCCCTTCGAGGAGCGCCAACCCCTCGGCAAGGGACGTTGCAGAGGCGAGCAAGTGCATATCGCTGCTGGCGCTTATCGCGCGCGTAGCTGCCGTGAAAAAGGCAGGATCATCGTCAATCACGACGACTTTGATCACGTCACAGCTCCGGTCACTTGTCACGGCGTCGCATCCTTTGGTCATCAGCATAGCGCAGAATAAGCGTGGCGGCGATGCCTTGTCTGTCACCCGGTTCAGGCGACAAAATTGGCGTCATTCATCGACTTTCACTGCTCTCAACAAAATGCATTTGTCGCCCGAACAGGGGGACAGACAGCCCAAATCGCAGGTCATACCAACGCAGCACAGCTGATATTCCTTTGCGATAGGGGCTCGATGAACATTCAATCAACTTCGTTTTGCCGCCACCGCCTTTGCACTGTGTTGGTTATGCGCCTTGGTCTTTGTCTTGGCATGACTATATCTTCGGCCGTTAGCGCGCAGACAGTAACCCCACCTGAAATTGACCGTGCTGGCCAGCAAGGCGAAATATTGCTTCGCCAGCAGCAAGAGATTGAACGCGACCGGCAGCGGGAGGCTGATCGTGCGCGTCAAACCCCGTCACCGCTCCCTTCAATGGCGCAGCCGACGCAGTCAACAATTGCACCACTCGCTGCCGGCGGGTGCCTCACTGTGAAACGGCTGGACCTTGCGGGGGCAGAGCGGCTTTCGCGCCGTGAAAAGCGCGTGATTGAAAAAATGGCGGTGGGGCGCTGCGTCGGCCTTCCCGAAATCAATGAGATGCTCAAGCAAATCACCGAATATTATATTGGTCGCGGCTTGGTCACCACACGTGCCTACATCCCGCAGCAAAGCGCTGAGGAAGGCGTGCTGACGATTGTGGTGATTGAAGGAACAGTCGAGCGCATCGAAATCCAACCCAAAGGATCGGCGAATCTTGGCACAGCCTTTCCGCCGATGGTCGGTCGTATCCTTAACTTGCGGCACGCCGAACAGGGAATTGACCAGATCAATCGTCTGAGTTCGAACAATGCCAAGATCGACATTCGGCCGGGCACAGCCCCGGGCAGTTCGACAATCGTTGTGATCAACCAGCCGCGCACCCGTCTGAGCGGAGGCGTCTCCGTCGACAATAGCGGTTCGCCTGAAACGGGGCTTTGGCAGGCAGGGGTCAGCGCAACATTTGATAATCCGCTGGGCCTCAATGACATGCTATCGGGCAATTTCCGTAAAAATGCGGAAGATCTGCCCCCTGGAGTCAATAGCCAGTCGGGATCAATTTCCTATTCAGTGCCATGGGACTGGTGGACCGCCAACTTATCCGTGTCGCAATCCCGCTACGGCAGCATCATCCAAGGCATTACGCGCAACTTTGACACCAACGGCACCAGCGACGCCCTGTCAGTGCGGATTGACCGCGTGATGTACCGCGATAACCGCATGAAGCTGACGCTTTATTCGTCGCTCAATCGGAGCAAAACGCGCAACTTCATCGCAGGCCTGCGCATCGACACGAGCAGCCGCATCCTCACCAATGCAACCGTGGCTGCGAATTTGAGCGCCATTGCGGGCCCAGCTTTGTTTAGTTTTGATCTGGGTTACACGCGTGGCCTCGACTGGCTTGGTGCCTTGGCGGACCTGCCCAATCAGCCAGACGGCGCACCAAAAGGGCAATTTTCAAGAGTGAATTTCGGCGCGGGGGTGAACATCCGTGCCAAGATTGGCGCGCAGCCCATTGGGTGGTCGACGCAGATGACAGGACAATGGTCGAACGACAGCTTGTTCGCCTCTGAACAAATCTCAATCGCAGGGCCCTACGCCGTGCGCGGTTACCGGGATGTGCGCGTGCTGGGCGATAGCGGCCTCTTTATCCGGAACGAACTCAGCATGCCGCTCCGCATTCCCGTGCCTGGCACAACGCTGATCATTGGGGCCAAGCCCTTTGTTGGCTTTGATTACGGCAAAACGCGCGGGCAACGTGGGCTTCCCGGTCAATATCTGACGGGCTGGGCTGCCGGGCTCGGGCTGCAAATCTCAAGCATTGCTGTGCAACTTTCATGGTCTGGATCAGGCCCGCGTTCATCCGGCCTGCCATCCGATCATTCCTTCTTCACCCGCCTGTCATTGGCATTCTGAACGGAGTTCGTCATGAACCGCACTGTTTCCCACTGTGTAGCCATGCTGCTGTCGCTGCACGCGGCGCTGGTCCCGTCGATAGGGCTTGCCCAGGCAGTGCCTGATCCGGTTCTGGCCCCTGTGCCTGTCAAGGACGCCAGCCCGATCGTCGGCAGCGCAAACGGCACGCCCGTTGTCAACATTGCCGCGCCAAACGCGCAGGGCGTCTCTCATAATAAATTCACCAGCTATGATGTCGATCCGAGCGGCCTGATCATCAACAACAGTGCCGTCCCTGCGGTCTCGTTAATCGGCGGCGGAACAGCGGCGAACCGGAATTTGGCAGGCGGAGCCGCAGCATCGCTCATCATCAATGAAGTCATCGCGGCGAATACAGGATCGCGTTTGCTTGGCTATCAGGAGGTGCTGGGCCCTAAAGCAGAATTGGTGATTGCAAATCCGTGGGGCATTACCTGCAACGGCTGCGGCTTTGTCAACACACCGCGCGTGACGCTGACAACGGGCACACCGCAATTCGGCAATGGTGGTGGACTGTCAGGCTTCACAATCTCTGGCGGGCAAATCGCGATTGGGGCCGACGGGCTTGATGCCAGCCGCGCGTCGGTGCTCGATTTGGTGGCGCGTTCAGTGAAGCTGGACGGCAGTGTTTTCGCAGGCAGCAGCGCCAATAAATTATCTGGTACGATTGGGCTTTTCGGCGGCGCAGGGTCGTTCAACTATAACGCAAGGTCTGGGACGGGAGCGCCAGGCACAGGGCCTGCCCCCGAATTTGCAATCGATAGTGGCTTGCTCGGCGGATTATATGCGGACCGGATTGCGCTGATCGTGAATGAAGCGGGCGCAGGTGTCCGCAATGCAGGCAATATGGCTGCCTTTGCTGATGATCTGACCATTGATGCCAAAGGCAAGATACTGCTCACAGGCGCAACCAGCGCCACGCGCGATGTTGCCATTGCGGGAACTGACGTCACAATTGCACAGGCCGATCCAAAGACCGGAATTGTTTTTGCCGGTCGCGGCCTTTCCGTTGCTGCCACTGGTGCGCTCAAACTAGGCGCAGGCGATATTGGTGCCCAAGGTGACGCTCGCTTTGCCGCTGGGTCGCTAACCGATACGGGTGCGGGCAATCGCTTTGCGCTGGGAACAAGCCGACTGTCCGCCGACGCAGCGACGATGTCGCTGGGCGCCACGTGGAGTGCGAACAACATTGCATTGACTGGTGCCTCCATCACAACGGGCAAAGATGCGCTTGTCTTTGCAACGGGCTACATCAGGAAGGGCCCTGACCGTTGATGCCGCAAGCACGCTTGCGCTGAACGATGGCACAGTCTTCAGCGCAGCCGACAGCAAGATTAGCGCAGGACAGCTGACGACAGGATCAAATGCTGTCCTTGCCGCGACTGGGAATAGTGTGATTGCGCTTGGCGCGGCTGGTCTCACCAATGCAGGAACGCTGCAATCAAGCGGCAATTTGACGCTCACAACCGCGCCAGGGACCGGACCAGTCACCTATCGCAATGCCGCGTCGGGCGTCATCTTTGGCGGAGGCATAGTCTCCATTGGTGACCCAGCACTGGCATCCTCGCTGACCAACGAGGGCACAATTGCGGCAGCGGACCGGCTGGTTGTCAACACAGCGGCCATAGCCAACAGCGGCGTGCTTCAGGCCAACCGCCTTGCCCTTAACAGTGCGACACTGGCGAATCTCGGCAAAGATGCCCTCATTTACGGCGCGGGCAAAACCGCTGGCGATATGGTGATTGCGGCGCGTTCGATCAGCAATCAGGGGACGATCTGGTCAGAAAGTGACCTGACCTTGAATGTTGATTTCCTCAGCCAATTCCGCCCCTCGGCTGGCACGGACCCCTTGATCATTGGCGCGACGCGCGATCTGACCATCAACTTTTCAGGTGTGGCGGGTCTTGCAGAGGGCGATTATCAGGCAGGGCGAGATCTGACCTTCACGGGCGCGACGCGCTTCTTCGATGTTGGTAGTGCTACTGATTTCCGGATATCTGGCCGCGATACGAATTTTGTCGCGACGCCCGGTTACGATCTGGAACTTGGCGGCGGCGGCTGGTTTGCGACGCGCAATCTGACATTGTCAGGCGACAATCTGATCATTGGCGGGTTCAAAGGCGCAAGCGGCGCTATCGTTGATGTTCCCGATTATTCGGTAACCGGCGGAACCGGCGGCACGGGGACAGTCGCACTGTTCGCGCGTACCGGTATTATCGATATGCGGCCCGGATCAGTGGCGCAGAGCGGCGCGGATCTGACCTACAGCCAACCAGGCTCAGTGGTCTTTGGCGCAGGTCGCGCTCTGTTTGCTGCCGGTAACCTGACGGTCAATGCGTCTGAATTTATTGAAAATTTCGGAACAATGGCAGGCGGCACGTTGGCGTTCAGGCCGGGTGATGGACGGCCGCTTTCGCTCTACAACCGTGTCGGCGGCATCCTTCAAGGGTCGACGGGATTCTCCATTGGCACCAAGGCGGCCCCTGCCATGCTCGTTCAAAATGACGGGACTGGCACAACCGACGCAGACAGCAAGACAGGCGCGCCGGCAACGCGCGGCATCATCTTTGGCGGCGGTTTTCAGATTTTTACAGATGAAGTCTTCAATCGCGGGCTAATCGTCGCGCAAGGCGGATCGTCGCTGATCGATACGCCACGGTTTCTCAATGACTCCAATGTGTTGGCAAACCCAAACGGTTTCAACGGCACCATTTTATCTTTCTTCGACACAAGCGCCGGCAATCGCAACGGCACCCTCACTATTGAAACGCGCGACTTTGTGAACCGGGGTCTGTTTGCAGGCACCGGTGTGACCACGATCAACGCGCAGTCGATCATCAATCAGTTCGGTGCCGGGCTATCGGCGGGGACGCTCAACCTGAACGATGCAGTGTCCCGTTATGCTTCCAGCCAAAGTGTCGATAACCAAGGCGAAATCTTCGGCGGCGATGTGTTCATCACGGCAAACACCGTTGTGAACGGGGCAGATTGGAGCATCGCGGCAAATCGGGCGCGCACCGCAAAACTCTTTGCGGCAGGAAACTTAAACATCCGTGCCGTCGATACATTCACCAATTTCAATGAGATTGGCGCGGGCAATAATATCAATATCTCCGGCTTCGGCGGCAGCTTTGCCAATACACGCGGACTTCTAACCCGCGCCGGCCTCTGTCCCATCGGGACGTTGCCCGACGTCGATGTCTGTTTCGTATTCCGTAACGTTTCGAGCGATAGAGGCGCGCTTTTCCGCGATCTGAGACTGGGGTTTGCCGGCACCATTGCTGGCGACCTTATCGTCGACGGCATCAAGCAATATTTTACAACCACCTCCGCCCGAGATGTCTTTGGTAATCCAACTGAGGTCTTTCTAGACCGCAGGCAAGTCTTGATCCTCAATGAGGAACTGATCAGCGGCAGCCAAAGCACGAGCTTTGCCCCCAACATCTTTGCGGGAGGCAATCTTCAAATTGACGGGTTCAAGACCGTCACCAACCAGTCGGGGTCTATCGGTGCCGCAAATAACAACACGATCATCGCGACGGGCGGCACACTGACCAACAAGGGCGATAATCTTGAACAATTCGCCACGTTCGACCAACGTCTGACAAGGAAAACATCTTGCGATACAGATGGCCCGGTAACCGGCCCCGTAAGCTGCGGGGCGGTCCATGACAGTATCTTTGCAGAACTGAGTTCGGGCTTTGTCAAAACCGCGAATGGATTGCGTGAAAAGCCGTTGCTTCCCGCAACCATATTTGCTGGCAATACGCTAAGCGTCATTGGCGGCAACGTGGTCAATTCCGGATCGCTCGCTCCGATCACTGCCCCAAACTGGACAGCGACGGCAGCGGCGCTGAGGGTCCTCCCAGTCGGGTCACCAGGTCTTGCGCCCGGGGCAACGGGCATCCAAATCGGTGGGTCTATCGTCACACTGCCATCATCGCCCAACGGACGCTTTGTCTCATCGCAGACCAACGACAACCGCCCGCTGATTGAAACCAATCCAGCCTTTGGTATCGACAGCCCGGCGCTGGGATCAGACTATCTGGTCAAGCTGCTTGGCCTTGATCCTGACAAGCAGTTGCGGCGGCTTGGGGATGATAATTACGAAGCTTATCTGATCGCGCAGCAGGTTCAGGCCCAGACCAACAAGTCAGTGTTGAACGGTTTTGCCGACACTTATTCAATGTCCCAAGCCCTGTTCGACAACGCGAAGAAAGAGTCGACTGAGCTTGCCCTATCCTACGGCACTGCTTTGACCGCCACACAGGTGGCTGCCCTTACCAGCGATATCGTCTGGATGGTCGAACAAGAAGTGAAGGGGCAGAAGGTTCTGGTCCCTGTCGTTTATCTGTCAAATGCGACGCGCGCAGGCGTGGTCAGCGGGGCATCGCTCCAGGGCTATAATGTCAACCTAGACGTCGATTCCGTGACCAACCGGGGTGGGGACATTGTCGCGCTCAACCTCGTTAAGATCAAAACAACGGGCAATATCGAAAATCTCAGCGGCCGGATTGCAGGCTATAATGTGTCGCTTGATGCCAAGGGTGACATCATCAATGAAACGCTGACAACACGGTCCGGCAGCGCGACCGACGGGATTGACATGGCCGCCCGCACCGCAACGATTGAAGCCACGAAAAATGCCGTGCTGAAAGCTGGCAAAGACATCAAGATCACAGGTGCGTGGGTGCAAGCTGGCGATACCGCTGTGCTCAGTGCGGGCAATAATGTCGAGATCAGCGGCAAGGTTTTGACCCAAAATAGCCCGCAGCCCGGTGCGGAAGGATCGTCGCAGCGCCAATCGGCTTTGTCGGCAGGGGTCGTTGCCGGCAACAGCCTTTATGTTGACGCGAAAAATGATGTGATCACGCGCGGCGCGATCCTTCAGGCCGATGCCAATGGCGCAGACCGCAAGACTGTGCTGCTTCCCGTCAGCGGTGACAGCTATTGCCAGAGCAATGACTGCACCGAAGCCGAACGCACGAAAATGAATGCGGATCGCAAGGCTGAGATCGATCGGCGCGATGCTGAATTTGCCAAAAACCCGACAGGCGTGCTGAGCATCAGTGCAGGCCGCAACGTCGATATCGGAACGATTGAACTCACCGATAAGTCGACGCGTCAAGAATCGCGGTCTGGCACTTATGACACGCTTAACCGTGATCAGGAGAATATGGAATTCTCGCAAGAAACCGGCACCGAACAGCGGAGCAGTTCAAAATCCCAGACGATCGTCACTGGCATCGGCAGTTCGCTCTCGGGCAATCGCGTCCAGATAAAAACCGGCACGGGCGACGTGACGGTAACGGGGTCGGACATCAGTTCAGGCGAAGCAGGCACGATCATCGACAGCGGCCGCAACGTCAACATTCAGGCGTTCAACACCAAAACGGGAAGCACAGCCCAAGAAAGCGTGGACCGTCAGGGCTTTGCGCTGAAAGGCAATATGGACGGCGTCAGCAGTGGCCTGAAAGCATCCGGATCAGACAGCAGCAGCACCGATGATCAATCACAAGCCCGGGTCAGCACGCTCGATTCGCAGGGGCGGATCACGATCAAGGCCAAAGGCGACATCCGCAACGAAGGGACGCAATATGTGGCCGCCGATGACATCGCGTTCATTGGCAAGACCCTGACCAACACAGCCGCTGCCTCAACGCGGACAACAACAAGCAATTCGTCCGAATATTCCACCTCAGCCATGATGGGCATGAATTCGGGTGGCACCGGCACCAGCATCAACAATGCGATCAACACCGCCAACAAGCGTAAAGCCGGGGCAAGTGACCCCGGTGCAGCACCCAAGAATGACGGCGCGCCTAATGTGGGCGCCATGGGCGGCGATCCCAATCAGCAAGCGCAGAACAGCCAATTCACTGTGGGCAATCCAGAGGCCAGCCTGACGATTAGTGCGTCAGGCGGCAAAAGCAGCAGTTCCAGTTCCAGCAGCGTCGCAACAGGAACCAGCCTGAAGACAGGCGGCAGCATCATCTACAAAATCGAAGACAAGGCGAGCGATACCGGCACAACAATGGTCGCTGGCCAGAATATCATCATTGATGCAGGCTCTTACGAAAACCGCGCTGCTGCTGACACGAGCAGCACTGAAGACAGCAGCATGCAGGCCGGAGCCAATGTCAAAGGGTCAATCAACGCAACTGCAGAAGCAGGCATTGACGTTGATGCACAAGGCAGCGGCACCCGTTCGAAAACTGCGACATCAACCGCTGTCGTTGGTTCGATGAAAGCGGCTGGCGGCGTTGCGATCAAGACCAGAACAGGAGATCTCACGCTTGAGGGAACACAGATCGCGGCGGGTCGCGGCGGCGTTTCGCTTGATGCCAAGGGCGATCTGAACCTCAATCAGGCCAATGATACGGCCAGCAAGAGCGGTGATGGCGAAAGCGGCACAGCGCGCGGCGGCGGGCGCGTTTCACTTGTCGGTGCAGGCGGATCAGTTGGCGGCGGCGCAAGTGCCCGCAGCTTTGACTATAATGACAGTCAAAGCACCGCCAGAACCGTCAACATCACCAGCGGTGGCGGCGTCAGCCTGAAGGCTGGCAATGACGTCAATTCGCAAGGCACCAACATCGACGCAAAAGGATCAGTCGACATTACGGCTGGACGCGACGTTAACTTGCTGGCCGCGCAGTCGGAACGCCGCGTTACGGGCCGATCGGATGGCGGCGGGGCTGATCTGACCATTGGGGTCGGCGAGGATGCCGTCACAAGCGGCGGCGGCACCGTGAACTATGAACGCAACCGCGTCGATTACACCAAGAAAGACCGCACCGGCAGCACCATCACCTCCGGAGGCAGCTTCACCGTCACAGCGGGCCGCAATGCGGACATTGAAGGCGCGAAAATTGTGGCCAGTGATGCAACGATAAATGTTGCAGGCGATTTCACCATGCGCAGTGCGCAAAGCACCGTTGTTGAAAATACCGATCTCAACAGCGGTCGTATCGAAGCATCTGGGTCCAACGGCGGCGGCGTTGGCGGTGCCAATACTGGATCGGGCGGATCGGCTGGCGGGGCCAAGGCCGGTGGCGGCAACATCGGCGTCAACAGTAGCCGCAGCAAGCAAGACATATTGACGAACAGCAATGCGACTTTGACCACGACCAACGGCACCACTTTGAACGTGGGCGGCAATGCCAAATTGAGCGGAGCCACCATCGACGCGCGGGGCGGGGTTCAAGGAACCATTGGCGGCGATCTGACAATTGAGACGCGCACAGACCGGGCCATCGTCGATCAAGTCAATAATTCAACCTATGTGGGTGTTGCACCAACTGGCGGTCTTGGCGGCAGCGGCAAAGCTGGCAAAGCAGTCGAAGGCGTGCAGGCAGCTGGCAATCAGCTTGGCCAAACGGGGCTTTATGTCAAAGAGGGCCGCACAACCAAAGACAATCAAACAATTGGCACCGCCAGCGGCATCAGCGGCGGCGCAAATGGGATCAAAGTCACGGTTGGCGGCAACACCACGCTGACCGGTGCGACCAATGCGGGCAAAGATTTCGACACCAAAGGCACAACAACGATCAACAGCGTCGATACCTTTACCCGAGAATCTTCACGCGATACGAAAATCACAGGCACCGTTGCTTCTGTGGCGGGCCTTGATCAAGGCCGCACGGGCGATTTCGCCTTCAATCCTACGACTGATGCAGCTGGACCTAGCACCAAGCCAGTCAGGCCCGATCTGGATGGCGGTGATCCCAATCGTGCGCCGCTCCGCCCCATTGGGGGCTCCGGTGATCGCGACACCGGCATTGCGCCAGCCCCGCGCAGCCGTGCGCCAAGTGAAGCTGAAATTCCGCTTCAGCTGAACCGGCGTCCAGCGCCAGCCAATGGAGCGCCAGACCTTCCCGGCGTGCCGCGCCCTGGCCCACGTCTTGGTAATGCCGTTGGTGAAGGACCCAACGTAAACGCACCTAACGCCAATGGACCCAGTGCAATTGGACCCAGTGCAAACCCACCTCAGCTTGCGCTTCTGATCCCCAACCGCAGTGATCCGACCGTCAATCAGGGGTATAATAATGAACCCTCAGTGCCAAATGTGCAGCCGAACCGCGCGCGTGTTGAAGGAGCCGCAAATCCCGGCGCCAATCCGGGCTACGGCGCAGAAATATTCGTTGGCAATGCTGCACCCAATCGTAATCGCGCGGATAGCAATGCTGACCAAGGCTATAATAATGAGCCATTTCAGCCAAACGCGCAGCCCAACCGGAGCCGCGCTGACAGCAATGGTGAACCAAATTACAGCAATGAGCCGTCAGTGGTTCCGAATGACCGCAAGCCAAGCGTGTCCGGCAATGACAATGTGCCGCTTCGCCCCGGCATCATTCAGGACGATCAGCAACTTGTTCTGCCGGGGCGCAATGCTGACGGTCTCGCCGACCGTGGCCTTGACCTTCGCCCTGTCGATGAAGCGCGCGTCAATGCCTTTGCCGGAACCAATGAGAATAAAAGGATCGTTCTCAATCAGATCCTTGATGAAATAGCGCTGCTGCGCCAGCCTGGTGCCAATAGCGCAGAACGCACTGCACTCGCCGACCAGACGCTTGCGCGCGTTAATGAGGGTCTTGAGGGCCGGAAAGTGACGGATGACGGCGTCGAAACTTGGCCGCTCGGTGCCTTGTTCGTGGGCGAGGATGATCATGCAAACTTCAACCGGGTGCTTTCGCGGCGCGTTCGAGGGGAGCCTGGAAAGCCACAGACTGTTGAGGAATCGACCAATCGTGTGGTCTATTTCACACCCGAACAACAAATGCGCCAGCAGGTTGCGCTTACCCCCGGCGGCAAGGCACGCTTCGCCAATGGTGGTGACGACGCTGCGCCGCCCACGGGCCAAAAGATTTTCGTGGTGCTGGAGGACGGGCGCGTGATTGTGGGCGATCCGCAATTCGGGGTGACGCAACACAGTTCACTTGCCGGTGGCAAACGCGTGCAGATGGCAGGTGAAATCACCTTCGATGCCAATGGCAAAGTGATCAAGATTGACAATATGAGCGGCCATTACCGCGTCGATAATGCGGGCCTGATGTCATGGGTCGCGCGCACGCTGGTTCCGGCTGGATTGGTTGACAACAACACAGTCCTTAAATTTGGCGGTGAAGATAACGACGGGCTGATGAACGAAACGACAGGCTATTATGAATGGACCGTTGGCGATCCGAAGATGCAAAATTTCTTCAAAGCGATTCAGCCGCAGGGCGAGGCACCGGCACAACTGCCCAGTAACGCCAACCCCAAACCGCTCAGTGAAAGTCTCGCTCAGCAACCCAAGCCTCTGGCTGAACAATCGCTGGTGCCGCCGCCTGCCAATGACAATGGTGTTGCGAATGCACGGCTATCGCAGGCGATTGACCCGGTCCAGGCGCTGAAAACCCAGGCTCAATCTCTGGTGGAGGGCAGCAAATCAACCTTTAAAGGCAGCGGGCAGCTGTTCAATGATGTCATTGCCAACCCCTTGAGCGAAATCATCGTGTTCCGCGACAGGCCCGGCAATGCTGACAGTGGCAAGGCCTTGCTCGAACAATTTGTGGCCAGTCTGGAAGGCCCAAAAACACGCAATGGCATTACTGAATTCCCCGTTCAGCCAAAATATGTTGGGGAAGCCACCGCAGGCCTGCCGCACTGGATATTGCCCGGCAGTGGTGACGAAGCCACAGTGCGTTACTTCAGTGCGGAGGAACAAGCCGCAAATGCTGTGACGGTTGATCGCGGCGGGCTTCGCTTTGCCAAAGGGGGCAAGCCTGAAACAGGCAGCGAACTGATCTTCGTTGTGGATCGTCAGGGCCGCATGATCGTTGGCAAGCCTGAGGATGGGACCATTCATCACAGTTCACTGGCGGCGGGCGAACCCGTTCGCATGGCAGGCACATTGAAGGTTGATGCCCAGGGCCGCATTATCGCCATTGCCAATGACAGCGGCCATTACCGGCCCAGTGACGAAGCCTTTGCCACTTGGCTGCGCGACAATGCGGCTGCCCTGCCACGTACGGACCAGATGGCCGTCACCATGAAAGGCGGCGATGCGCGCTTTACAGCGGACGGCGTTCAGAGGTTAAGCGATGTCGTCGGCAAATTGCCAGGCGCAGATCGCGGGGCCCCTGCCCTCATCAATCCTGCCGTTGGCCCACGCGCTGGTAACCGGGATACCGGGCCGATCCTGAGCCCCAAAGGAAAGCGGGCGGACCCTGCGCAATCAGTGCCGCTGGTTATCGACGGGTCGAATGACAATGCGCTGAACAAATCGATCAAGCCCGTTGCCGATGAAGCCGCGCCATTGCCACAGGCAAAGCTGATCGAGCCCGGCATCAAAATCGGACAGGCGTTGAACGACAATGGCATGGTGGACCGGATGACGCGCCTGGCCGAGGCACGCAAACTGTCAAACGGCGACGTCGCGCTGATCGATGAAAATGTAAGTGCTGCAACAAAGCTGGGATCAGATAATCCCGCGCGCAAGGCGATCCTCGACGGGATTGAGGCCTCTCTTGCTGGTCCGCGCGTGCGTGAGGACGGAGTTGAGATTTTCCCGCTGCAGCCCCAATATGTCGGCGAAGAGGTTGTAGGCATCGACAATTGGTTCCGGCGCAACGCCGAAGCTGATCTTGCCCGGGCAAAGGCAACGAATGACAAAGACCTCCTCCGCAGTGCGCAGATGCGTTTGGAAAAAGGCCCCGTGTCTTATTTTGACGCGGAGCAACAATTTGAAAATCAGATCGCATTCAAAGACGGGCGGCTGGTTAACGCCGATGCTCCTGAAATTCTGATTGAGGCAAGACGCTATCTGTTCGTCGTTACTGAGGACGGGCGCTGGATTTCGCGTAACGAAGAGCGGGCCATTCCCGGGGAGACCAACCACAGCTCGCTCGCCGCAGGTAAACCTGTCGCCATGGCGGGGGAAATTGTGGTCAATGATCAAGGCCAGTTGGTGTCTGTCAGCAACAAAAGCGGGCATTACCGGCCCGCAGGCGACGCGCTGATTGCTTTTGCGGCAGAACTGAAAAGCAAAGGGATCGGCACACCGCAAACCGAAATCGAAGTGCTGGGCGTGGTCACTGGAAACCGGGGATTCCGGGCAGTGCAAGAACAGAAATTGACGCTGGATGCGCTTCCCCCAAATGCTGGTCGCAAAGGCAACTTACTGGGAGATCTTACACCGCCTGCATCCTCTGTGCGGGTCAGTGACATTGGAACTGGCCTCAGCACGCCGCCATCGCGCGATGCCAGCCGGCGCAATTCGGTTGTGGACATGGAACAACCAAAAATCATCAACGCGCCTCGCGTGGGATATGAGGACATGAGCGGCGTCAATTTCGAAGCGCCGATCAATCCCGGTAAGCAGGAAATCATCGCGCCAAATGATAAGCCTATCACCGGAGAGATTTCGCAAGCGCAGGACTATATGCTGAGGAGCGCGTATGAGCAGACGAAAATGGCCAAGGTTGATCGCGATGCCGCAATGGAAAATGTGGATGCGTTGCTGACTTACGGCAAAACAGGAAAAGCCATTGATGCAGAACTGAGTGCAGTCGCGCGCGGCCTTGCTGGCCCCACGGTTCGGCTCACAGACGGCCTCACTGAATTTCCGCTGCTGCCTCAATATGTCGGAGAAACACTGCCTGGTGCGCTCAATTGGTTTGATCGCCTAAAGGCGATTGATGCTCGCAATGCGGACGGCCAGAAAATTGTCTATTCGACGAATGATCAGCAAAAGGCGGGGACTATGGCCGTCAAGGACGGGGCGCTGGCTTTTCCTGATGGTCAACTGCTGATGCCGGGCCAGAATTACATGTATGTCGTCACGACTGATGGCCGGATGATCGTTGGTCAGCAGGTTTCTGGCGTAGTGCATCACAGTTCGCTGTCGCAGGGCAACCCGATCCTCATGGGTGGCATCCTCAGCGTCGATGCCAAGGGTCGGTTGAATAGCATCAATAATTTTAGCGGCCATTTCAGGCCCAGTGCAAAAGCCTTTGAGAAATTTGTCGGTGACTTGCAGACAACAGGCCTCGTCGTTGGCAAAGCCACGGCCAATGCCTTTGTCACGACAACGAAGAAAGGCGGCAGCATCGATGTCGAAAATGCGGCGGAGCGCGGCAACCTGTTCATTGCCATCCGGCCTACAGCACAGAGCGAACCCAAAATGGTCCGCCTCGCCTCCATTGACGGAAGTGACGAACAATCAAATCAAAACAGCGCGTTTTCAAACCGAAGCAAAACCAGTGGCAAGCTCTCAGATATGGAAAGCGGAGTGGCCTATACGCCCGTTGGCACACCCGTTGGGAAGCCGCCTGCAAATGCCTATGATGCCAAAAATAACTCCGACAGCTCGTTCACACCGTCGTTCAAGGATCTAGTTGCTGCTTATACTCCGGCAGCGGAAAAGATCGGCGACGCCTATTCACAGCCCAATGAGAATAGCCGCCAGCTAGACCAATCGTTCAAAGCAACAGGGAATGCGTATAAGCCAGCCAACGACAACGCCAAAAACCCCGTGGCCGATTTGCTCCCTTCACCTGAGCGTATGGCTGACCTGTCGCGCCTCACCCAAAGCGCAGCAAAGCTGGTGCCCAATGACGCCAAGGAAGCCAAATTGACGATCGACGCAATAAGTCGGTTTGGCGGCGAAGCGGCCACTCAGGATGATCTGGTGCGGCGGATGGAACAGTCAATCGCAGGCGTGCAGCCACGGAGCGACGGATTGCTCCTGCTGCCCATCCAGCCCCAATATGTGGGTGAGAATGTCGCAGGCTTTGATTTCTGGTTGCAGCGCGGCGCCTCTGAGGGACGTCAATTGGATCCGATCCGCTATCTCAACGCCAATCAGCGTGATGACCGGCGCATGGTCATCGACAAAGGACAGCTGGTGTTTGAAGACCAGTCACGCAGCATGCCGCAAAACGGTAAGCTGCTGTTCGTGGTGGATACCAAGGGTCAGATTGTTGCTGATCGCGGCGAAACGGGTGTGCTGCATCATTCTTCGCTGGCCGACGGAAAGCCTGTGCTGTTCGCCGGAGAAATGACGTTCGATGCCAAAGGAAAATTGATTGCGATCAGCAACAGCAGCGGCCATTACCGGCCTTCAGAGGCTGATTTCGCGACCTTCGTCGGCAACCTGAAGCGCGCAGGCTTTGATTTTGGCAGCGTCGCTGCGGTCCCTGTGGTTGGCATCCGCACCGGCGATAACGGGGTCGTGAATGGCACCCAATCCGGCACGGATAATATCGCCCTGTCGGTTAGTGCGACGAAAGCCGATGGCCCTTCGATGCTTTCGGATTTCAGCCTGTCCGTCGACACGCTCATCGATCAGCGCGTGAGGCAAGTTGAGGCCGCATCGCTGACACCTGCGGCACGGCGCACGGCCCTGGACGCGCTGGCCGCTCTTCGAACGCGTGCCGGGGCAAGCGGCGGCGTGTTTGCCAGTGAAGTGCGCCAAACCCTCGCTCAATTTGTGATAACTGATCCCGCGCCAGACAATGATAATGAAGCTGATCTCTCACGCCGCACCGGCACACTGCCTCAATGATCCCGCCTCGTCACTGAACACAAAGACAAGGCAGCGAGCGATGATTTGCGAGGGCGTTTAGTGCATTGCCGCCAGCTCCCTAAGCTGGATCACGTTCACCTGAACGCGGATTTATCGAGTCTGGCTTGATATGCTGCACGAATGAGCAAAATGTTGGGGGGAGCTGACAGGCAGGTTTTGTTGTGGGTTCGGCTAAAGCGGACATCAGCATTCGGGTTGATACAGCGGCCTTGCGAAGCGGTTCGAACCGATGCACTGCACTATTATGAAACTGTATCTTTCTTCGATGATGATCGGTGACCATCCCGAGCGCCTGCTTGCAATGTCGGGCGGTAAAGGCGCACGCATGGCGGTCATCACCAATGCGCTCGATTATATTTCGTTCGAAGATCGTTTGGCTTACGTGCAAACGACATTCGACCCAATGATCTATTTCGGAGAAGCTGGCTTCGACCCATCAATCATTGACCTTAGAAACTATTTTGGTCGAACATCAGATCTGCAGCGTGTACTCTCCCAATATCAGGTCGTGTGGGCATTGGGCGGAAATGCTTTTCTTCTCCGCCGTGCAATGCAGGCCAGCGGGTTCGACGCCATCATTCATGACCTGCTTAATGACGGTTTGGTCTATAGCGGTTGGAGCGCGGGTGCATGTGTCGCAGGCTGCAGTCTGCGACCGATAGCCCTAATGGACGAGCCAGAAAGGCTGGCCACAGGATACCCTGAGACCCCACCAATCTGGGAAGGAATGGGGTTAGTCCCTTACACGGTGATCCCTCACTATCAGTCGGTTCACCCAGAATCGTACGCCGCAGGACTGGCGACAGAATGGGCCAAAGCAAACGGAATTGATCACGTTTCGCTACGCGACGGTGAAGTGATTGTGAGAGATGGTGGCGATCTTCATATTATTGGCCGGGCGTCATCCTAACCCAACAAATGTCGGATTTTCCATTCTTCTATCTAGCGTTTTACGACCGGAAACTTGTCGGACGCTGCCGCCCCATCCGCCGTCTCCCCGGCTCCCGGCGGGTCGCTGATGCGGGGCTTGGCTTTGGGTCGTGCTGTGATTGAGGCAAACAGCTTTGGACCGGTGCGATCTTTGGAGTGACTTGTTTCTTGAAACGGAGCGATCAACAGCCAAACCCCCCTTCGGCGTAGCTCAGGATAAACTAAGTCAAGCACGGGGAGACGGTAGGGGTGAGGTCAGCTTACCAATTCATCAGCTAGTGCAACGAACGACCGCAAACCTGTCGGCACCGGCCTAATCCCAAACCACGCAAGCAATGGCACCCCAATCAATTTGAGCATAGAAACCCGCCAGTCCAGAACCAAGCACAACGCGCTGATAGGTGGCCAATCACCTCCACCCAAACTAAACCCCGCCCATGCAATTGAGCATCCTGCGCTGGTTCATTTCACCTGCGTCTATGTCATCATGATAATCAGCCAGGTTTGCGGCTCCGTGTCTATGTTGGTTACAGGTGTAGGCGGCGACTGGCTGGGTTCATTCCCAGGTTAGACACTTTGTTTGCCGGGCTGATATGAACAACGGTCTACCCAATCTAATTTGGGCCCTAAGCAGCCTGTTCACTTCTTGATTGAATTGATCGTGCCGGTCGTTCGGTGACGGAGCCAGGAAAACATCACATGTCCGAGTCTATCACCATCATCCGTCACTCTGCGCGCTCCACTTCAGGAGCAAATATAACGACCCGCACAATCCGCGAAAGATTTGGCGCTCACCACAAAAACTGCAATGTCGCTGGGTGATTTTGGCGCACTTATGACAATGCAGCGACCGCGTTTGCCAGCCCGCGCACACTGATTGCCTCGACACTGTTCCCCATCGAAAATCCGTCATTCCCACCGTAAACAATGAAAGCACGGTCTGGTTTGACGTCATCAAGGGCGATCCTGAAACCCTTTTCGAGTTTTGGCGCGCGGGTTCGTTTGATCTCAATGGCCCAGGTACCGCGGCGCGCGCCCATTTCGAGGATCAGGTCGATCTCCGCCCCCGCAGACGTGCGGTAGAAACTCGCACGGGTGCCTATGGGAGCAACTGCAAGTAGGCTTTCAATGACAAAGCCCTCCCAGCTTGGCCCTGCAACAGGATGCCCAAGCAGATCGTCGAGCGTTTGTATGCCGAGCAGGGCATGGGTCAGGCCGCTATCGCGGATATAGGTCTTGGGAGACTTGACCAGCCGTTTCCTCACATTGACATGACAGGGCGGCAAACGGCGGACAAGCAGCAGATCAACCAGCAGCCCGAGATAGCTCGTCACCGTAGGCGCAGATATTGCCATGCTCGACGCCAGACGCGAGGCATTGAGAAGACTGCCCTGCAGATGGGCCAGCATCTTCCAAAAACGTTCGAGCATTTCTGCCGGGATGCGCGGGCCGAACATCGGCACATCCCGCTCAAGATAGGTGCGAATGAAGCTCAGGCGAATGGCGAGGCTGTCCAAATCACTCGCGGCAAGCAGGCTGTCAGGAAATCCGCCGCGCAACCAGAGTGGCATGACGCCCGCGTCGTCGTCGCATTCGATGGCGGTCAGTGGTGCGAGTTCGACATATTCGATGCGACCGGCAAGGCTCTCGCTTGACTGGCGGAGCAGGTCGATGGCCGCTGACCCGAGCATCAGGAACCGGCCCGTTCGTTTCCCCGCGCGCCTGCCTTCGTCGATGACCCCGCGCAACTCTTCAAACAAGCCGGGCATCCGGGGGATTTCGTCGAGAATGACAAGGTCGTCGGTATGGCGCCCCAGAAAATCAGCGGGATCAGCCAACCTTGCGCGATCGCGCTCTGTTTCGAGATCAAGATAGACCGACGGGCGCCCATTTTCAGCAGATCGGTCGCCGATCGCTCGGGCCAGGGTGGTTTTTCCAGCTTGGCGCGGCCCGATCAAGGCAACCGATGCCTGACGACCAAGGGCTTGGTTCAGGCGCGGAATGATGTATCGGTCAATCATCCTTGCAGATTAAAACTGTTAATTTTGATTTGCAAGGATGGTTCTAATGGCATCGCGACGAGAATCGAGGGTATCCATTTCTATCTGATCAGATCGCGCAGGAAGAATTGCATCCATATCGGTAAGGTGAACAGTCCATCTCGCAAGTCAGCGGTTATGGCAGAACCATGCACCGGATCAGCGAAAATGGATTGTAGCCGTTTTCTGACACGGGGCGCGTCGCTCTGGAGCGTATCTCGAAGCCAATGTAGCGCCTGTACGACGCGCATCGCTGGCCGCCCTGCCCAGAACAATTTGCTTGGTGCGGTCGTTTTGAAATGAATGGTCAGGTTGCCTAGCGCGAGTGATTTGAGTCGTGCATCGGTATGGACAATGATGTGCGCCTGAACTGCGTCGGACAAACCAATGTCATTAGCGGCCGTAATGCCATCGACAATCATTCGAGCAGAATCGCGGCGGGCCAGTGCATCAATGACGGCCCTAGGGTCGGGGTTGGTTGATTTGCCAGTCAGCGCGTTGAGGTTGGGCTTGTCATAGAGGCCGCGTGTAATCCTGCGGATCATGCCCCCGCGCACCAATCTGTGAAGCACTTGATCCACGGCACCCCGCGGCCCAAGATCGGCGAAGTCGGCGGGCACCCACACACCAAAAGGCGAGCGTGTCGCCATCCGGTCTTTGATACTGTCCTTAAGATCGATTCCCGGTCCGCGCATGACGATTCTTTTTGTCAGAAACGCGTATACATAATTCTGACAAAAATATGAGCGCCGAATAATGAGAATGCTGGTCGTTCTGTCAAAACAACCTTCTCTATCCGATTCCAGCACTTCGAGCCGCAGATGCCGAAAACCTCGAGAACCTGTTGTCATCCGGGCTTTCGCACGTTTGTGTTAGCGACCGAACACAAAAAAGTGCAATTCAGGACAAAATAGGAAAAATGCTAATACAATGCTCTAAATGTGATAATAATACCTCGTAAAATCAACAAATTAGATACTCAGCGTTCCGTCTCATAACCTGAAGGTCGTAGGTTCAAATCCTACTCCCGCAACCAAAAAAACTCACCGATTGCAGTGATTTAACAAAAAGCCCTGGTCGCCAGATCGGGGCTTTTGTTCGTTTTAATCATACCATTGCGTTAATGTGGCAGCCCGCCCCACTAATCCCGCGCCGACTTGGAGTAACTGGCAGGTATCGGGCGATTGCTCAAGGCGGTGTTGCCATTCTGCAGCACTGGCTCAACCGAGCAACGAGATTGAAGAGGCCTGTCCATTCGCATGCACGTCTGTGGGGTTCGCGTTGCTCCGAACAGATTCGCCTGTAGGCAAAGCTTAAGTGCGAAACACTTCACGCCGCGCGTCAAATGCTGCAAAATCATCACGAACACAGTCTGGCACGCGCATCGGCGAATGGGTCGCGAGGTCAACATGCACTTGGACCAGACGCAGTGTCGCGCGCAAATCTTCGATGCCACTGTCATTCATGCCGTGGATTTCAATGAGCACCGTCATGCTGCTATTCCCGATCCGTTCTGTCCGCGCCCACAGATTCAGCTGTTCATCGGGTTTGATCGGTCGCTTATAATCTACCTCAGCTCTCGCGACGTGAAATTCCAGGCTTTCCGCCTCACCAAAACGAAATCCGACAGCACGCCAATATTCAGTGACAGCAATATCGCCGTAATCCAAATACCGCGCATTGAAGACAACACCCTGCGCATCAGTTTCTGACCAACGCACACGAAGGCTGTGGCAAAAGCGAAACTCCGACAGCGCCACGCTCAGTCGAGTCCGACGCGACCTGGAGTGTTGATGCCCATCGATTGGAGATATTTTTTCACGTTGCGCCCGGCCTGACGGAGACGGTGTTCATTTTCCACCATCGCGATCCGCACAAAGCCCTCGCCCTCTTCACCGTAGCCCACGCCTGCCGCCACTGCGACACCGGCATGTGTGAGGAGTTGCTTGGAAAACTCCAGACTGCCCAGATGCGTGAGTGCTGGCGGCAGTGGTGCCCAAGCAAACATCGATGCACGCGGACTGGGGATATCCCATCCGGCGCGGCCAAAACTATCGACCAGCACATCACGGCGTTTGCGATAGAGTTCACGGTTTGACGCCACGATGTCTTGCGGGCCGTTAAGCGCCGCTACAGCTGCGGCTTGGATCGGAGTAAAAGCCCCGTAGTCGAGGTAAGATTTGACGCGCGTCAACGCGCTAATCAACCTCTGATTGCCAACCGCGAAACCAATGCGCCAACCCGCCATGGAATAACTTTTGGAAAGTGACGTGAATTCCACTGCCACATCCTTTGCGCCTTTGACCTGGAGGATTGACGGCGTCGGGCAGCCATCAAAATAAAGCTCAGAATAGGCCAAGTCGCTCAGCACCCACAGCCCGTGTTCCTTAGCAAATGCCACTACGCGTTCGTAAAAGGCAAGGTCAACAACTTCAGCAGTGGGGTTCGAAGGATATCCCATCACAAGGACTGACGGTTTCGGCACAGTGAATTTCATGGCTCGTTCCAGCGCTTCGAAATAGCGCTCATCCGGCGTAGTGGGCACACTGCGGATCGTCGCCCCCGCAATAATGAAACCAAACGTGTGAATGGGATAGCTGGGGTTCGGCGCCAGCACTACATCGCCCGGCGCGGTGATCGCCTGGGCCAAATTGGCGAGGCCTTCTTTTGACCCCAGCGTGACGACAACTTCGGTTTCTGGATCAAGGTCGACCCCGAAACGCCGCCCGTAATAGGCCGCTTGAGCTTTGCGCAGGCCGGGAATGCCTTTGGATGCGGAATAGCCGTGCGCCTTGGGGTTGCGCGCGACTTCGGCAAGTTTCTCGATGACATGGGCTGGCGGCGGAAGATCCGGGTTGCCCATGCCAAGATCAATAATGTCTTCCCCGCCCGCGCGCGCTGCGGCCCGCATCGCATTCACTTCTGCAATGACGTAGGGCGGAAGGCGTTTGATACGGTAGAATTCGTCAGACATGTCAGTTTCCGGCTTGAATGGAGCGTGCGCTATGCCACCCAAGCCGGATGTTCGCAACTGCGGCAGACGGCCTACAAGCCATCAAGCCCCTTGCTGACCAGGATTTTCACTTCGACCCGCCGGTTTTGCGCTTTGCCAGCGGCGCTATCATTGCTCGCGAGCGGATCTGCTTTTGACATTCCCGCCGGGGTCAGCATGCGATACGGCTTCCAGCCGCAAGCCTGCTGGATATAGTTGACGACGCTGCTCGCGCGTTTTTCGCTCAGCACCTGGTTAAATTCGTCACTGCCAGTTGAGTCTGTATGGCCCGCCACCAAAATCAGAGCGTTTTTCACGCCGCTGGCCGTTGTTGCTGTTGAGCAAAGATCGGCCTTGCCTTGATCGGTTAGCACTGCCTTTCCAGTCGCAAAGTTCACATTTGTTGTGGCCTTGATATTATATTCGTCAATGTCACCCATCCGTCCGCGCAGCGCTTCAGTCGCCGCTGTTTGCTCAGAAAATCCCTGAGCGGTGCCATTGCGGATCATTTTTGCAGTCTTCAGATCTCCGCTTCGCAGCGTGATCCGGCTGGCCACAAGCGCATCGCCTGACTGGAGTGTCTTCACTGTGATCGGCAGGCCATTGAGCAAAGATTTTTCGGCAAAGGTGGCACGGTCAAGCCCTGCAAGCCGCCTGTTGCCGGTGATCCGGGTTGAGTCATTGAAAGCGATGATTGTCTTGCTGCCATCTTCCGTCGTCACTTGTACTTTATCAGCGCTGCGTGCAGAAATGATGCCTTTGATATCAGGCCCTTTGGGCAAAGGCCCAGCAGCAACAGGATCAGCCATTGGCGCTTCCTGCTGCCCCGTCACAGTGATGTCCTTTGGCGCAGACTCAGGCGCTTCTTGCTGGGCAAATACGCTGACTGGCGCCACGACTGTTAGGGCCGCGACCATCACGGCGGCTGTTGATGTTTTTGAAAATGCACGCATTACTTCTCTCCTTGAAACGCTTAATTTGCCCCCTTTCGTTTGGCACGCGGCGGATTTGCAACCCCATTGACTTACGCCACATCACAGCCTCCACATGTCACGCTTTCCTTGCTGGCACATGAACACACTCCGCTTTTGCGCTGTTTGTGCGGATCATCCGAACGGATCGCGCGGCAAGACGTTACAACCTTAAACAGTGGTGCTGCCGTGGATGCCTGACACGCCGAACAGGTAAAAGACGACTCGTGTTTTTTGAGAGGCTTATGTAATCTTTGCCCCGAACGAAAAGCTTTTCCAGTTGTTCCAATTGGCATTATGGCTGTTCCCATCAACCGCGTTTCTCCCATGCACCAAAGGATCACCATGCAGATCAATTCCGCCTTTGACAGTGGCAACATCACCGTCACCGCAATTATGGGGGACTGCGCGACACTGGAAATCCGCAAAGACCGCGACTCCGATTTCTACCAATGGTTCCACTTCCGCATATCAGGCGCCAAGGGACGTGAAGTGACGCTAAACATCACGAACGCAGGTGGATCTGCCTATCCCGGCGGATGGGATCATTACTGCGCAAGGGTAAGCACAGACCGACAGGATTGGCGGCAAGAGGCGCGGACAAGTTATGAAAACGGCACACTGACAATCCGCCATATTTGCGCAGCTGACATCGTCTGGTTTGCTTATTTCGCGCCTTATTCGATGGAACGGCATCATGATCTCATCACACGGATGGCTGCGAAGCCGGGCGTATCGCATACGGCACTGGGAAGCTCGACTGAAGGCCAGCCCATCGACTGCCTGCGTATCGGCACTGGCCCCAAGCAAGTTTGGCTTTACGCCCGGCAGCACCCCGGGGAAAGCATGGCCGAATGGTGGGCCGAAGGCGCGCTGGAAATGCTGACGGATGCCACCAACAGCATTGCGGCAGACCTTCGCGCGAAATGCACGTTCCATATTGTGCCAAACATGAACCCGGATGGCAGTTGCCGGGGCCATTTGCGCACTAATGCTGTGGGCGTAAACCTGAACCGCGAATGGGCGGAGCCTTCACTGGAACGAAGCCCCGAAGTCCTTTGTGTGCGCAACGAAATGGACCGCACCGGCGTTGATTGGGCGATGGACATCCACGGCGATGAAGCGATTCCGGCAAACTTCATCGCCGGGTTCGAAGGCATTCTCAATTGGACTGAAGCCCAAGGCGCGGCCTTCTACGCCTTCCGCACTGCGCTCACGGCTCACACCCATGATTTTCAGGACAAGCGCGGCTACCCCGCGTCGGCACCGGGCCGTGCAAACCTGACCATGTCAACCAATCAACTCGCCAACCGTTTTGGCTCCGTGGCGATGACGCTGGAAATGCCATTTAAGGATCACGATCCCCACCCTGTGCCCAGCCACGGCTGGAACCCGGAGCGCTGCAAAGGATTGGCGCGATCCTGCCTGGAAGTGCTGGCGGGGTTGGTTTGATCAATTGACATTGTGCAGAAATAGGGACAATGTGAGTGTTATGGATATTGTCACCTATTCCGAAACACGCGCTAATTTGAAAGCCATAATGGACAGGGTCGTGAATGACCATGTGCCCATCGCGATCACACGCCAGCGCGGCAAACCAGTTGTCATGGTCGATCTGGATGACTGGAATGCTATGGC
>JANPCO010000099.1:0-10553 GCA_031430995.1 Sphingomonadales bacterium | reverse complement strand
GTCATCAATTGCGCCAGTGCCCAGATCCCAGCTATCAAGATGCCCGCCAATCACCACAAGGCCCGCGTCACGGTCTGTCCCCGGCACTTCGGCAACCACATTGCCAGATTGCTGTGTGCCAATCTGTCGCGGCGTCATGACGAGCTTCATCATCACAGGCCTGCCACGGGTGAGCATGCGTTGAAGATTTTCAGCATCGGCAACGGAAAGCGCACCGGCGGGGATTGGCGTTACGCCTGCTGTCCAGTTTTGCACACCAGTATGCGGCCCGCGTGAATGGTCTGTGCCGATCGAGCGGATAATGATGGCAGCAGCGCCCATTTTGCTCGCAATCGAAGGCCCTGCACGCCGCGTTTGGCCGTAGGTACCATAGCTTGATCCATCCTGAGTGGCCGTCATAGCGTGGCTGACAAAGACGATTTTGCCCTTCACGCTTTCAGGTGGCGCTGCCTTGAGCGCGTCAAGGCTTTCAAACCCAATAACCGGGAGAGTGATCCCAGCATCGCCGGTGGACCCACTGTTGCCAAGCGCTGTAACGATCAGTTTCTGGGGGAAAGGGGATATGATTTCCGCCGTTTCAACGCCGCGCACCCACACTGGCATGTCGTACGTTTCGATCCGGACATTGCTGAAGCCAAGGGCTTTTAGCTTGACCACGGCCCAGTCCCGCGCCCTCGCCTCTGCCTCTGTCCCTGCCAGTCTCTGGCCGACTTCTGTCGTCAGCCCTTCGACAATATCATAGGCAAGCCCTTTAGGGGCCTGAGCCGAAGCAACAGACGGGATCAGGGCGAGCGCGAGCAAGATGTTTTTCATGCCCATATGTAATCACATCCTCACGTCGCGCGAAAGCCTTGATTTTGCCGGAAGTGACGTTTGCGTTAGGGGAGCGGCTCCGCTAACAGCGCCGCACACCAGTCTCCCAAACCGAAAGAACGCAATAGTGGCCGTCCAATATAGCTATGTCATGAAGGGGCTGACGAAAAGCTTCCCCGGCGCGCAAAAACCAATCCTGAACAATATCCATCTGCAGTTCCTGCCGGGAACAAAAATTGCGATTATCGGCGTCAACGGCGCGGGTAAATCAACGCTGATGAAAATCATCGCGGGAATGGACAGCGAGTTTTCGGGCGAAGCTTGGGCAGCAGACGGCATCCGCGTCGGCTATCTCCAGCAAGAACCTCAGCTGGATATGACCAAAACCGTCAAAGAAAATGTCATGGACGGTGTGCGTGAAGTGGCGGACATGATGGACCGGTACAATAAAATCGCCGAAATTATGGGGGACCCGCCCGAGGACGTCGATTTTGACGCTTTGATGGATGAAATGGGCACGCTGCAGGAACGGATCGACGCCGTCGACGGCTGGACGCTCGACAATCAGCTGGAAATCGCAATGGAGGCGCTGCGCTGTCCGCCAGGGGATGCCGCTGTCGACAATCTTTCGGGCGGTGAACGGCGGCGTGTGGCGCTTTGCCGGTTGCTGCTTGAAAAGCCTGAAATCCTGCTGCTCGATGAACCAACCAACCACCTCGATGCCGAAAGCGTTCAGTGGCTGGAAAAACATCTGATTGACTATGCCGGCAACGTCATTCTCGTCACGCATGACCGTTATTTCCTCGACAATGTCGTTGGCTGGGTGCTGGAAATTGATCGCGGCCGCGGCCTTCCGTTTGAAGGCAATTACTCGGCATGGCTGGAAGGCAAAGCCAAACGGCTTGAACAGGAAGATAGCGAAAACGAAAGCCGCCAAAAAGCGATCAAGGAAGAGCTTCAGTGGATCCGCCAATCCCCCAAGGCGCGGCAGACCAAATCAAAGGCGCGTATCAGGGCCTTTGACGAACTTGTTGAAAAGCAAGCCGATCGTCGCCCCGGCGGTGCGCAAATTCTCATCCAGTTGCCTAAGCGTCTGGGCGGCAATGTGATTGATGCGGAAAATCTGACAAAAGCTTACGGTGACAAATTGCTGTTTGATGATTTGGAATTCACGCTGCCACCCGGCGGGATCGTCGGCGTTATTGGCCCCAATGGCGCAGGAAAATCGACGCTGTTCAAGCTGATCACCGGGCAAGAAGTGCCAGACAGCGGCTCGATCAAAGTCGGCGAAACTGTCCAGCTGGGCTATGTTGACCAGAGCCGCGACGACCTCGATCCCAACAAAAATGTCTGGGAGGAAGTCTCCGGCGGCAACGAACGCTTTTATTTCGGCAAGCATGAAGTGAACACGCGGGCTTACGTCGGCGCTTTTAACTTCAAGGGCACGGATCAGCAGAAAAAGGTCGGGCAACTCTCCGGCGGTGAACGCAACCGCGTCCACCTCGCCAAGATGCTGGCGGCGGGTGGCAACGTCCTCTTGCTCGATGAACCGACCAACGATCTGGATGTGGAAACTCTGCGCGCGTTAGAGGAGGCGCTTGAGAACTTCGCCGGATGCGCCGTGGTCATCAGCCATGACCGCTTCTTCCTCGACCGTCTGGCCACGCATATCCTCGCGTTCGAAGGCGATAGCCACGTCGAATGGTTCGAAGGCAATTTCGCGAGCTATGAGGAAGACAAAAGGCGCAGGCTGGGCGATGCGGCGGATAGGCCAACGCGGTTGGCTTATAAGAAGTTGACGCGGTAGGGCGTGGTTGCACTTTGTGTTTGACCACCTTGTCCAGAGTAGGCGCCCATCCGTTGGTGGCTCACCCAGAGGTTAGGTGAGTTGAGGACGCTTCCGGTATTTGCCTAGCTTTCAGGGATCAAGCCCGGCCAAGGTCAGCCAGCAGGAAAGCCGGATGAGCGCGCCTGGCCTTGTCTACGCTGCGCGGATCAAGCTCAGCCGCAACACCATCAAGATCGCAGGCAAAGACCAGCTGATCGGCCCCGGCATGGCCGTGCAAGCCGAAATCAAAACCGGCGAACGCCGCATCATCAAATATCTCCTGTTCCCCATCGCGCAGACGATGGATGAGGCAGGCCGGGAGCGGTGAAGCGGTTAGACTATGACTGCGCGACTTCTCTTGACCAAGTCAGTAGAAATTGCGATTTCAAACTCATTCAAATTTTCAACCGAATGTTGCAAGATCAAGCTGTGAAAGAAGATACGTATGATTGTTTGTGGAGTAGTCATAGACGATATTGCCATTCAAAAGATGATAAAAATGTTAGATGATGAAGATGGTTTCCAGGGCATCTGGAAAACGCTTATTTTTATGGAAGTCCACAACTATGACTGGGCTCTAATGAAAAGACGCATTCATAGTTACGTTTTCGAAACTTCTTATAGCCCATTTTTCGGTTTGCGAATGCTAAATCACGAGGAAGAGCGCGAGATAATTCTAAAACTTCGCCAACACACACGTCAACTCATTGGGTTAGTGCAATTGACAGAATTCGAAACGACATCGTGGAATTATGAGGAGCCGAAACTGTTAAAATACAGGAATACTAGTACAGAGAAATACAGCAACGATATGCCAAATATGGATCCAGATGATATATCTGAAGTCCGTTCTCGTTTTGTTCAACGGCGTCCGGACGTACTCCGATATGTAAAGCTAGCCGTAGCACATAATGAAAAAGTTGCACCAGATTACGTTTATCCTTACGACGGGATATTTGTTCGTTATGATTGGAGTTACGGTGACAGTGCATTAAACCGTTGCCTAATATGACCGCGATGTTAAGGTTCCCCATGGCCAGACTCGCGCGCTTCATCATTCCCGGCATTCCCCACCATGTCACTCAGCGGGGCAACGGGCGGCAGCAGACGTTTTTTTCGAATGATGATTATGCGCTTTATCGCGATTTGTTGCGCGAACACGGCGCGGCGAATGGGGTGGACGTCTGGAGTTGGGTGCTGATGCCCAATCATGTTCACCTTATCCTTGTGCCCAGTGAGCCCGACAGTTTGCGCGCTTGCCTTTCAAAGGTTCACCGGGCCTATGCTGGGCACATTCACGCCCGCGAACAGAAAACGGGGCATTTCTGGCAAGGGCGATATGGTTGCGTCGCGATGGATGAGGCGCATCTGATGGCGGCCATCCCCTATGTGGCGCTTAACCCGGTCCGTGCGCGGCTGGTGGATCGGGCGCGGCAGTGGAAATGGTCAAGCGTTCACGCTCATCTCAATCCAGCCAAAGGTGACGGGCTGACCAATACGGCGCCGGTGCTGGACCGGGTCGGCAATTTCTCAGGGCTGTTGCGGGTTGGCGAAGATGAAGCCTTGTCCATGGCCCTGCGGCGCGCAGAAAGCGTCGGCAGGCCGCTGGGTGACGGGGCTTTCATGGAATGGATCGAAGCCAAGTTAGGCCGCGACGCGAAGCCTGGAAAGCGCGGACCAGCAGCAAGGGAGAAGTAAGTGGGCATCGCCGACGGTGCCGTTAGCTGACGTAGCTCCCTAACCCGTTAGCCCCGCTGACCGAGCGCCAGCGCAACTCCACTTACGGCACCAGCCATTGTCCGGACCATTTGCTGTCGGCCAATTTAAACAGCGCGCGCCGGTGGCCTGTTGCGGCTAGAGTGAGCCATTCCATGCGGTGGAGTTTGATGATCATCACTGCGAAGGCGGCGCGGCCGGCTTCGCTGTCTTCGGCTGAAGGCGCCACACCTTCCCATTTCTGCGTCAGGCCTGAGACTGGGTGATCGACTTTCGTGCCTGGCCCAGGGTTGACCAAATAAGTGCGGCGGCTTGACGGGGATGTATTGCCCCATGCGATAGTCGCGGTTGGGCCATCCTGTTCGATTACGGCTGTGCCGCCAACGCGGATTTGAACCTTTGCTTTGGTGTCGTAGACGAGCACACTGACATGGCCGCCTCGTGCGAAATCGGCCACTTTGCCAGAGCGGATGTCTGTGTGAAATCGCAGCGTAGCACTGGCGCGGTCAACCGCACGCAGCACCATGATGCGTTGATGTGGGATGCCGTCCGCCCCCACAGACGCGACGGTTGGGGTGTGGAACGCGGATTTCCGGTCGGCTTTGCCTCGCACCAGCGATTGCCAGATGGCGTCCTCAACCATTTCAAAACTGGGTTCATCCATAAAATTATTCCTACCTGATTTTTTCGCTTTTCTCGGTTGGTCGTTCGATCTATGTTCTACCCATGTCAATATATGTTATAGCATGCCTCGCCATATTTTTGGTCATTCTGTTTGCTGTGCTTGGCTGGCTGCTGGGCGGTCGTGGAGCCAGTGCATTGCAGGCAGAGCGCGACTTGCATCTTGGCAATTTCAGAAAGTCGGTTGTTGACCTTGAAGCAACGGTGCGAGACCGGAACGAAGCGCGGCTCAAACTTGCGGCGGTGGAGGCGGATGCGAACGCGCGGGCAGAAGCTTTCGCAGCGCAATTGGCCGCGCTCAGGGACTCAAAAGAGGCTTTGACTGCGCAATTTAGCGAAGTGGGCGGCAAGATTCTAGGCGATGCTCAGCGTGACTTTCTGGCCCGGGCCGAGGCGCGGTTCAAACAATCCGAAGAAACGACAGGGCAGGGGCTGAAGGCCCTGCTGGCCCCGGTGAATGAGCGGCTTACCAAATATGAACAGGCTATCGACAAGGTTGAAGCGGAGCGGCGCGATGCGTTCGGCGAGCTGAAAGGCTTGATGGATTCAATGAGAGTGGGGCAAGAGGCCGTGAAGTCAGAGGCGGCTCGGCTTGGTAATTCGCTGCGTCATGGCCCCAAAACGCGGGGGCGCTGGGGCGAACAGCAGCTTCGTAATGTGCTGGAACGGTGCGGGCTATCCGAGTATGCCGATTTTCAGACCGAAGTGAGTGTGGAAGGCAGCGATGGGCGGCTGCGGCCTGATGTGATTATCAACATTCCGGGCGGTCGCTGTCTGGTGGTTGATGCAAAGGTCTCGCTCAATGCTTATCAGGATGCGTTTGAAGCGGGGGAGGAGGCCGACAAGCTTACGGCGCTTTCAGCCCATGCCACGGCGATGAAGGCGCATGTCAACACACTTGGGCAAAAGGCCTACTGGAACCAATTTGAGCAAGCGGCGGACTATGTCATCATGTTTGTGCCGGGTGAGCATTTCTTGTCTGCAGCGCTGGAACATGATCCTGATCTTTGGGACTATGCCTTTTCCAAACAAGTGCTCCTGGCCACGCCGACTAACTTAATTGCAATCGCCCGCACTGTTTCCGCCGTGTGGCAGCAGGAGCAGATGGCCGCACAGGCCAAGGAAATCGCCGTGCTGGGCAAGGACCTTTATGCGCGGCTCTCGACAATGGGCAGTCATGTGACGCGACTGGGCAAGAATCTGGACACAGCGGTAGGGGCCTATAATTCATTCGTCGGCAGCCTTGAAACCCAAGTGTTGACGCAGGCCAAGCGCTTTGAGGATATGTCAGTTAATACGGGCAGCAAAGACAGAGCGATCGAAAGCCCACCGACGATTGATACGGCCATTCGTCAAACCGTCAAACTGGTGTCGATTGTGAGGGATGATGATCCGCCGTTGATTACCGATGCTGCCAATGGCTGAGGTTGTGTCGGTGTCCACCCGTGATGGGCATGGGCTTGGCAAAATAATCTGCGACGCAATCACACTTATTGCAGGCTGCGGAGTAGAGGGAGACGCACACTGCGGACTGACTGTCAAACATCGCAGCCGAGTTGCAAAGGACCCAACGCAACCCAATTTGCGGCAAGTGCATCTGATCAACGCGGAACTGTTGGACGATCTTGCGGCGAGGGGCTTCGCGGTTTCGCCGGGTGAACTGGGCGAAAATATCCTCACGCGCGGTAGTGATTTGCTTGGCCTTTCGCAAGGAACCGTCCTTCAATTCCCATTGGGTGTGAGGATCAGCATCACAGGGCTGCGTAATCCCTGCCATCAAATCAACGGGCACACGGCAGGATTGATGAACATGTTGATCGACCGGATGCCAGATGGCAATTTGCGGCGTAACGGCGGTGTGATGGGTGTTGTGCTGAGCGGAGGAAACATCGGGCGCGGGGATGTTATTAAAGTCGAAACGCCATCAAGTGGGTTCGTGCCGCTAGCTCCGGTTTAGTGCATAATATGCGAAATGACGAGAGAGAGGGGGGATGAGCCTTAGTTCGAGGCGACCACCGATATCGCGGCCTACATTATTTCTCCGCCTTTTTCTTGCGCATCGCATCGTGAAACCGGTCTGCCCAGCCGGGTTTCACTGATTGTTCGGCGCGTACCAGACGCAACTCTCCGTCCATGACGTCCCTTGTTACAGTGCTGCCAGCGCCGACAATTGCGTCTCGGCCGATTTTCACTGGTGCGACCAACGCCGAATTTGATCCGATGAATGCTCCGACGCCAATCACAGTCTGATATTTGAAATAGCCATCATAATTGCAAGTGATCGTGCCTGCGCCAATGTTTGCACCTGCGCCAACGTCCGCATCGCCGATGTAGGAAAGGTGGTTGGCCTTTGCGCCTTTGCCCAATCGTGCCTTTTTAATTTCCACGAAATTGCCGACCTTGGCTTTTTCGTCCAGAACTGCGCCAGGACGCAAACGAGCATAGGGGCCGACTTCGCAGCCGCTGGCGATTGACGCGCCTTCTATGTGGCTGAACGCGCGGATGCTCACATTGTCTGCCACTGTGACGCCGGGGCCAAAGAAGACGTTGGGCTCAATCAGCACATCACGACCAATCACTGTGTCATAGGCAAACCAGACGGTTTTCGGCGCGATAAGCGTCGCGCCACCGTCCATGGCTGCACGGCGGCGACGTTGCTGCCATTTGCCTTCCATCTGCGCAAGTTCGGCGCGGCTGTTAATACCTGCCACGTCAAACGGATCGGTCTGTACCACGGCACAGTGCCGACCGTCCGCATTGGCGATGTTGACAATATCGACAAGGTAAAACTCCCCTGCCGCATTGTCATTGGCGACGCGGGCGAGTAAGCCGAACAAGTCGCGCGCTTTCACGGCCATCAGGCCAGAATTACACAGGCGGCACTCCCGCTCTTCTGCGGTGGCATCCTTATGCTCTATCATTTTGATGATCGTGTCGCCGTGTGCGATCACACGCCCATAGCTCTGCGTTTCCTCAGTTTCAAAGGCCAGCACCACGACAGCAGGGGCATCCGCTGCGTTCAGTCGGTCGATCATTCCCTGCATGGTGGCTGTCGGCACAAAGGGCACATCGCCGTACAGGATAAGAACATCGCCCTCAAAGCCCCTCAGAGCCTCCTCAGCCATCTGAACCGCATGCCCGGTGCCAAACTGCGGATCTTGCACGGCGAGCGTTGCGGAGCCTTTAAGGGCCGTGTCCAACTGATCCCGTCCGCTACCAACCACCACCACCTTCTTTTCGGGGGCAAGCGCGTCCACGGCTTCCATCAAATGCATCAGCATCGGGCGGCCTGCAATTTTATGCAGCACTTTGTGAATTTCTGATTTCATGCGCGTCCCTTGCCCAGCAGCAAGGATGATGGCGGCAATGGGGGCGGCAGTATCGGGCTTAGTCATGTATCCCCTTTGCCACCAAATTGTTGCGGTTTCCACAACAAGCCGCCAAAGAGACGGGCATGGCAAAATTTACACCGTTTCGCTGGGATGATCCCTTTAACCTATCCGCCCAATTGACCGATGACGAGCGGATGATTTCCGACGCGGCGGAAGCCTACGCGCAGGATAAACTGCTGCCTCGCGTGGTTTCTGCCACATTGGACGAACGGTTTGACCGTGAGATCATGAATGAACTGGGGGCGCTTGGTCTGCTTGGTTCGACGATTGAAGGCTATGGCTGCGCGGGCGTCAGCCATGTGGCTTACGGTCTTGTCGCGCGCGCTGTCGAGCGCGTTGATTCGGGCTATCGCTCGGCAATGTCAGTGCAATCCTCACTCGTGATGCACCCCATCCATGCTTACGGCACCGAAGCACAGCGCCAGAAATATCTGCCCAAGCTGGCAACAGGCGAATGGGTGGGCTGCTTTGGCCTGACGGAACCAGACGCAGGCTCTGATCCGGCGGGCATGAAGACGAACGCGAAGGCGACAGCGGGCGGCTATATCCTCAACGGCGCGAAAATGTGGATCACCAATTCGCCAATCGCTGATATCGCGATTGTGTGGGCAAAGGATGAAGGCGGCATCATCCGCGGCTTCATTGTCGAGCGCGGCATGAAGGGGTTTTCCACACCCAAGATTGAAGGCAAAATGAGTCTTCGTGCGTCCATCACAGGTGAAATCGTGCTGGAGGATGTGTTTGTGCCGGAGGAAAATCTGCTGCCAAATGCCCAAGGCCTCGGCGGGCCGTTCGGTTGCCTGAACAAGGCACGATACGGAATTGCCTGGGGCGTGATGGGGGCCGCTGAAGATTGCTTCGCCCGCGCGCGTCAGTATCAACTAGATCGGCAGCAATTCGGGCGTCCGCTGGCTGCCAACCAGATCCCGCAATTGAAAATGGCCAACATGGCAACGGAAATTGCTCTAGGCTTGCAAGCTGCAATCACGGTAGGGCGTGCGATGGACGCCAACACTTACTCCCCTGAAATGATAAGCCTAATCAAGCGCAACAATTGCGGCAAGGCCCTCGACATCGCCCGCGTCGCGCGCGACATGCACGGCGGCAACGGCATCGCAGCCGAATATCACGTCATCCGCCACGTGATCAATCTGGAAACCGTGAACACCTATGAAGGCACACATGATGTGCATGCGCTGATCCTCGGCCGCGCGATTACGGGGATACAGGCGTTCAGCTGAACCGCGTATCAAGCGCACACAAAAAAGCCGCCGCCCTCTGATGTGAGGACGGCGGCTTTTTTTGTGGCTTCCTTCAGATCAGAAGTCGAAACGGACACCCAAACGCAATGTCCACAGCGATTGCTTTTGCTGAACCGCAAGGTTCGGCGCAGTGAAGCTGGAATAGCGGTAACTAGCGCAGGCTTGTGTCAGAGTCGTGGTTACAACTCCTGCTGCATTCAAACACTGCACTTGAACCACGGGGACGGAGTCACCGAACTGGCGAAACGCAAACTTATCGCTCAGCAAGTTCAGGAAATTGTCCATGTCAGCAAAAACAGTGATGCGACTTTTGCCGATGAACGTTGGGATCTGTTGACTGAAGTGAATATCGACTTGCTTGTAAGCAGGGTTGCTGCCCGTTCCTCGCGACGCGATTTGCCCCTGCTCCTTACTCAGCGGTGAGGACAATATGAAATCACGAAAAGCTGTCAGTTGAGCGGCGGTTCCGTTGAACTGCACAACGGGATCAAGCTGCGTATTCAAAACACCGGGCGCAGTTGGGATTGCCAGATTTGCGACGTTGGGCACATAAATCTGATATCGACCACCGCCTCTTGTCCCGAACACATTGCCACGGCCCGACACTGGATCGCTAAAGGTATAGCTGAACGGACGTCCGCTGCGGATTGAGCCGAAAATCGAGATGTTTGTTTCATAATCCCCGAAAAATACTTTGCGGTATGAAAGTTCGAACCTTCCTTGATTGCGAACTTCTAATGAAGAACGTCCGATTTCTGCGTTGTTGGGGTCGCGAACGACAACATCATATCCGCCGTTGGCAGTGGTGTTGTTGACGTTTGAGTTAACGTCACGGACCCGTGACCGCGTGTAAGCTGCGTT
>JANPCO010000098.1:0-19619 GCA_031430995.1 Sphingomonadales bacterium | reverse complement strand
CCACGGGGGCGCCCCCCCGGGTGTCTCGAGTGGCCTCGACACGAACGGATGGGGTCGGTCGGCGCTCGGCTGGCCCAAATGGCGGGCGAATATGAGGCCAGCGCCCGGATCGGCGCGGAGCGGCTGCCGTTCCGATCACGCTGGGCCGTCCTTGCCGCCGCTGGCATTTACGGCGACATCGCCCGCAAAGTCGGCAAGCGCGGCGCAGCGGCGTGGGACAGCCGCGTTGTCACCAGCAGCGCAGGCAAGGCAGGCTGGGTCGCCAAGGCACTGATGCAGGCGTTTTAGCTGCACCCTTCCCTGAGCTTGTCGAAGGGAAGGGGAGTTTTAGCTCAACCTCTATGCATCAATTCCGTCGCCAATGGACGCATGCGCAACGCCGCCATCGACGGTGATGGTATCGCCAACCACATAATTGCCTGCATTGCTCGCCAGATAAATCGCCGCTGCGGCCATGTCTTCTGGCACACCGATGCGGCGCGACGGAATACGTTTGGCAACAGCTTCGCCGTGATCGCGGGCGGCGCGGTTCATGTCAGACGCAAAGGCCCCCGGAGCAATGGACGTCACGTTGATGCCGTCCTTCACCAGATCCGCTGCCATCCGCTTCGTCAGGTAGATCAACCCGGATTTCGACGCGTGATAGCTGAACGTTTCCCAAGGATTAAGGCGGATGCCATCAATGGACGTGATCATGATGACTTTGGCTGGCTGTGCAGGCGACGCCGCCGCCTTCAACAGCGGGTGCAACGCCTGAGTGAGGAAAAACGGCGATTTGATGTTCAGATCCATCACCTTGTCCCAGCCCACTTCGGGAAATTCAGCAAAAGGCGCGCCCCAGGCAGCACCTGCATTATTGACGAGAATGTCGAGCTTGTCTTCGCGCTCCGCAAAAGCCGCCGCCAGCGCTTTGCACCCAGCAACGCTCGACACATCCATGGGAAGCGCGATGCAGTTTGGCCCCAGTTCGGCCGCGGTTTCGGCGCAGGCATCGGCCTTGCGAGATGAGATATAGACTTTCGCGCCTTGGGCGATGAAGCCCTGCGCAATCATTTTGCCGATATTCTTTGATCCGCCAGTGATCAGGGCAACGCGGCCTTCAAGGCTGAAAAGTTTGGTAATATCCATATTGGTGCTGTTCCTTAATCCTGTTCGTCATTGCGAGCGAAGCGCGGCAATCCAGAAGCCAACACCACACAAACTGGATTGCCGCGCTTCGCTCGCAATGACGTGGGCTGTTAGTATCCGTTCATTGTCGCGACGCGGTCAGCGTGAAAGTAAGCGTCGCCGAAAAATTCGTTCAGAGACCGATCGCGCTTCATATAAAGCCCGATATCATAAGCATCGGTCATGCCCATGCCGCCGTGCATCTGCACCCCTTCGCGCACCGCCAAGTTGCAAGCGAGCCCCGCCTTTGCCTTGGCCGCTGCCACAAATTGATCAGCCCGCGCTTCGCCGTCATCCATCATGTTCTGGGCCTTCAGCACAATCGAGCGCGCGGCCTCCATTTCCCCGTAAAGATGCGCAGCGCGGTGTTGCAGCGCCTGAAATTCACCGATCAGTTGGCCAAATTGCTTGCGCTGTTTCAAATAAGCAAAGGTCATATCCATGGCCCCTGTGCCTACGCCGACCATTTCCGCCGCTGCACCCGCGCGCCCGGCATCAAGCAACTTGGTCAGCACAGCCCAACCGCCGTCGACTTCACCAATGACGGCATCCGCCGTCACTTCCACGCCGTCCAACTTCACATGAGCCGCCATGCTCGAATCCACCAGCCGCGCCGCGTCCAGCGTCATTCCAGCTGCATCCTTGTCGACGGCAAACAGCGTCAGTCCGTCCGTTTCCCCGGCAGAACCGGCCGTGCGCGCGGCAACAATGATCATATCAGCCGACGCGCCCTGCACCACAAACTGCTTCGTGCCAGAGATTTTGAAGCCATTGCCGCTACGCTCTGCGCGAGCATTGATTTTTTCTGGCCGGTGCTTCGCGCCTTCATCAATTGCCAAGCTGATCACAGTGTCGCCAGACAGGATGCCAGGGAACCAACGGTCCCGCAGACCCTTGTCAGAGGCCTTCAAAGCCTCGACAGCAGCCACTGCGGTGGTCAGGAAGGGTGACGGGGTCAAATTGCGCCCAACTTCCTCCAGCACGATCCCCGCCTCCACATGGCCCATGCCCATTCCGCCGTCGCTTTCCGGGATCAGAATGCCGGTAAAGCCCATTTCGGCAAATTGTTTCCAAAGTGCGTGGGCAAAGCCATCCTTGCAGTCCATGTCGCGGTATTTGCGCAGATGGCTGACCGGTGCTTCGCTGATCATGAAGTCCCGCGCACTATCGCGCAGCATCACTTGGTCATCGCTCAGGATCATTGCCACTGGATTATCCGCCCGGCATTTCGAGGATGCGTTTGGATACGACGTTCAGCATCACTTCGCTGGTTCCGCCTTCGATGCTGTTCGCTTTGGTGCGCAGCCAGGCGCGCGCCTTAGCCCCGCCCTTTGTGCGCGCGCTATCCCATTCCAGCGCGTCTGATCCGCCAAGCGACATGACGAGTTCGTTGCGGCGCTTGTTCAGTTCAGTGCCCGCATATTTCATCAGGTTCGAATAAGCGGGGTGGGCTTTGCCGGTTTTCCATTCATCCATGAACCTCTCGCTGTGCGCGCGAAACGCCAGATTATCGACATCGAACAGCGCCATTTGCGCGCGCAATACAGGCTCTTCATCCAGCACGGTCTTAAACGCGCCGCCAAGCGAGGTTGTGCCGCCGTCCCCGCCCATCCCGGAAATCATTTCGCGTTCATGGCCCAGCAGATATTTGGCCACATCCCAACCGCGATTGAGTTCTCCAACAATCTGATGTTTCGGCACCACGACATCATCAAAGAAAGTTTCGCAGAATGGGGAATTGCCGCTGATCAGCAGAATGGGCTTTGTCGTCACGCCCGGCGTGGTCATGTCGAACAGCAGAAAGGAAATGCCCTGATATTTGTTGGTCTTATCCGTGCGGACAAGGCAGAAAATCCAGTCGGCTTTGTCGGCATAGCTGGTCCAGATTTTCTGGCCATTGACGACCCAGTGATCGCCTTTGTCTTCCCCGTAGGTCTGCATCGACACCAAATCGCTGCCCGAACCGGGTTCGCTATAACCCTGACACCAGCGGATTTCGCCGCGCGCAATCTGGCCGAGATAATGGACCTTCTGGACTTCCGTCCCAAATTTCAAAAGCGCTGGGCCCAGCATCCAGATGCCGAAGCTGTTAAGCGGCGAACGACAGCCAAGCTTGGCCATTTCAGACCGGAGAATTTTTGTTTCTGCAGCGGTCAGCCCTGCACCGCCATATTCTTTCGGCCAATCCGGAACGGTATATCCCTTGGCCGCGCACCGGTCCATCCAAAGCTTTTGCGCGTCATTTTGAAACACGAACTTGCGGCCACCCCAACAGATATCGTCGTCACCGCGCACTGGCAGGCGCATTTCGGGCGGGCAATTTTCTTCGAGCCAGGCGCGGGCGCTGATGCGGAAGGTTTCAAGGTTGTTCGGTTCAACGTCAGTCATGGGGGATGTCCTATGTCTTGTTTTGCTACCCATGCTTCTAGGTCCACTCGCTCACTTTACGCAAGCGTCAACTTGTCCGCCCGCCTTGCCGTAACGGCAACACAACGCCCGTTGACCGCAAGCCATACAAGGCACAGGATCAGCGCATAATCATAAGGAGAGAGATGATGAGATTCGCAGGCAAGACCGCAGTCATAACAGGCGCGGCGTCTGGCATTGGCAAGGCAACATGCCTGCTGTTTGCGCGCGAAGGTGCCACAGTGATTGCAGCGGATATTGATGAGGCCGGCGGGCAGGAACTCGCCGCTACCTCCAATGGCAAAATCCATTTCAAACGCACTGATGTTTGCTCCGTCGATGATATCAAGGCACTTATGGATTTCGCGGCGGCCAAAACTGGCGGGATCGATGTGGTGTTTAACAACGCAGGCGCGGGCGGAGATAAAGCGCCCATTGACGAAATTGAGGCCGAAGGCTGGGACCGGACAATGGATCTGCTGCTTCGGTCGGTCGCGATGGGCATCCGCCACGCCGTGCCGCACATGATTGGGCGCGAAGGCGCGTCATTCGTCAACACTGCCAGCGTCGCGTCGCTGGCCGCAGGATTTTCACCCACAGCCTATGCCGTGGCAAAAGCAGGCGTGCTACACCTATCCAAAGTCGCTGCGACTGATCTGGCGAAGCACAACATCCGCTGCAACGCGATTTGCCCGGGTTTTATCAAAACCAACATCTTTTCATCCTCCATTGAAATCGCACCGGACAAGGTGGAGCAAGCCAACGCCATCATTTTTGAAATCTCCAACCACACGCAGCCAGTAAAACGGGGCGGAGAACCTGACGATATTGCCAATATGGTTGCCTTTTTGGCAAGCAAAGAGGCAGGCTTTATTACCGGCAGTCATTTTGTCGTTGATGGCGGCATCACGACTGGCCAGCCTAGCTCGTGGGATGAAAATGCGCCGGGCATATTTGAGACGCTCCAAGCCTTTGCAGACGCTAATCAAGCATGAGCTTGCCCCCCGCCGAGCCACTTCCCCTGCGCATCAAGCTGGGCAACGGCTTTGGCTCGATTGCCTTTGGGGTGAAAGATAACGGCTTTGCAACGCTGCTGCTGCTGTTTTACAACCAGGTGCTGGGGCTGGATGCTGGCACAGTCGGCTTCATTCTGCTGATTGCTCTGCTGCTGGATGCCATTGTTGATCCGGTTGTGGGGATATGGAGTGACCGCACCCGCACCCGGTGGGGAAAGCGCCACCCGTGGATGTATGCTTCGATATTGCCGATGGCTGCAAGCTGGATCATGCTCTGGCATCCCCCGGAAATGCCAAGGGAAGCGCTTTATCTATATCTCCTGCTGATCGCCTTTCTGATGCGGGCCGCAGTGTCCTGTTACGAAGTGCCGTCGTTGTCAGTCGTCCCTGCCCTGTCGGCGGACTATGATGAGCGCACGTCAATCACCCGCTGGCGTTATCTTTTTGCCTGGGGCGGCGGGCTGCTGATGCTCACTTTGGCCTTTGGCGTGTTTCTGGTGCCAAGCGCGGACTATCCCGTGGGGCAGCTGAACGAACGCGGGTATCAGCTTTACGGATGGACAGGCGCTGTCCTGATGGTGGTTGCCGCGACTGTTGCCTCGCTGACCACTCACAAGCGCGTTGCGCAAGCGACATTGATCGGCGATGCAGAGGCCGGATCCCATCCCGGCTTGCGCCAGATCCTGAAGATCATTTCGAACCGTGCCTATTTGATCCTTATGGCCAGTTCCTTATTTGCTTTTGTCAATCAGGGCCTGACCTTTTCGGCCACGACCTACATGATGACCTATTATTGGGAAATGCCACAGGCAGGGTTCATCGCTTACTCCGCGACGCTATTTGTCGGTGTGGTCGGCGCATTTTTCCTGGTCGGTGCGCTCGAGGGCCGCATTGAAAAGCGGACAGGGGCTGTTGGCGCGGGCTGCATCGCCCTGATTGTTGGCGTGTCGCCTTATCTGTTGCGGATTGCCGGGCAGTTCCCGGAAAATGGCAGCTCGCTTCTCATCCCCATTCTGTTCACACTGATCACCGTTTCCAATAGTTTTGCCGTCTGTTCGATGATGCTGGGCCAATCAATGGCGGCAGACGTGGTGGAGGCATCACAGGCCGAAACTGGCGAAAGATCAGAAGGACTGTTTTTTGCAGGCTATTTCTTCGTGCAGAAATGCGCGACGGGGTTTGGCATCTTCCTTACGGGAACCATCGTAGCTTTGTCAGGCTTTCCGGCAAAGGCCGTTCCGGGCGAAGTCGCACCAGAGGTTTTGACGGCTTTGTCTTACTATTTTCTGGCCATCCTCATCACCTTGGCAACACTGAGCATTGCCATCGTCTCGCGCTTCCCCATTCGGCGCGCGGATCATGAAGAACGGCTGCGCAGTCTGGCTGCACAAAGTTAGGGCTAGCCAAAGCGGAAGCCTGCTGACATTGACGTTCACGTAAAGACACGAACAAGAGGACCGACTCACCATGGATTTTACCCTCAACGAACGCGAAACATACTGGCGTGACCGCGTCCGTGATTTCATGGATCAGCATGTCTACCCGCGCCAAGCCGATTATCATGCCGAACAGGCGTCCGGCGACCGCTGGAAAGTGTTGCAAGTTGTTGAGGAAGCCAAGGCCAAAGCCAAGGCAGCAGGCCTGTGGAACCTGTTCATGCCGCCAAGTTCTGGCTTTCCCCACGTCGATGACACAGTCCATCTGGAAGGGCCTGGCCTCACCAATCTGGAATATTCGCTGTGTGCCGAAGAAATGGGGCGCGTATCTTGGGCCTCCGAAGTGTTTAACTGCTCCGCGCCTGACACAGGCAATATGGAAGTATTCAACCGTTACGGTACTGCAGACCAGAAGCAGGCGTGGATGGTCCCCCTTATGAACGGGGAAATCCGCTCTGCCTTCCTGATGACGGAGCCTGCCGTCGCCTCATCGGATGCGACCAATATCGAAACGCGGATTGACCGGGACGGTGATCATTATGTGATCAATGGCACGAAATGGTGGTCATCAGGCGTTGGCGATCCGCGCTGCAAGATTGCGATTGTCATGGGCAAGACCGATTTTGAAGCCAAGCGCCATGCACAACAAAGCCAAGTGCTGGTGCCGCTTGATACGCCCGGCGTTGAAATCCTGCGGATGCTGCCTGTGTTTGGCTATGATGACGCGCCGCACGGCCATGCCGAAGTCCGGCTCAACAATGTGCGTGTGCCCGTTACGAACATGCTGCTGGGTGAAGGACGCGGGTTTGAAATTGCGCAAGGGCGCTTGGGGCCAGGTCGTATTCACCACTGCATGCGCACCATTGGTACAGCGGAAGTCGCACTGGAAAAAATGACCAAGCGGCTGCTGTCTCGCACGGCGTTTGGCAAAACTATCTCGCAGTTTTCGGTGTGGGAGGAACGGATTGCCCGCGCCCGGATCGACATTGAAATGACGCGCTTGCTTTGCCTCAAAGCGGCGCAGATGATGGACACTGTTGGCAATAAAGCGGCGGCATGCGAAATTGCGATGATCAAGGTTCAGGCCCCCAATATGGCGCTGAAAATCATCGATGATGCCATTCAGGCTCACGGCGGCGGCGGCGTGACGACAGACTTTGGCCTGGCGGCGGCTTATTCCGGACAGCGCACGTTGCGTCTGGCAGACGGCCCAGATGAAGTGCATTCGCGCGCCATCGCACGGCTGGAGTTCGGCAAATACGGCTCCAACACTGGCGGCGGCAGCATGTCGAGCGGCGATATTGGCGTATCGCGTTAGGGAAAGCACGAAACCCGTTCGTGTCGAGCTTGTCGAGACACATTCGGGCCACGGAAACGGTCTCTCGACTTTGCTCGAGACGAACGGAAAGGGTAAAGCATGAAAGCCGCCGTCCTTATCCAGCCTGGCCAGCCGCTGGAGATTGAGACTGTTCACATCTCCAAACCCGGCGCGCATGAGGTTTTGATCCGCACCGCAGCGTGCGGGCTTTGCCATTCGGATTTGCATTTCATTGACGGTCATTATCCGCATCCGCTGCCCTGTATTCCAGGGCATGAAGCGGCTGGGATTGTTGAGGCCGTGGGCAGTGAAGTGCGCACTGTCAAAGTCGGTGATGCTGTTGTCACGTGCCTGTCTGCCTTTTGCGGGCACTGCGAATTTTGCGTAACGGGCCGGATGGCGCTGTGCATGGGCGGCGAAACGCGGCGGTCATCCAAAGACGCAGCCCGCATCACGCGGCCTGATGGTTCTACGGTCAATCAGATGCTTAATCTTTCAGCCTTTGCTGAACAGATGCTTGTTCACGAACACGCCTGCGTGGCGATCAACCCCGATATGCCGCTGGACCGGGCCGCTGTGCTGGGCTGTGCTGTCACCACAGGTGCAGGCGCGATTTTCAACACGTGCAAGCTGACGCCGGGCGAGACAGTCGTGGTGGTCGGCTGCGGCGGTGTTGGCCTCGCAACAATCAACGCGGCCAAGATTGCAGGCGCTGGCCGGATCATCGCAGCAGACCCGATCCCGGAAAAGCGGGCTCTGGCCCTCAAACTCGGCGCTACGGACGTCATTGATTCAATGGCCGAAGGGGCTGCAGCAACCATCATCGAAATGACCAAAGGCGGCGTTGACCACGCGATTGAGGCAGTGGGCCGCCCGGCCTCGGCCAGCCTTGCGGTAAGTGTGCTGCGGCGCGGCGGCACTGCAACGATCCTTGGCATGATTCCGATGGCCGAGCGGGTAAGCCTTGGCGCGTTTGATCTGCTTGGCGGCAAAAAGCTTCAGGGCGGACTGATGGGTGACAATCGCTTTCCAGTAGACCTGCCGCGTCTGGTTGATTTTTACATGCGCGGATTGCTTGATCTGGATTCGATCATTGCCGAAACCATTCCCCTGTCAGCCATCAATGACGGCTTTGAAAAGATGAAGAAAGGCGATTCTGCGCGCTCGGTGATCGTGTTCGACCAATGACGGAAGTGATGGACGCGCAAGCTGCCTTTTCAGGGACAACCGTTCCCGAAGGCGCGGACGCAGTTGATGAAGCCAAGCTGTCGGCATGGATGGCGCAACATGTTGCGGGGTTTGAAGGCCCCATCGAAGTGCGCAAATTCGCCGGTGGCCAGTCCAACCCGACCTATAAAATCATCGCGCGAAGCGGCAATTATGTGCTGCGGCGCAAACCCTTTGGGCCTCTGCTGCCGTCTGCGCACGCCGTAGACCGTGAATATAAAGTGATTGCTGGGCTTTATCCAACTGGATACCCCGTCGCCAAACCATACGGCCTGTGCACGGACGACAGCGTCATTGGCAGCTGGTTTTACATCATGGGCATGGTTGAGGGGCGCACCATCTGGGACGGCGCGATGCCCGGTGCCTTGCCCGCCGAACGCCGAGCAACCTACGAGGCGATGATCGATGCGCTGGCCGCACTCCATGCGGTCGATGTCGAAGCGGCGGGCCTGTCTGACTACGGCAAACCCGGCAATTATTTCGGGCGGCAAGTCGACCGGTGGACCAAACAATACCGGCTGAGCGAAACTGAAGTGATGCCGGAAATGGAACGGCTGATCACTTGGCTACCCGCAACACTGCCTGATCAGACCCGCACCAGCATTGTTCACGGTGATTACCGCATTGATAATATGATCTTTGCTGCGGGCGAACCCAAAGTGATTGCTGTGCTGGATTGGGAACTGGGCACATTGGGCGATCCGCTGGCTGATTTCACTTATGTCGCCATGGCCTGGGTGACGGATAATGGCGGGCGTTCTGGCGTGCAGGATCTGGACCGTGCGGCGCTGGGTATTCCTGAACTGGACGAAATCACCGCGCGTTACTGTGCGGCGACTGGGCGCGATGGGATTCCTGATCTCAACTGGTATTTCGCCTATAATTTCTTCCGGCTGGCCGGGATTATTCAGGGCATTAAAAAGCGCGTGATTGATGGCACCGCCAATTCATCGCACGCGCGGGATATGTCTGACCGAGTCTATCCACTGGCGGAAGCGGCGTGGACCTTTGCGCTGAAGGCGGGGGCAAAAGAGTAATTATACCCTCCCCCCTTCAGGGGGAGGACAGAGTTGGCTTGGCAGCTTGCTGCTTAGCAACTCTTGGAGAGGGGGGAGTCGCTGGCTTCCAATGTTGCAGCCAGCGACTCCCCCCTCTCCCGCTGCGACTAAGGGGCAGGCCCCTAAGTCTCGCGGCCTCTCCCTCTAGGGGAGAGGCGTTAAAATGGAGAGGGAGCTTTTGAATGTCACTGTTCAACATGACTGGCCAAGTGGCCCTGATCACAGGGTCATCGCGCGGCATCGGTAAGGCAATCGCCGAAGAAATGGCTGAACAAGGCGCAAAAGTCGTCATTTCAAGCCGCAAACTTGATGCGTGTGAGCTGGTGGCAGCTGCGCTCAACGCCAAGCACGGCGCAGGCACAGCCATTGCTTTTGCTGCAAACATTTCATCGAAAGAAAGCCTTCAGGCCTTAGTTGATGAAACAAGGGCGCAGTTTGGCAAACTCACGGCGTTGGTCTGCAACGCAGCATCCAATCCCTATTACGGCCCTGGCCTTGGCATTACTGATGATCAGTTTCGCAAAATCCTGGATAATAACATCCTGTCTAACCACTGGCTGACGTCAATGGTGGCGCCGGAAATGATGGAGCGAGGCGAAGGATCGATTACAATCATCTCCTCAATCGGTGGCATCAAGGGGTCAACCATTATCGGCGCCTACTGCATTTCAAAAGCCGCAGACATGCAAATGGCGCGGAATTTTGCGATGGAATTCGGGGAGCGCGGCGTGCGTGTCAACTGCATTGCGCCGGGGCTGATCCGCACAGATATGGCACGCGCGTTGTGGGAAGAACCCGAAACACTCAAACGCTCAACAGCGGCAGCTTGCCTGAAACGCATTGGCGAACCGCACGAAATTGCGGGCGCTGCCGTTTTCCTCGCGTCAAAAGCAGGCGCATTTACAACGGGCCAAACCATCGTTTGCGATGGCGGGGCCACCATCAGTGGAGGTGCATAATGGGCGCGTTAGACGGAAAAATTGCGATTATCACGGGGGCCGGTTCCGGCATTGGCCGCGCGTCAGCCAAGCGGTTTGCAGCAGAAGGCGCGCGCCTGATCATCGCGGACCGCGCCGAAAGCGTGCATGACACTGCCCAAATGATCAGCAGCGAAGGCGGCACCGTGACGGCACTTCAGATTGATGCAGGATTAGAGGCAGACGTCCAAAAGCTCGTCCAGACTGCGATCTCAAGCTACGGCGGCGTTGATATTGCCTTTGCCAATGCAGGCGTGTCCGGCGGCATGGCAGGCATTTTCGATATGACGCCTGAAGAATGGACGGAACTGCTGCGCATCAACCTGATCGGCCCTTGGCTGATGGTCAAACATGCCGGCAAAGCCATGGCGGACCAAGGACGCGGTGGTTCGATCATCATGACTGCCAGCGTCGCGGGTATCCGTTCTGGCGCAGGTGGCCCCGCCTATTCCGCGTCCAAAGCAGGGGTCATCAATCTCGCCAAAGTGTCTGCCCAGCAAATGAGCGAAACAGGCGTGCGTGTGAACGCAATTTGCCCCGGGCTGACTGAAACTGGCATGACCAAGCCGACGTTCGATTATGCCAAGGAGAAAGATGTCATGCACAAAATGGGGCGGCTCAACCCGCTGCGCCGCGCCGCGCAGCCCGATGAACTGGCCAATGTGGCGCTGTTCCTCGCGTCGGATCAGGCCAGCTATGTGAACGGACAAGCCATAGCCGTGGACGGCGGGCTTTCCTCATCACATCCGGTAACGCGGCAATTGACGGGGCAGACAGCGGTATGAACGTGCAGCACGCTTGTGCTCCGGCGAAGACCGGAGCCCAGACCCTAGTAGTCAAAGCCACTTTGCGACGTTTCCCGGCTCGGACTGGGCTCCGGCCTTCGCCGGAGCACGGGCTATGAACGCGCGGGAACTTGGCTTTCTTCCAGACCGGCTGGAACGGATCAATGCCCATATTCAGGGCAAATATCTTGACACGGGCAAATTGCCCCATGCCGCTCTGCTGATCAGCCGGGGGGATGAAGTCGCGCACCACTGGACATCGGGCGTGGGCGAGGATGCCATATTCCGCATCATGTCGATGACCAAGCCAGTGACCTCCACCGCGCTGATGCAATTGGTTGAGGCAGGCAAAATCGCGCTGTCAGAACCGATTGCCAAATATATTCCTGAATTTGCTGATCTTGGCGTGTTTGTGGCAGGCGGCGGCAACACGCCGTTCATCACCCGACCACCAGCAACATCGCCGCGCGTGATTGATCTTCTGAGGCATACAGCGGGCTTCACTTACGGTTTCCAAGAGCGTACCAATATCGATGCGGCTTACCGCACTCATGAACTCGACGGTTGGGCCAAGCATGACAATGACGGGTTCGTCGCAAAGCTTGCCAAAATCCCGCTGGAGTTTGACCCCGGCACCTGCTGGAATTATTCAGTCGCAACTGACCTTGTCGGCATCATTGTGGCGCGCGTCTCCGGGATGACGCTAGGCGACTATTTCCAGGCCAATATCTTAGGGCCATTGGGCATGGATGATACAGGGTTCGTTGTTCCGGCTGACAAAGCCCATCGCCTGCCTGCTGCCTATGCGTGGCACCCAACTGAAAAAATGAAGGTCAGCGACAAGGCTGGCGCAGACAGTGCGTGGACGCGGGCACATGCGTTCCAGTCTGGCGGCGGCGGTCTGGCCTCAACCGTTGCGGACTATAATCGGTTTTGCCGGATGCTTCTAAACGGTGGCGCGTATGACGGCGTGCAGATTATCAGCCCCAAAACGCTTGAACTGATGACCGCCAACCATCTGCCCGGTGGCAAGGATTTGACTGAACTGTCAAAATCGCTGTTCAGTGAAGCCGAAATGGCAGGCGTTGGCTTTGGCCTTGGCTTTGCCTCCATCATTGATCCGCCCGCCACCATGACGCCCTGTTCGCACGGCGAATTTTTCTGGGGCGGCATGTATTCAACGGCTTTCTTCATTGATCCAGTGGAACATATCAGCATGATTTTTATGACACAGTTGATGCCGTCCAGTGTCTATCCCATTCGCCGAGAGATTAAGACGATGCTCTATGCGGCGTTGGCGGCTTGATGAAACGATAACCCACCCGCCGTTCGGGCTGAGCCTGTCGAAGCCTTCCCTTCTTGTTTTTTTTGCAAAGGCAAAGGGAGGACTTCGACAGGCTCAGCCCGAACGGAGTTTTTGCCAATTTTGGAGTCAACACCCATGCAATCAGTCACCACCCAAATGCAAGGCGATATCCTCGTCATTCTTGTCAACAATCCTCCTGTCAACGCGCTCAGCTGGCATGTGCGGCAGGGATTGAAGGACGGCATTCACGAAGCACTGAGTAACCCTGCGGTCAAAGCCGCTGTGATCCGCTGCGAAGGGTCTACCTTTATTGCAGGGGCAGATATTACCGAGTTCACTCAGGCACCCAAGGAGCCCGCACTGGGTGAGACACTTGATGCAATGGAGACCGCGTCAAAGCCAATCATCGCCGCCATTCATGGCACCGCACTTGGTGGCGGCCTCGAAACAGCGCTTTGTTGCCATTACCGTATTGCCGTGCCATCGGCAAAGCTGGGCGTGCCTGAGGTGAAGCTTGGCCTCCTCCCCGGGGCTGGCGGAACGCAGCGTCTTCCGCGTCTGGTGGGGGTTGAGGCAGCAGCAGCCATGGTCTCATCCGGTGATCCGGTGCCAGCAGCGAAGGCCATGGAGATGGGGCTGGTTGATGCGCTGGCCGGTGAAACAACCTTGGCCGAAGATGCGCTGGCCTTTGCGCGCGAATGCATCGCCAAAGGGCCCCGCGCGACGCGGGACTTGCCTGTGAACGGTGATGTTGCCGTCATTGAGCAATTGAAGACAGCCAATGCCCGCAAGTGGAAGGGGTTCGACGCGCCTTACGCCAACCTTGCCTGCGTCGAAGCCGCCACGCGCCTGTCTTTTGAAGACGGCATGACGTTTGAGCGCACCGAATTTGTGAAGTTGATGGGTGGATCGCAGTCAGCGGCCCAGCGGCACATGTTTTTTGCTGAGCGCCAGGCCGCCAAGATCGACGGCTTGGCAAAGGATACGCCGCTGCGTGACATTAAAAAAGTGGGCGTCATCGGTGCGGGCACGATGGGCGGCGGGATTTCCATGAATTTCCTGTCAGCGGGTATCCCAGTGACCATTGTGGAAATGGTGCAGGAAAATCTCGACCGGGGCGTGGGCGTCATCCGCAAAAACTACGAAGCGAGCGCTGCCAAAGGTCGCTTCACGCAGGACAAGGTGGAAGCGATGATGAGCGCGTTGACGCCAACGCTTGCCCTTGAAGATCTGGCCGACTGTGATTTGATCATCGAAGCGGTTTACGAAAGTATGGACGTGAAGAAAGAAGTGTTCGGCAAACTCGACACGATCTGCAAGGCAGGGGCAATCCTCGCGTCCAACACCAGTTATTTGAACGTTGACGAAATTGCAGCGTCCACTTCGCGCCCGCAGGATGTGGTGGGAATGCATTTCTTTTCGCCCGCCAATGTCATGAAACTGCTTGAGGTCGTGCGCGGGGAAAAGACGGCGCCGGACGTGCTGGCCACTGCCATGGCGATAGGCAAAAAGATCGGCAAAGTCGCAGTGGTCGCAGGCGTCTGCCACGGTTTCATTGGCAACCGGATGCTCAGCCAGCGCCAAATCCCTGCGATGCAATTGCTGCTGGAAGGCGCAACGCCTGCCCAGATTGACCAAGTCCACACTGATTTCGGCATGCCCATGGGGCCGTTTCAAATGTCAGACCTTGCCGGGCTGGATATTGGCTGGCACCGCGACCCGACGCGCATCGAAAGCATCCGCGACGGGCTGTGTGCGGCGGGTCGCTTTGGGCAAAAGAACACCAAAGGCTTTTACGATTATGACGCCAAACGCGTTGGCACACCCAGCCCGGAAGCGCTGGCGATCATCGAAGAGTTTCGCGCGACATCCAACTTGCCCAAGCGGGAAATCACGACGCAAGAAATCATCGAACGCACTCTCTACCCCATGGTGAACGAAGGCTATCTGATCCTAGAAGAAGGCAAGGCGCAGCGTGCGTCTGACATCGATGTGGTGTGGATCTACGGATACGGCTGGCCGATCTATCGCGGTGGGCCGATGTTCTGGGGTGATCTTGAAGGCGCTGGCACCATCGTAGCGGCGCTTGAAAAACACGGCATCAAAGTCGCTGAGTCGCTTCGCGCCAAATCTTGACGCCAGATGAACGGAAGCCTTGCGGCGGTGAGTTGAACTGTGATGCGCATCACATCTCAACTCACCCCGCGCACGTGGCAAGTGGTCGAACCGCTGTTGTTTCGTTAACCTCAGATGACCAAAAGACCCTCACTAACAGACGGGGTCGGTTTCATGTTGCGTAAGATGTTGTGTTTAGTTGGACTTTGCGTGGCTGCGGTATTACCGAGCCAGGCGTTCGCGCTTCAATGCGTGCCTTATGCGCGTCAAATTTCAGGCGTTGAAATTTTCGGCAATGCCAAGACGTGGTGGGGCCAAGCCGCTGGTCGTTACGCACGCGGCGCAACACCTCAGATCGGCGCTGTGATGGCCTTCAAGCCTACCCGCGCGATGCCCATTGGTCATGTCGCGACTGTTAGCCAAATTGTCTCCGGCCGCGAAGTTTTGGTCAGCCACAGCAATTGGTCACTCATCAATGGTCGTCGCGGTCAGATTGAGCGCAATGTTCGCGTCGTCGACGTTTCGGACGCAGGCGATTGGAGCAAAGTTCGCGTTTGGTACGCGCCGTTACAAGGGCTTGGCACATCGTCCTACCCCTTGTTTGGCTTTATCTACAGCGGCAGCGCAAACGCTCAACAAGCGCCGGCAGAACGGTATCAACTGGGTTCGGATGTGGTGCGCCTCGCGTCACTTGAAGCTGGCGGTCACTGATTGTGACGCACGCTTTGACCGTTATTGGTCAATAGTTACAGTGCCCGGATGATGCTTATCCAAGTGCCTCTTGATGATCTTCAAGTTGCTCGTGTTTGATTTGAAAAACAGATCGGGCACAATACCGATCAGCGGAATTGCCCCCAGTAAAGCGTCAAACCCGATATTTCCCGCCATCCGCACCATGACATGCTTTGGCATACCAAGATTGCGTGCCTCCCATGCCAGCCATGATCCCATGACCGCTGCAATTACACTGCCGCCAACTGGGATAAGGTCAAGGATCACATCCAGTCCGACGCGCTTATTGATGCCGGGGATGACAAACAGCCCCTCAAGCAGCTTTTCCATCGCTTCAACCCGCTTGCGGACTGCGGCGGGATGAATGCCGGTCAGGCCAGCCATGCTTTCTCTATAATGTGGTGTTGGTCCTGCCATGTGCGGCTCCTTCACGTCTTCATATAAGAAGCGTTGCAATCAAAACCACCGCTTCACCGCAACTGTTGAAGATTGTGTGATGAAAACGAGCTTGCGCGCCACCCGGTAAGGCCTGTTCCCACCAGCGACCAGCGCATGGGCAGGGCAAGGGGGATATAAGTGTTGGTCGCTGCTAGGGCTGCGTCAAGATTGGCAATCAACTGCCGCTTTCGGGCAAAGTCACGCTCTGCAACAACAGCAGCCAAGCTCTTGGTAAGATCATCGCTGCACCTGATGCCCATCCCGCAAGACAAGCGCGTCAGGTACCAAAGCGCGCTGCTGACTGGGGCCACTTCATCAATCAGCACCAGATCAGCGGGTTCGCCCGGCAGCGCGCGTTCCGCAGAAATGCCAATCCGTTTCCAATCGGCAGAAAGACTTGCAAACAGCAGTCGCGCGCCTGGGCCATCGGGCAGCGCCACTGTGACCCGGTTCGCGCCGCCCACCCGTTGCATCAGGGCGCGCGCCCTGGCCCGCCGTTCCCCAAGCGGGGATTGCAAGGCAGACAGCGCAGCAGGCGCAGACCCGCTATCAAGTGCTGCTGGAAGAACCGAGATTGCGGTTTGCCAGCGCGAAACGCGAAACCGGTCAATCAGCCCTTCCCTGTCTATCGCCAGCGATAACGCCAGCCTGAGATCAGGATCGGCAAGCCGCGTTGACCCTTCCGTCACAATCATCCCGAACAGACCGTATGCTGGGTCGATCTGAAACCGGGCAGCTTCGGTTCGGGCTGCACTGACAATGGGCAAGTCGGCAAAGGTGCCGCCGACCAGATAGCCACTATTTTCTGATTGAAACCGGGCGACGGCCAGCCCCGCCCGCTCTGCCCGCAGGCGAATGTCATTCTGATCCGACGCAGCAATTGCGTTTTCTGGTTCGGCGTCAGGATCGGGCTTGGGGCGAAGGCGGATCACACCGTCACGGCGGCTGTGAATCAGATAGGGCCCCGTCCCGCCGCCTGACCTGAGGATCGCCAGTTCAGGCTGCGCCAACAGTTGCAGAAAATTGGCCTCTGGCGATCGCAACCGGATTTCAACCACTTGACCCGTCATTGGAATGATCGCCGTTACGTTGTCAAACAAACGCCGCAGCGGATTGCGACTGCCAGGCGCAACGCTGCGTTTCAGACTGTTCACAACATCGACACTGGTGACTGGACTGCCATCAGACCAAGTCGATTCTCTGATCCTGAAGATATAGCTGAGACCGTCATCCGTCACGATCCACCGTTCGGCAAGCGCAGGCTGGATCTGGTCGACCGCGTCAAAGCTGACCAGACCTTGCGCAGTCGCAGCCAGCAACAGCTTTGCTGAAGGGGATACTGGCCCCATCGAAGGGTCATTCATTTTAAGTGCGGACCCGACAACGCTCATCGAAATGGGGCCACTCGCGCTGTCATTGCAAGCTGACAGCATGACGGCTGCGCTCAGGCAGGCGAGGCGCGCGGCCCTCACAGCAGCCTCAACGTGCGGCTTGGATGAATGTTGGCGCCGTTCGCCCGCCAGCCCTGCACGCGCGGCGCAATCATCGATTTGGAAACATAATGATACAGCGGCAGGATTGGCGATTCTGCCATCAACAGTGCCTCGGCGCGGCGCATCGCAGTTGCACGTTTCGCAGGATCAGCCTGCGCCACTGCGTCTGCCAGTGCGCGGTCATAAGCCGGATTGGCGAAGCCGGAATAATTCACTGGTCCGCCGCGGCTTTCATGCACTGCCAGGTAATTTTCGGGCACAGGAATATCACCTATCCAGCCCGAGCGGGCCAGATCAAAATCACCGCGCCGCAAACTGGCAAAGTGCAGCGAGGCCTCTGAATTGAGCAAAAGTGCTTCCACCCCCAACTCTTTCCACATCGCCGCCAGCGAAACCGCGACTCGGCGGTGATCCGTGTCAGAATTAAACCGGATCTCAAACCGCAGGGGCCGTGCAGGGCCATAGCCTGCCTGTGACAGGAGTGCAGCCGCCGCTGCCAGTCGCTTCGCCTTTGGCCAATCTGCCCAGGCTGGCCGATAAGGTTTGAGGCCGGTAAGCCCGGGTGGGATAATCCCCCAGGCGGGCTGTACCCCAGTGGCGATCAAGCGGTTTGCAATCCAGTTCCTATCGACAGCCAGCGATAAAGCGCGGCGCACGCGAACATCAGAAAAAGGGCGCCGCCGGGTGTTAAACGCATAATAATAGCTTCCGGCATAAGGCGCGATTTTCAACGTCTCTGCTGCGTCCACTTTCAGATCAGGCAAGCGCGCCGACGGCACATCGGAAACCATATCCGCCCCGCCTGATTGGAACAGGCGCAAAGCGACAAGCGAGTCGGTAATGGGCCGCCATTCGACAGTTGCTATGGCTGGCTTCCCGCCGTGCCACGCTGGGTTGGCCTCCATCACCAGCCGGTCACTGAGTGCCCAGACCGTGGTTCGATACGCGCCTGATGTCACCAGCGGACGCTCAGCCTCCCAATTCGCGCGGTGAAGTGGAAGTGCCGCCATCGCCGGATGAGCCAGCAAATCAGGCAAAGCCGGCAAAGGCGTGTGCAGCATGATTTCAACCACCAAAGGCGATACCGCAGATACTGATACGATCATTTTGAACAAGGCCGCTTGGGGAGACGCCGTCTTTGCATCGTTCAACTGTGCAAAGACAGCCGCAAAGCTCTGCGCTGTGATCGCTGTGCCGTCCGAAAAGCGCAGGCCGGATCGAAGCGTAAAGGTCCACCGCAGGCCATCAGCGGACGTTTTCCACTCGGAGGCCAGCCCCGGTTCGGCCACACCGTCTGCGGAAAAGCGGGTCAGCCCTTCAAACTGTTCCATCGCAATCCGCGTAGAGCCAAGATCGGAATAGGATTGCGGGTCCAGCCCCTTGGCATCATCATCAGCCACGCGGACCAATGTGGCCGGATCACGCGGCAAAGCGCCCGGCTGCGCTGAACAGCCGCTCAGGGCCAATGCTGCCAACAGGATGGTGCGGACGGCGGGACTTGAACCCGCACTTCCAAAAGGAAAGCAGATTTTAAGTCTGCTGCGTCTACCGATTTCGCCACGTCCACCAGCCATGAAAAGACCAAAGGGCGCAGATGCCGTTAGGTCAAGCGATTCTGGTCATTTGTGTCTGATTTCGCGGGGCGCTCAAAGCCCGTGCAGTTTCGCGCGCTCGATACATTCGACAATGATCCGCTTGGCCACTTCTGCGTCGCCCCAGCCTTTCAGTTTTACCCATTTCCCTGGCTCAAGGTCTTTGTAATGTTTGAAAAAATGTTCGATTTGCTGGGTAACAATCGGGGGCAGATCTTCATGATTGCCGACTTCTGTATAATAAGGGAATGTTGCGTCAACGGGAACTGTGATCAGCTTTTCATCCCCGCCTTTATCATCCTCCATCAACAAAACGCCTACGGGCCTCACTTTGATGACGGCACCCGCGATGATCGGGGACCGCGTCACAACCAGGGCGTCAAGGGGATCACCATCATCACCGAGTGTGTGAGGCACAAAGCCGTAGTTGGCGGGATAGCGCATCGGCGTGTGGAGGATACGGTCAACAAACAGCGCGCCAGACGCCTTATCAAATTCATATTTGACCGGCTCGCCGCCAATCGGCACTTCGATCAGGACATTCAGGGACTCT
>JANPCO010000097.1:0-3008 GCA_031430995.1 Sphingomonadales bacterium | reverse complement strand
TCATCAGCGGCATCAGCCCGTCAATGACAGGCAGAAGTGCTGCTGCGTCGGGGCGTTTCAAAAACCGGTCATCGCCGCTGCGGCCCAGCCGGTAATCGCGGGCTTCCTGCACGGCATTGCGAAAATAGGCCCATGCGGCGGACCGGCTGCCACCGGCTTCGCCTGCCGCCCCTTCGCCGAATTCCATGAACTGGAACGCGCGCGCCTTGGTAATGGCATCGAAATCCGCGCCGGTATCGATGACGGCGCCTTGGCCCGCAAAGATCGATTGTGCCGTCGAAGGCGCAATGATGGCGCGGGTTACGCCGCCGGTGCGGCTGATGGCAATGGCAACCGCGCGGGAGTTAACAGCGTCTGCCGCGTCAATCGCCACAGAGAAGGGAGATCGCGGTGCCGAAGTATCATTGGTCGGGTCGACGCCTTCCACTTCGGACATGCCAATCCGCGAAAAGCCTGCAACGATGCCAGGCGTTACCCATTTGCCACTGGCATCAATCCGCCGCGCACCCGGCGGAATGGCAATGCCAGCGCCAGCTGCAGTGATCCGGCCCGCTGTGATGATGACTGTGCCGTTTTCGATTGTCCCACTGCCATCGCCGATCGCCACTTTACCGCCGGTAATGGCGATGGTCTGGGCGAAGGCGGGGGTGGCGAGGAGGAGGGTGGAAGTGGCGAAGACGATCTTGAGAAACTTCTTCCCTGAGCCTGTCGAAGGGCCGTCCTTCGGAAATGCTCGGAGTTTCAGAAAAGAACGGCCCTTCGACAAGCTCAGGGAAGGATTGGCAGGCAAAGCCGCCGTGCCCGTGCTAAAACCCTTCACTTCACATCTCCTTCACCGGGCTGGCCCAGTTCAAAATCACTGACAGGTCTCCGCTTCGGATCAGCGGCATCAAACAGCAAAGCGCCGTCCACCCACACCTTGTCCGGCCGCGTATAGACCGACAGCGGATCGCCGTTCCACAGCACAATGTCCGCCATTTTACCTGGTTTTAGGCTGCCGGTTTTGTCGGCAATGCCCAGTGCCTTGGCCGGGTTGATCGCCAGCCAGGTCCAAGCGACTTCATCGCTGATCTTGATGCCCATTCGCCTGCCATCTCCCAATGCTTTGGCAGCTTCCTGGTAGAGCCGCTGGATGCCGCCGGCATCATCGCTGTGCACAATCGCACAGGCCCCGGCATTATGAACGAGCGCGATATTCTCATTGATGGCGTCGTAAGATTCCATTTTGAACCCGTACCAATCCGCCCACATTGCCGAACAAATACCTTCTTTGGCCAGCAAGTCCGCGATTTTATAGCTTTCGACGGCGTGGTGGAATGTGGAGACTTTATAGCCGAATTCCTTCGCCATATCGATGACCAGTGCCATTTCATCAGCGCGGTAGCAGTGATTGTGGACGAGGATATCGCCTGCCAAAACGCCAGCAAGCGTTTCCATCGCCAAGTCGCGCGGCGGGTTTTCTCCCTTGTCCAGCTTACGCTTATATTCCACGGCGCGTGCCCAGGTCTGGCGGTTGACGGCCATATTGCCCATCCGGGTTTGCGGCATCTGGTTGCGGCTGCCGTAAACACGCTTGGGGTTCTCCCCACAGGCCATTTTCAACCCGTAAGGCGCACCGGGGAATTTCATGCCCTGCGATGTGCGAGCGTAGACATTCTTGACCGTGACAGAGCGCCCGCCAAACAGATTGGCAGAGCCTGGCAGGATTTGCAGCGTTGTGACGCCGCCGTTCGCCAACGCGCGGGAAAAGCCGGGGTCTTGCGGCCACACGCTATGTTCGGCCCACACTTCGGGGCGCACCGGGCCTGTCGCTTCATTGCCATCGGAATTGGCCTCGACACCAGGTGAGGGGTAATCGCCGAGGTGTGAATGGATGTCGATAATCCCTGGCGTTGCCCATTTGCCGCGCCCGTCAATCACTTGATAATTTTCAGGAACAGACACGTCAGCGCCCAGCTTTTCAACTTTGCCGTCACGGAACAGCAATGTGCCTTTTTCGATCCGCCCGCCTTCGCCGTCATAAATGGTCACGCCCGTCACTGCCGTCGCTATGCCGCCATAGGCCCGGTATGTGGAGGGGTAGGGGTCTTTGTTAATGGGGCCGGGTTTGGTGGCAGCAGGCTTGGCGCTTGCGTCCTTATCTTTATCCTTGTCTTTTGCGGCAATCGGAGAGGCCAGCAGCGAAAGAGTGATGCTGGCGAATAGTATCGACTTGAATGTCATGAAGTTGAACCCTGAGCGTCTTGAAATGGAGGTGCGTCTTGAAGCGTGTGCAGGTGCATCAGTTTTTTGACCAGCGGCGAAATCACAATAACGGCCACGCCAGCGCCAATCGCGATCCATCCGATCGTCGAATAAACGTTCAGCACCGTCTGTTGACCCGCCCCTTCGCCACTCGCACTTTCTGAACCGGTCGCCGCTGCAATCAGGCCAGCCGCAAAATTGCCGGTGGCCGAAGCGAAGAACCAGGTTCCCATGATCAGGCTGGCCATATGCGCGGGCGCCAGGCGGTTCATGGCCGACAGACCAACCGGAGACAAGCAAAGCTCCCCCGTGGTGTGGAACAGATAGATGAGGAAAATGAACAGCACTGGCGTCATCACGCCGTTGGCAGCCCCAGCGACAAGGATCAGGAAGCCAGCGCCCAATTGCAGCATCGCGAGACCGAATTTGGCCGGGGCGGACGGTTCAATGCCTTTCTTCCCCATCCACATCCAGAGCGCAGCAAAGATTGGCCCGAGCGTCACAATGTAAATCGAATTGATCGACTGGAACACCGATGCAGGCACGCCGCCGCGGTCAACATAGCGGTCGGTATAGAGGTTCAGCGATGATCCGGCTTGTTCGAACAAGGCCCAGAACAGGATCGAGCCGAGGATCAGGAACAATGCTGCAAAAATCCGGTCCCGGTCTTCCGGCGCGAGTTTGACGACAGCTGTGAACAACACATAACCGACCAATACAGCCCCAGCGACGCCCAGCAATGTGCCGACAATGGCCTGATTTTG
>JANPCO010000096.1:0-35998 GCA_031430995.1 Sphingomonadales bacterium | reverse complement strand
CCACGATCTGCGCGGCACGGCTGTTACGCGCCTGGCACAAGCGGGGTGCACAATCCCTGAGATCGCAACCTTTACTGGACACGCGATGAAGGACGCGGAAGCCATTTTGTAACATTACATGAAGCGGGATGGTGGGCTTGCCGCGAGCGCCATTTTCAAACTGGAGGGCCGCAAAATTCCCAACTAAGCGCCCAACTGCCCGTTGAGCGTCTGCCCAACTACTGAAAAAACCTTGCAAAACTGTGGTGGACACACTTGGGTTCGAACCAAGGACCCGCTGATTAAGAGTCAGCTGCTCTACCAACTGAGCTATGTGTCCGCACTGTCTGATTCGACCGTGGTGAAAGCCGGTTAGCATTCGGGGTGGGGGGATGCAATCGGTTAGGCGGATGCCGCGGCACAGGTGGCGTCGTTAACGAAAGCGGCCTTTGCTTTTTTGTTCGCGTTCGATGGACATGATGATGCCAACGCACAGCATCACTGTCAGCATGGCGGTGCCGCCGTGGCTGACAAGCGGTAGGGGGATGCCCACAACAGGGGCCAGGCCCATGACCATCATCAGATTGATTGTGAAGTAAAAAAAGATCGTCATCGCCAGGCCAGCAGCTGTCAGTTTGGCAAATTTTGACTTGGCGCGGTGTGAAACATCCATTGCCCAGCGTATGAAAGCAATGAACGCAAAAATGATCACGAGTCCCCCCAGCAGGCCCCATTCCTCTGCCATGGTGGCAAAGACGAAGTCGGTATGGCCTTCGGGCAGATATTCCAGATGGCTCTGGGTGCCGTTGAGGAAGCCTTTGCCAAACACGCCGCCCGAACCAATCGCGATTTTTGACTGGGTGATGTGATAGCCCGCGCCCAGCGGATCGCTTTCGGGATCCATGAAAATCAGCACGCGTTTGCGCTGATAATCATGGAGCAAGAAGAAAAAGGCGAGGGGTGCCACCACCGCGACTGCGGCCCCGCCAGCGATGAACAGGCGCAGCGGCAACCCGGCGAGGAACATCATGCTCAGGCCACCGGCAACAACCATCAGTGAAGTGCCAAGATCAGGCTGCAGGATCACCAGCAGCGTTGGCACTCCAATAGCCAGAGCCGCAGGCCATATCGCAGTAAAGCCCCTGATTTCGCCTGCAGGCAATAAATCATAAAATCGCGCAAGGGCAAGGATTATGGCCAGTTTCATCAGTTCGGAGGGTTGTAGCCGGATGAAACCAAGGTCTAGCCAACGCTGGCTGCCGCCACTGATACCGCCCAAAAGCTCAACAAAAATAAGCAGGATGAGGATCACGCCGTACAGGGGAAAGGCAATAGTCCGCCAAAAATCGAGCGGAATACGCGACAGCACCAACGCCATGATCAGAAAAACGAAAAAGCGGATCAAATGCGCCCCTGCCCAGGGTTTGAAACTGCCGCCCGATGCAGAATAGAGGACAATCGCCCCAAACCCGCCGATGAGCATCAGCAGCAGGATCGGCCGCCATGACAGATTGGCAATGAAAGGCGGAATGATACCAGTGCCGCTCATGGTTCAGGCTCCCCCTCTGCCACGACAGCTGCGGCTGGCGGTGCGGGCGGCGTTATCAAGCCGGCCAGTTGCTTTGCCGTGCGTGTTAATATGTCGCCGCCCCAGCCTGCCTCCAACGCTGTCAGCGTCGCCATCGCTTGAGCCGGATCATAAAGATACGTGAGGATATCCTTAGCGACCGGGGCTGCCGCGCGCGCGCCGCCTAGGCCGTGGTCAATCACAACAGCAGCGGCGTAACGCGGATCAACGGTGGGCGCGAAGCACACAAACAGGCCGTGATCGCGGTATTTCCAAGCGCCGGATTGGCCGCGCTGGCTGCCTTCGATGCGCCGCACTTGTGCCGTGCCGGTCTTTCCTGCCATTTTAACGTCGGGCAAGTTGAGGCGGCTGCGCGCACCTGTGCCGCCACTGTTCACGACCATATCCATGCCCTCACGCACAATGGCGAGATGTTCTGGCGCAATGGCGAGAGGTTTGGGGGCTGCGCGTTTGCCCGCAAATATATTGGGTATCAGCTCCTTGCCCGACGCGATCCTGGCCGCCATGATTGCCAGTTGAAACGGGCTGGCCAGCACATAGCCCTGGCCGATGGTGGCGTTCAGCGTGTCAGCCTGGCTCCATTCCTTCTGATATTTTTTCATTTTCCACGCGCTGTCAGGCACAGTGCCATAGCGTTGGGAGGGGAAGGGCAATTCGAATTCCTGGCCCAGCCCGAGCATCCGGGCAACAGGCGCAATTTTGTCATAGCCGATGCGGCGGCCCATCGAATAAAAATAGGTGTTGCAGCTTTTCATGATCGCATGGCGCATTGTCATGGTGCCGTGGTGGCCAAGGCATTTGAAGGTGCGATTGCCCAGCGTGAAACCTCCGTTGCAAAACACAGTGTCATCTGGCGATACCCCGTTCTGCAAAAGGGCAAGTGCGGCCATGGGCTTCAGTGTTGATCCCGGCGGATAAAGCCCCTGCAAAACCTTGTTGAGCATCGGCACATGATCATCAGCTTGCAGCATTTTCCATTCCAGCCGTCCGATACCGTCGGTAAAGCTGTTGGGATCATAGGCTGGCATTGATGTCATCGCCAGAATATCGCCATTGGTGCAATCAAACACGACGACAGAGCCTGACTCAGTGCCCAACCTCCGGGATGCATAGGCCTGCAGGTCTGCATCGATGGTCAGCTTGATCGTTTTGCCACTGACATCTGGTTTCGTCGCCAGATCACGGATCAGCTTTCCGCGTGCGGAAACTTCAGTGCGCTTGGCCCCGGGTTCCCCGCGCACAAGCAAATCAACAGCTTTTTCGAGGCCGTCTTTGCCGACTTTGAACCCCGGCGTAATCAGCAAAGTGTCCTTGGTTTCTTCATATTGTTTGGCAGACGCTGGCCCGACATAGCCGAGCAGATGCGCCACACCGGCGCCTTCGGGATAATAGCGGGCATAGCTTTGTGCAGGCGCGGCCCCAGGCAGATCAGGCGCGCGGATGCTGACGGCGGCAAACCGATCCCAGTCCAGATTTTCAGCGACGACCACAGGTTGAAAACCAGCGGCATTTTTCAGGTCATCCCGGATGCGGTCCATATCATCGGGCGTAAGTTTTAGGATGGTTTGAAGTTCCGCCAGCGTCTCTTCCTTACGCACCAGCCTGTCGGGGATGATATCAACCCGAAACGTCGTTTTGTTGAGCGCCAGCGGCTTACCACTGCGGTCAACGATCCAGCCACGACGCGGCGGGATAAGGGTCAAATTCACCCGGTTGCTTTCCGAAAGCAGCGTGTATTTTTCATTCTGGGCGACGGCCAGCCAGCCCATCCGCGCCGCCAGTATGCCGCCAATAGATAGCTGCGCCGCCGTCAACACAAAGGACCGCCTGGAAAAGCTGAACGCTTGTTGCGCCTCTGTGACACTGCGAGACCGTGCCATCAGCTGCTCTGCCTGATGCGATCAAGCCCGGCACAACAGCGCGATACAATCGGAAACAGCATCAGCGAGATGAAAAACTGTGGCCACAAGATGTTGAGTGCGCTGTTCCCTCCGGTGAAATTGGCAATGGCAAGGCCACCACCAAGCTCGCCCGCAATCAAAAGCCCCGCCAATGCCCAGTCCTGCCAACTATCCCGCCACATCATGCGTCTATCCAACAGGTCCAGCGCAAAAAAGGCAAGCGTCCAAAGGATCATGGCTGAACCCAAAGGCTGGCCACTGAACATATCATCAAATGCGCCAAGCGGAATGCCCGCCCAGACCGGCCACATGGTGCGGTGAAGCAGTCGCCACGCAATGAAGATCATGAACCCAAAAGGAGGCAAGATCGGCATTGCCGCCATGACGGGGGCAAGTGCTGTGAGGGATCCAATCATGACACTGGCGACTGGAATGCCCATCATCCGCGTCGTGGTGGGGGCGCGCCCGATCCGTCTGCGTGGCAGGCGTTCCATTATCTGGCCTCTTTGGGCAGTTGGCTGGCGGGCAGCGGCGGTTCTGCCAGAAACGGACGCTCGACAATGCCGTAATCAAGGCGTGACGGGCTGGCGAGCGGAAGGGCCAGCGTTTTGTCGCGGCTTTGGCGGGTGGCAATCGCCACTGGAATTCCAGGGCGATACACGCCGCCGATGCCAGATGTTACAAACACATCGCCGGCTTTGAAAGGGTTTGCGCCTGCCGCCAGCGTCTGTAATTCCAGACGGCCATCACCGGTGCCAATGGCAAGGGCTGGCGCGCCGTCGCGGACTCGCTTGACGGGAACTCTGTTGTCGCCGTCGATAATCATCAGCACGCGGGACGATCCGCGGCCAACTGCGACAATGCGGCCGACCAGCCCCTCAGGCGATGTCACAGTCTGGCCGACTTCGATGCCTTGGGCGGCACCAGCGCCCAAAACCGCATAGCGGCGCGTGCTGGCCGCGGTTGAACTGACAAGAGGCGCAGTCGCAACGGGCTGTTCGACGCGTTCTGCCATCCCAAGCGCGCGTTTAAGCCGTGCCACTTCCAGCGCATCAGCATCGCCTTTGATCAGCTTTGCCCGCGCGGCTCTCAATTCTGCGGCCATGGCCTTATTCTTGTCCGCCGCGTCCCAATAAGCAGCCATGCTTTCCCGCCCGCCGCGCACTGTCATGACGACAGCGTGGCCAGTGCGTGACACAGGCGCGAAAATATCCCCGAGAAAAGTCTGGATGGCAGCATAGCCCTTGGGGTCAGTGCGCGCAGTGATCACCAGCAGCAGGCCCATGACAAGGCCGACCACAGCAATCACATAACCCGCAAAGAGGCTCATTTGCGCCCGTTTGGAAAATCCGGGGCGCCGGGGGGATGGCGGCGCCATGACAGCGCGCGTTTAGGCTGAAATGAGCACGCCCCGGAAGATCGGATCTTCCAGTGCGCGGCCGGTTCCCAGCGCAACACAAGTCAGCGGATCGTCTGCAATCGTGACGGGCAAACCCGTTTCATCACGCAAGACCTCATCAATGCCCGATAGCAGCGCGCCGCCACCTGTCAGAACAATGCCCTGTTCGACGATATCTGCTGCGAGTTCAGGCGCTGTATTTTCCAGCGCAATCCGCACGCCTTCCACAATCGTGCCGACCGGTTCGGCAAGGGCTTCAGCGATTTGCCCCTGATTGATGGCGATTTCCTTTGGCACGCCGTTCACCAGATCGCGGCCCTTGATGTGGACAGTGATACCCACGCCGTCCGCCGGGGCGCGCGCCACGCCGACTTGCTGCTTGATCCGTTCCGCCGTCGATTCGCCAATCAGCAAGTTGTGATTGCGGCGCACGTAGGACACGATGGCTTCGTCCATCTTGTCGCCGCCAACGCGCACAGACGTGGTGTAAGCCAGACCGCGCAAAGACAGAATGGCAACTTCGGTCGTGCCGCCGCCGATATCCACGACCATGGAACCAATGGGTTCAGTCACAGGCATGTCCGCCCCAATGGCAGCGGCCATCGGTTCAAGGATCAAATGCACTTCGCTAGCGCCAGCGTTGGAAGCCGCATCGCGAATGGCGCGGCGCTCAACGGATGTTGATCCCGATGGAACGCAAATAACGATTTCAGGAAAGGTGGGAAAGCGACGGGTACCGTGCACTTTCTTGATAAAATATTTGATCATTTCTTCGGCAACTTCAATGTCAGCAATCACGCCGTCGCGAAGCGGGCGGATTGCTTCGATGTTGCCAGGCGTTTTGCCCATCATCAATTTGGCGTCATTGCCAACGGCTTTGACGCGTTTGATGCCGTTGATTGTTTCAATCGCAACAACGGAAGGTTCGTTCAAAACAATGCCACGTCCGCGTACATAAACGATGGTGTTGGCGGTGCCGAGGTCGATGGCCATGTCATGCGACATGAATTTCATGCTCATCTTTAGCTTCTGCAAAAGGCTCATTTGGTGGTCATTCCTGACAGTCAAGATTCGGATTTATACGGGATAGCATTAGAGGCGGGGATAATCCCCCGAAATCTTTCTGCCTGTGTCTCGCGGAAGCACGCCGATTGGTCTATGGCCCCGGTCATGTCAATACGCCGCCTGCCTGAACATCTGATCAACCGGATCGCCGCCGGTGAAGTGGTTGAAAGACCCGCCAGTGCGTTGAAGGAACTGGTGGAGAACGCAATTGATGCCGGCGCAACGCGCGTTGACGTGCGGTTGTCGGCGGGTGGCACCATATTGATCGAAGTGGCCGATGATGGCTGCGGCATGACGTCAACTGACATGGCGCTTGCGCTGGAACGACATGCGACTTCGAAATTGCGTGGGGATGACATTGACGCTGTTACCACGTTGGGGTTTCGCGGCGAAGCTTTGCCCTCAATTGCCAGCGTAGCCCGCCTGACCATCGAAAGCCGTGTGCGCGGAGGTGATGGCTGGATGCGTGTCATTGATAACGGCAGTGTTGTGGCGGAGGGCCCAGCCGCTCTGCCACCCGGAACGCGGATCAAAGTGGAGGCGCTGTTTGCCAAAGTTCCAGCGCGCCGAAAATTTCTGCGCTCTGCCCGGTCTGAATATGCCGCGTGCGTTGACGTGGTGAAGCGCCTTGCGATGGCGCGCGCTGACGTCGGCTTTTCGCTGGATCATGACGGGAGGCGCGCACTGTCTGTGCCGCCAGGCCAATCTCAGCCAGAACGGGTGGCGGCACTGACTGACCGAGAATTGGGCGCAAACAGCGTAGCCGTTGATCTCGAACGCGAAGGGCTTAGGCTCGGCGGCGTGGCGAGCTTGCCAACCTTCAATCGCGGCGTGGCGGATCATCAGTTTCTGTTTGTAAACGGCCGTCCCGTGAAGGACCGTCTGCTGATCGGCGCGTTGCGCGGGGCCTATGCTGATTTCCTGGCGCGGGACAGGCATCCGGTCGTCGCGCTGTTTCTTGAGGTTCCGAGCAGCGAAGTGGATGTGAATGTGCATCCGGCGAAAACCGAAGTCCGTTTCCGTGATCCAGCGCTGGTGCGGGGAATGATCGTCAGTGGGCTGCGCGCCGCCTTGCAAGGCGCAGGACATCGCAGCGCGCAGACCACACAGTTCGCAACGTCACCTGCCTGGCAAGTCGAGCCAATCGCGCAATCGCCAACGCCAACGCCAAGCTTTGCCTTTAATGAAAAGCGCCAGTATTTTGCCGCGCCGCCGCCAATTGCACGCGCTGAAGTGGCCTTTGCGTCAGTTCCTGAAGCAATCGCCTACCCGATGGGCGTGGCGCGCGGGCAAGTGGCGAAAACCTATATCGTCGCTGAGGCGCAGGATGGCCTGATTATCGTTGATCAGCATGCCGCGCATGAACGGCTGGTGCTTGAACGAATGCGGCGGGCGATGGACGGCGGCACGGTCGCGTCGCAAGCGTTGCTGTTGCCGGAAATTGTCGATCTGGACGAGGCAGCCTGTGACCGGCTGGAGGCGCGGTTGGGCGAACTGGCAGAATTTGGTTTGGACTTAGAACGGTTTGGCCCCGCCGCGATGATGGTCCGCGCGATGCCTGCGATGCTCGGCAACGGTGACGTGCAGGGCCTCGTCAAGGATCTGGCCGACGAGCTAGCCGCCTTTGATCAGGCACTTTCGCTTAAGGAACGGATCGATGCCGTTGCGGGTACCATGGCCTGCCACGGATCGGTGCGGGCAGGGCGCGTGCTTTCTGTTGCAGAAATGAATGCATTGCTGCGTGAAATGGAAGTGACTCCGCATTCGGGCCAATGCAACCACGGGCGGCCGACTTGGGTAAAGCTAGCGCACGGGGATATTGAGAAACTGTTCGGGCGGCGGTGACTCGGTTCGGATAGACACCTGTGCCTGTCTCGATCAGGAAAGCCATTTTTCGACTGGTTGAGAACCAAATAGGAACATTTGGCTGCTGCACTGCCAAAATGCAATCCTACGTCTGTAGCCCCCCTTAAAACCGCTCTACGCGTGCGTGGCGTTTTTGTGTGGGAAGTAGCCGATATGAAAACAACTCGCTTAAATCCTCCCCGGTCCGGGGAGGATTTTGAAAGTGTGTCAATATTCGTCACGCCCCTGCCTTGAACGGCGTGAAATTGGTGCCTTCATCATAAATGTCCACGCCTTCGCGGCGCTTGAGAGTTCCGACAACTAAATAAGTCACAGGCGTCAACACAGCTTCCCACAACACTTTAAGGGCCCAATTGGTGATCATCACTGTAATCACCTGATCTGTCGTCCAGATGCCCAGAAACGCGATGGGGTAAAAAATGACGCTGTCTACAGCTTGGCCGAAAAAAGTGGACCCTATAGTGCGCGACCAGAGATGCTTGCCGCGCGTCAGGATTTTCATTTTGGCCAGAACGAAGCTGTTCACCAATTCTCCCGCCCAGAACGCGAGGATTGAAGCAGCCACAATCCGCCAGACCTGCCCGAACACAGCGTCATAGGCTGGCTGATTTGGCCAGCCGTCAGCTGGCGGCAGGGACACCACCACCCAGCTCATGAACGCCATGAAAATCAGCGCCGCAAACCCCACCCAGATGCAGCGTCTGGCGCGGGAATAGCCATACACCTCGGTCAGCACGTCACCAATCACGTACGACACCGGGAAAAACAGAATGCCTGCCCCGAAAATCTGCGGGCCGATAACAGGGAAATCCACCTGCGCCAGTTTGGCAGCACCAATGATGTTGGACAGCAGCAGGATCGCCACAAAGGCCGCCATCACAATGTCGAAGTTGCGGAACTGATGGATATCGCCCGCGCGGACAGGCTTTGGCGCTATTTCACTCATTTCGGGATATTAACGCACTTTCGCAACGGCGCAACAGCCCCTAAGAGCCGACGCAGCGCGCGCCCTTAGCTCAGCTGGATAGAGCGCGAGACTTCTAATCTTGAGGTCACAGGTTCGACTCCTGTAGGGCGCGCCACACTCTAAACCGCCTCATCGCTGATACAAAGAGTGACGGGGTCTGTGGCGTTGTAAGCGGCCACGGCCTCAGCCAGGATCGATAGCGCCAGCGTTTCAGGATCGCGAGACGAAGGAATGAGGCCAATGGGTGATTTGATCCGCGCCACATGATCATCCGGGCAGCCTAGCGACCGCAATTGCGCCAAACGCGCGGCATGTGTTTTGTGACTGCCCATGGCGCCAATCATCAACGCGGGTTGATCAAGAGCCGCTTGCAACAGCCCATATTCCCAATCATGATCGTGGAACAGAAAAGCAAAAGCGGTCCACGGGTCGCCGTGCAGCGCCACAGGCTGACCAGCAGAGGACATCAGCATTGCATCCGCCCCCAGCCGCAGAGCGATGTCCGGATCAGGTGTGAAAACAGCAAACGGTGCGCCGATGGAGTCCGCCAGCCTCGTCAAGGCCTCAACCGTGCCGCCGTGGCCTAGAATGCAAAGACGAAGCGGAGGAGCATAAGTTACTGTCACGTAACGATTATTTGGCAGGGTCAGGCTTAGCTTGCCTTCACTGCGATCAGCAAAACGGCTGAGCAGCGACGAAATAGGGTCTACATCGCCAACTGGAGTGAACAGCAAGTCGACTGTGCCACCGCAGGGCAAGCGAATATCGATAATGGGTGATCCAGCGCCGTAGCGTTGCTGGCGAGGCGCATTTTCTTTCATCGCGATAAGCGCCTCAGCTGCAACAGCCGCCTCAATACATCCGCCGGAAAGTGAGCCTTGGGTCAGGCCATCCTCAGTGACAGCCATGTTCGCGCCGGGGTTACGCACCGAAGCGCCAGTTACAGCGATAACGGTCACCAGAACAACGCGTTTTCCCTGGGATCGTTGACGCAGGATGAAGTCAAAAATGCTGTGCGGACTGTTCACTGGCCGTCGCTAGCAGGAAGTCAGTGGCACTTTCCAGTCTAAGCTGATAATTCAATGACAGTGCCTATTCTGCCTCACCATGTTGCGTGCATCCTCCTTGCGGCAGGCAAGTCCAGCCGGTTCGGGCCAAATGATAAATTATTAGCAATTCTGCACGGAAAGCCGCTTCTCAACCACGCAGCTGATGCATTGGCTGCTTTACCATTTGCGGATCGAATAGTCGTTGGGTCACCGGCCGTTACCCGTTACGACCTGCCAGGGTTCAAGCGGGTTGAAAGCGACGCGCCAAACGCGCCGCAGTCCAACTCCATTGCCCTGGGCGTCGCTGCGTTGATTGATACAGGCTGCGACGCAATTCTGATTGCCTTGGCTGATATGCCGTTTGTGCCTTCCACTCATTTCCTCGCGTTAATGCAGGCCTTTGACGGCCCGCATTCAATCATTGCCTCGCGAACAGGCAGCACGGCGATGCCACCAGCGCTGTTCGGTAAAAACCATTTCCTCTCCCTCACAAAACTCAGCGGCGATCAAGGCGCGCGAAGCCTGCTACACCAAGCGGCGACTGTTCCGCTTCCCTCTGGCGCAGAAATTGACATAGACACGCGAGAGGAGTTGCTGCGCTGCAACAGTGTAAGGAATGACGTAAAATGAATCAGTCCCTGAGTAACCGGCCACTGAATAACCGAACCGCCTTGGTCACGGGCGGATCGCGCGGGATCGGGCGAGGCATAGCCCTTGCCCTGGCGCGCGCAGGCGCAGATGTGGCCATCAATTACCGCAGTGACGCTGCCGCCGCAGCGCAAGTGGTTGATGAGATCAGGGACATGGGCCGTAAAGCCAGCGCGTTTCACGCTTCTGTGGCGGATTATCAAGCTTGCGCGGACATGATGTCACAAGTCGCGGACACTTTCGGCGGGCTGTCGATTTTGATCAACAACGGCGGAATCGCCAGTCGCGGATTGCCCGTGGCTGATACTGATCCACTGGAATTTGAACGGGTGATGCGCACTCATGCCTTTGGCCCGCATTACCTCTCAAAGCTCGCACTTCCCCTGTTGCGCGTTCACGACCGGTCAGACATCATCATGATTTCCAGCACAGCGACATTGCAAATGGCCCCCTACGGCGCGCCTTACAACATGGGCAAAGCTGCGGCTGAGGCGCTGGCGCTCACGCTCGCCAAGGAAGAAAGGGCAAATGGCGTGCGCGTGAACATTGTTGCGCCGAGCCTGACTGTATCCGACATGGGGTCGCGGCTCGCCAAGGCTATCGCGGGCGTGGATGATATTCATGCGCTTGACGCCAAGTCCCCGTTCGGCAGAGTATCGACGCCCGAAGATGTGGCGGCAGCGGTGCTATGGCTGGCGTCAGATGCGAACAGCTATGTGACTGGGCAGAAAATCAACATTGATGGTGGCGGGCCGACGGGGCTTTAGCCCGCTGGTTTAAGGGCCTTATCCAGAAACACCTTCATGTCCTTGGCCGACTGGTCAGGCACTTCCTCCATCGGAATATGACCAACGCCGGGGTAAATCACGGACTGCGCCTGCGGAATGGCCCCTGCAAACCATTTGGCGGAGCTGAGCGGGATCAGCCCGTCCTCTGCGCCCCACATGATCAGCGTTGGAACTTTTATCGCCGCAAGCTTTTCCTTGCTTGCTGGTTCCACATTATGGGCCAGCGCAAACCGGTCGATTGACGCCTGACGGTTGCCAGGGAACAAGAGCAATTCCCAATACCGATCAATCATGGCATCGTTGACGATCTCCTTCTTGCTTACCGACGATCTCAGGCTGCTCGCGATGACAAAGCGCGGTGTGACAGAGCGCATGACGTCGCGAATGATTGGAGTTCTGGCAAGCCGGAAGCCAAGCGGAATAGTCTTGGCCTGCCACGCAGGTGCACCGGCGGCGTCGATCAGCCCGATGGCAGTCACGCGGTCTGGGTGGGTTAGCGCATAATGCCAGGCAACGGCACCACCCATCGAATTGCCCGCAATCGCGAATTTTTGAACCTTCAACTGCGTCATCACACGGTCAACCACATCCACGAACGCAGCATAATGATAATCGCGTGTCGGATTGGCCCCTGTGAGGCCGTGCCCAGGCAGATCAATGCTGATGATGCGGTAATCCGCGCCCAAACGCTTCACCCATGGCTCCCACGTCTGAAGCGAAGAATTGGAGCCGTGGATCAGCACAAGCGCAGGGCCATCATCATTGCCCTCATCTCGCGCATGAACCGAAAGCCCGCCGCCAAGATTTACAAACTGTGACGACGCGTTGCTATATTTTGCTTTCATATCAACGGCATCAAGATCAGACTTCCAGCCGAAAATTAAGGCGAATGCCAAGAGGGTGACGAAGGCGATCGCCAGCCATTTCAATATCTTGCGCATATTTTACCCCAGTTTCTCTTTTGCGAAACGGTCGGCCCTGCACCTGCGCCTGTCAAGCGTTGGTCGTCATATCTTGCCCCAAATTGGGAATTGGAGCATCACGCTGGCATGAACGCGTCATATTTTGCATTTTTGTCGGGGTGCCTGCTGCTTTGGAGCGATCCGAGTGCTGCCGCCGATGCGACTCGCGAGTTTCTGATTGGAGCAGAACCCTTTGCCGAAAAAGATATTGTCGATGCGCGGGCCCAGCCAGACCTTGACGGTATGGCGTCAGTTCTGGTCACACTTGACCCTGAGGCGTGGGCACGTCTGGCGGCAATTTCAAAGCAGTTTTTGGGTAAAGCGATGCCACTGGCGCTTAACGGCGAAATCTTGGCCGAACCCATGGTGGTCGAACCTATTGCAGGTGGCGCATTTCAGATTTCGGGCCGGTTCACCGTGAAGGAAGCTGAGGCCCTGGCGCTCAAAATATCAGGAAAACCTCCGCTCAGGGATAGTTTGGAAGATTAGGGTTGAAGTCCTCACGACTTTAGCACTGCTCCGGACTTTTGAAGTGCTCCGAACTTTAGTGGTGCTCCGGGCTTGATCCGGAGCCAAGCCAATTGACCCCTTGACGCTTCCCACTGGGCTCTGGTTCAAGCCCGGAGCACTGCGCCTCTAAAGCGCCAAACGCCGTTCCTCAGCCACACGCAGTACATCATAGGCCGCTTGCGCCTGTTGAAAGCGCTTGGCCGCATCGGCATTGTCGGGATTCACATCGGGGTGATTTTCCTTGGCCATCCGCCGCCATGCTGTTTTAATCGCATCAAAATCAGCGTCTGTTTCCAGCCCCAAAGCATCAAGCGCGCGCATTTCATCGCGGCTGCGCGAACCATCGCCAGAGCCTGCCCACCCGTAATGTTTGGCCTCTTGATAACCCGATGCATCGCGGCGCTCATCCGCTTCGCGCTCAGCGGCCTCTTCGGCGGAAAGTCCCTCAAAATAATTCCAGCCACTGTTATATTCAGCGGCGTGGGTTTGGCAGAAATACCAGCGGTCCGGGCTGTTGGGCGCTTTGGGCGCAGGGCAATTGCCCGGTTGATCGCAGCGGTGGCGATCACACATGCGCACGCGCACAGCTTCGCTTGTCGAGCCATAGTCGCGCCAGCGGGGAAAGCCCCAATCATCGGATCGTAATTTTTTTGCCATAGTTGGCTTGGCCTTAGTATAAACTTTCGCAGACTGCCAGCTAGGCTTGCAGTATCGCTTGCACCAGCAACTCTCGCCCCGGTATAGCGCCTGTATGACTGACTTGTTCGCTACCCAAAACGCTGCATCCAACGCCTATTCGGCTTCTGATATTGAGGTTTTGGAAGGGTTAGAGCCTGTCCGCCGCCGCCCTGGCATGTATGTTGGCGGCACGGACGAACGCGCACTGCATCATCTGGCCGCCGAAGTCATTGATAACGCTATGGACGAAGCTGTTGCCGGCCATGCGACGCGGATAGAAATTACGCTGGAGCCTGGCAACCGGTTGACCGTTACAGATAACGGACGCGGTATTCCTGTTGACCCGCACCCCAAGTTTCCTGACAAATCCGCGTTGGAAGTCATCCTTTCCACGCTCCATTCCGGCGGGAAATTTGCAGGCAAAGCCTATGCCACATCGGGCGGCCTGCACGGTGTTGGCGTTTCAGTGGTCAACGCTCTGTCATCGGAAACCATCGTTGAAGTCGCGCGCAACCGGGAGCTTTACCGCCAAAGCTTTTCGCGCGGGATCACGCAAGGGCCCATTGAAAAGCTGGGGCCAGTCAACAACCGGCGTGGCACATCAGTAACATTTGTGCCTGATCACGAAATTTTCGGCGAAATGCTGTTCAAGCCGCAGCGCTTGTTTCGCATGGCGAGGTCCAAGGCCTATTTGTTTGCAGGCGTGGAGATTCGCTGGAAATGCGCAGCTGAACTGATCTCGGACGACACGCAGGATGAAGGTGTCTTTCAATTCCCCGGCGGGCTCTCTGATCATCTGCGCGAACAAATTGGCGAACGCGAATGCGCGACTGCTGATTTCTTTTCCGGGTCGCAGGATTTTCCGGATCAACAAGGGCGCGTCGAATGGGCAATGGCGTGGCCTTTGTGGAGTGAAGGCAGCTACAGCTGGTATTGCAACACGATCCCCACGCCAGACGGTGGCACGCATGAGGCCGGGCTTCGCACCACGATTGTAAAAGGCATGCGGGCCTTTGGTGCGCTGATTGGCCAGAAGAAAGCGGAACAGATCGCAGCAGAAGACGTCGTGCTGGGGTCCGAAATCATGTTGTCAGTCTTTGTGCGTGAGCCTCAATTTCAAAGCCAGACGAAAGACCGGCTGACGTCGCCAGAGGCCGCTAAACTGGTTGAAAACGCGATGCGCGATCATTTCGATCATTATCTGACGGCCAATATGGATCGCGGCAAAGCGCTGCTCGGCTTTGTGCTGGAACGGTTGGATGAACGGCTGCGGCGGCGCGCAGAAAAGGAAATTAAGCGCAAAACCGCGACTTCGGGGCGCAAATTGCGATTACCTGGCAAGCTGACTGATTGTTCCAATCAAGGCCCCGAAGGCACCGAACTGTTCATTGTAGAGGGTGACAGTGCTGGTGGCTCTGCCAAGCAAGCGCGCAACCGCAAGACGCAGGCAATCCTCCCCATTCGCGGCAAAATTCTAAACGTTGCTTCGGCGACAATGGACAAAATCCGCGCCAATCAGGAAATAGCGGACCTGTCTCAAGCGATTGGGTGCGGCACGCGCAAAGACTGTAATGCGGACAATCTGCGCTATGAACGCATCATCATCATGACCGACGCCGACGTTGACGGTGCCCATATTGCGACGTTGCTGATGACATTCTTTTTTCAGGAAATGCCCGATTTGGTGCGCAAGGGTCATTTATTCCTGGCCCAGCCACCGCTGTACCGTCTGACCGTCGGTGCGAAATCGATCTACGCTCGCGACGATGTGCACCGGGCGGAAATCGAGGCCAATGAATTCAAAGGCAAAAAGGTTGATGTCGGCCGCTTCAAAGGGCTGGGTGAAATGAACCCCAACCAGTTGAAGGAAACAACAATGGCCCCGGAAACACGCGGCATGCTGCGCGTTACGCTGCCGCAGGAATATGAGGAACGCGCTTTGGTGAAGGATCTGGTTGACCGCCTGATGGGCCGCCACCCCGAACACCGCTTCACTTTTATTCAGGAAAATGCGGCCCGGATTGATGAGGAAGTGATCGACGCTTGAGGGTCATTGGTGCGTTTTTGATGCTAATCGCGCTATGCGTTCCAGCCGCAGCGCGCGAAAACAGCAGCCCGATCGAAATGCGTGCCGCGCAATTGCCGGATATGCTGACGGGCAAGATCAGGCCAGATGCGTTCTTTTCACCGACCTTCCTCAATGCGGTTCCTGAACTGCAAATCCGCCAAATCGCGGATCAACTGGTTGATCAAAATGGCGCTTTGCGCGGCGTGACGGCTGTTCGTGCAGAAACCGAATATAACGGCGAAGTCGATATTGGGTATGACCGTGGCACGGTAACGATGCAGTTGGTTGCGGCAAGTGATGCGCCACATTTTGTGATTGGATTGCAAGTCACTGGCGTCAAAGCGCGGGATGACTCGCTTTCAAAACTGTCGGCGGAGTTTGCAGCACTGCCCGGAATGGCTGGCTTCATGATTGCGCGGCATAACGGCGCGGGTGGCTTCACCCCTGTTGCAGCCGTCAAGGCTGATACGGCATTTGCCATTGGATCAACCTTCAAGCTTTGGGTGCTGGCAGAGGCAGCAGCGCAAGTGAAGGCGCGTAGGCGGACATGGTCAGATGTTATCCCGCTGGGCCCCGCGTCGCTGCCGTCGGGAATCGCTCAGGGCTGGCCAACAGGCGCCCCAATCACTTTGCACAGTCTGGCCATATTGATGATTTCGATCAGCGATAACACAGCCACTGATACACTGATGGCCGCATTAGGGCGTAATGCGATTGACCAGCGGGTCAGCCAAATCGGCCAGATAGACGTAAACCGGGCGCTGCCAGTTCTGACCACGTTGGAGGCGTTTGTCCTCAAGAACCCGGCGAAATCGCAGGAGCGAGGAATTTGGGAAACGGGATCGCGCGACGCTCGTCGCGAAATGTTAGGCCGCCTTGCCCCGGCATCTGCCATGGTTGACCGTGTCGCGCTCAGTGGGAAACCTGCGTTCATTGACAGCGTCGAATGGTTTGCGTCCGCTACTGCCATCGCAGCCACATTCGACACTCTTCGCCAATCAGGCAGCAAAGAAGCGATGGAAATCTTAGCGATCAACCGCCCATTGCCGCCGGGTGAGATCAACCGATTTTCCTATGTGGGTTACAAGGGCGGATCGGAGGTTGGTGCGATGTCCATGTCCTACCTGTTACAGACAAAGGCTGGGGACTGGTTCACGGTGACCGGCAGCTGGAACAACCCCGCAGCCGCTTTAGATGAACGTCGCTTTGAAGCGATGATGCAACGAGCGGTTAACATGGTTCGATGAACCACGTTGTGGTTATCGGCCTGCCTTTCTTTCGCATTGCTGGCATTGTTAGGCTGTGATAGTTCGTTGGTAGTGCAGAGTGGGTAGGACGAACGATGTTTGAGGGCCGAGTTAGATTGCGCGTTTTGTGAGTGATACCACTGCTGCACATAGTGCTGATGATGATGCGCAAGGCCATGGCCATTCGGGCGGGCCGCTTGGCAAACTGATCCTCGGCTCCGTCGGTGTTGTTTTTGGCGACATTGGCACAAGCCCGATCTACGCTTTCCGCGAAACATTTGCTGGGCACCACCCCATTAATCCTGATCCTGTACACATCCACGGCGTGTTGAGCCTAGTGTTCTGGTCGATGATGATTGTTGTGACATTCAAATATGTTCTCACGATCATGAAAGCTGACAACAAAGGCGAAGGCGGCAGCCTTGCGCTGCTGGCGCTCATCAACAGCAAGTCGCAAGGGGCCAAATGGTCGGCACCAATTGTGATGCTGGGCGTGTTTGCAACAGCGCTGTTCTACGGCGATTCGATGATTACGCCTGCCATGTCAGTGCTATCGGCGACTGAAGGGCTGAAATATGTTCATCCCGGATTTAGTGACTGGATTATTGGCATTGCCGTGGTCATTCTGGTCGGTCTGTTCTGGATTCAAGCGCGCGGCACGGCAAAGGTCGGTGCTTTATTCGGCCCCATCATGGTTGTTTATTTCGCGATTTTGGCGGCGTTAGGTGTGCTTTACTTGAAGGAAAATCCAGCGATCATCCTTGAAACGCTGAACCCGTTGAACGCCCTGTATTTTTTCTATGTGGACGGCCTTCGCGCGTTTGTGGCCATGGGAACTGTGGTGCTTGCTGTGACAGGGGCTGAGGCGCTTTATGCCGATATGGGCCATTTCGGGCGGAAACCCATTGCTTACGGCTGGATGGCCTTCGTTCTGCCTGCTCTTATGCTCAATTACATGGGGCAAGGCGCCATGATCTTGTCGATGGACTCCACTCAGGCGCTGGCAACGATTAAAGATCCCTTTTTCCTGATGATCCCTGACGCCGTTCGGATGCCCGTCGTTTTCGTTGCGTTGCTGGCTACAATCATTGCCAGCCAAGCCGTGATTTCAGGCGCATTTTCGCTCACTCAGCAGGCAATTCAGCTTGGTTTCATTCCCCGCCTGCGCATATTGCACACCAGTGAGAATGCTGCCGGGCAAATCTACATCCCGACGATCAATTGGGGCCTGATGATCATGGTCATTGTTCTCGTGCTGTTTTTCAAGTCTTCAAGCAATCTGGCAGCGGCTTACGGTATCGCGGTAACGGGCGCGATGTTCATCGATACGTGCCTGCTGTCAGTGGTGTTGTTCAGCCTTTGGAAATGGCCCGCTTGGCGTGCTTTGCCTTTGCTTGGGCTGTTTTTCATTGTCGATCTGGCTTATCTTGGGGCCAATCTGCTTAAAGTTCCTGACGGTGGCTATTTCCCGCTGCTCATTGGCCTGGCCATATTCACATTACTGACGACCTGGGCGCGCGGGCGGCAATTGATGATGGAGCGCATGCGCGAATCCGCCATGCCGATCAAAGTCTTTGTCAGTTCAGCGGCAACGTCGGCAACGCGGGTTCCGGGGACGGCTGTGTTCATGACGTCAACGCCGGACGGCGTGCCCCATGCTTTGCTGCACAATCTAAAGCATAACAAAGTCCTGCATGACCGGATCATCCTGCTCACGGTGAAGATTGCCAACTCGCCTTATGTTGATCCTGATGCGCGCTGTTCGATGGACGATCTGGGCCAGGGTTTCCACCGGATGATCCTGAAATTCGGGTTCATGGAGGAAGCGGACGTGCCAGCAACCCTCAACCGCGTGACGACATGTGGCCCCGCGTTCAAGATGATGGACACAAGCTTCTTTCTTGCCCGGCAAACTCTGCTGGCATCGGCCCGGCCCGGCATGGCGATCTGGCGGGAAAAACTGTTTGCGTGGATGCTGCGCAATGCGGAAAGCGCGATGGAGTTTTTCCGCCTGCCCACCAACCGCGTTGTCGAACTGGGCAGTCAGGTCGAAATTTGAGCGGGGCGATCATTGTTGCTGCGATTTTCGCTCAAGCTGATTTCGCATGGTTCGACGCAGAGCGGACGCGCCACTATCCACCGGATCGCAATAATGTGCCGGCGCATTTGACGCTGTTTCACCACCTGCCTCCTTCGATGCTGACTGACCTTTGCGCGCGGCTGAAGACAGAGTGTAAGGAGCCTGCACCGCCGGCGCGGGTGACGGGCGTCATGGGTCTTGGCACCGGCAATGCCTACCGGATTGAGTCCCCTGAACTCGGTGACGCGCGGTGGCGCTTGGCAGAGGCGTTTGAACGCGTGCTCATTCCTCAAGACAGGGCTGACTGGGTGGCGCATGTGACAGTGCAGAACAAGGTTAAACCAAGCGCTGCGAAGCTGACGAAAGACGTTATGTCGGCAGAATTCAGACCACGTGCAATATCCATTATTGGCCTAGCGGCTTACATTTACCGCAGCGGCCCGTGGGAAGAAATTGCAGGATATGCGTACGGCTCTGGCCATAAGGTCAAGGCAACAAACATGGGCAGTTGACCGGTTGCACGGCCCGTCCTAAAGGCGCTATTCCCAAACCGGGGCGGAGTAGCTCAGCTGGTTAGAGCAGCGGAATCATAATCCGCGTGTCGGGGGTTCGAGTCCCTCCTCCGCTACCATTTACATGCAGGCAAATACCATGAGTGAGACGGTTCACACCCGGATGTTGATTTTGGGCTCTGGCCCTGCTGGGATGTCTGCGGCCATTTACGCAGCGCGTGCGGGGATGAACCCCATTGTCGTGCAGGGCATCCAGCCCGGCGGGCAATTGACGATCACGACAGACGTGGAAAACTACCCCGGCTTTCGCGATGTTGTTCAAGGGCCGTGGCTAATGGATGAAATGCAGGCGCAGGCCGAACATGTCGGCACGACGATGATCTATGACATCATTGTGGACGTTGACGTTTCCAGCCGCCCTTTCACTCTGACAGGCGATGGCGGAACGATATACAAGGCTGAAACGCTGGTTATCGCAACAGGCGCACAGGCAAAATGGCTTGGCCTCGACAGTGAAATGGCGATGCAGGGCAAAGGCGTATCAGCCTGCGCGACGTGCGACGGCTTTTTCTATCGCGGCAAGAAAGTGGCTGTCATCGGTGGCGGCAATACGGCTGTTGAAGAAGCGCTGTATATGACGAACCACAGTCAGGATGTGACGCTTATTCACCGCCGCGATACGCTGCGCGCGGAAAAGATTTTGCAAGACCGTCTGTTCGCTCACCCCAGCATCAAAGTGCTTTGGAACAAGGGGGTCGACGAATTTGTTGGCGGTGGCGATCCGGTTGGGCTGGTCAGCCTTGCGCTTAGAGATACAGTGACAGGCGAGAAATCCACCCTTGATGTCGACGGCGCGTTCGTGGCGATTGGTCACAAGCCAGCGACTGAGATTTTTGCAGAGCGATTACCGATGGATAGCGATGGTTATCTGCTGGTCGAGATTGGCAGCACGCGGACCTCAGTGCCCGGGGTGTTTGCCGCAGGCGATGTGACGGACAAGATCTACCGCCAGGCCGTGACGGCCGCTGGCATGGGTTGCATGGCCGCACTCGACGCTGAAAAGTTCATCGCTCACGCTGATTTTGCAGGGCATTGATGGCAGACCGCTCAGGCTGAGCGAGTGTGGGCTAATTCTAGCATGTTGAGAATGGTTGCTTTTAACACCCGATAATCCGCGTTGCTTGCAAAACTGTGTGAGCCACTGTCGATCGTTTGAACGACAATGTCGGATCGCGCCCGGGCTAGCGCGAACGTCTGCTGCTTCCACTGATCAGCAAAGGCAATTGCTGTGCCATCCCGTTCGGCAAGGATGACATGCAGAGACCCCGCAAAAGTCGTCATTCCCGATGCGATTTGATCGGCCAGTGCTGCAGGTGCTGCTGGTTGCGCGATACTGCGCAGCCCGGAGGCTAACTTCCTCAGGTTCACCCCACCGGTGAGAAGCCGCAGAAGAGCGCGCGGATCGCGAAGTTTCTCAACATAGCGTGCCCGGATCGCGGCAGGCGGCGGCAAATCACCTGTCGGTTCGATCACCCAGGGGTTGGCAAGAACAGCGGCAGCAATGCCCTTTGGCTGGTGGATCACCAGGGCAGACGCTGCATCACAATTGCCAAATGCAGTGATGTGGGTAAGGCCAGGGCAGGCGGACCGGAAGGCCTCTATCGCAGCTGCAATGTCAGGCCCGCTTCCCATAAAGCCAGCATTTTCACCTTCGCTGTCGCCGATGCCGCGCCGATCAAACCGGAACACGGGATGGCCCGCCGCAGCGATATCCTGCGCCAGCTTTGCCATGCCCCGATGTGCGCCGATGCGGATTTCATTGCCGCCTGAAATGATGAGGAGGCCGGTGGTCGCGTTCCCATCATCACATGTTGCGGCGAGTTTGTCTCCTTGGCAATCAAAGCTCAGGATGCGGCGCATGTGCGGCTCCAATGCGCCAGATCATTGGCAAGCGCCTGCGCTAAATCGGCATCCTCGCCTGGCTCTGCACGGCGCCACAGCGGCGTTCCAGTCACTTTTACGGCAGCATCAAGTGGATCGCTGTCAAGGCGAACAACGCGGCAGTTCGGCGTAGCGACAATCTGCGCAGATCGTAGCTGCTCAACAAAGGTCGGCCTCAACCTGTGCCCGCCGTAACCGCCGTCATCACTTCCGCTGGTTAATCGCATCCGTTCCAGATCGCGCACCACCCTCGCGCCCGTTTCTGGGGCAAAGTGCCAGCGCTGGGCAGGGGTGGTGACGCTATCAAGCAAACACCCTCCCCGAAAAGATGCGATGATTATGGGTTGGATCATGTCAGTCACCACCTGAACAGCGTGCATCCAATCGCCAAATTCTAAGGCGTTGCTGCCAATCAGGCTTTCCCCGGTTCCGGGCAAATCGGGCAGGGCGGTGCCAACACCCTGACCATCCAGCAGGCGCATCATTTGCGCAATCAAGCGCCTCGTCCGGTTTTTTTCCTCAAACAGAGGCTCAAGGACTAAAATCTGGATCGGATGACCGCGGCCGACGCGCTGGATCAGTTCTTCATTGTCCCCCGCGCGGTAAGTGTCATTCACCCCGCGACCTTTCGCTCTGCAAAGCGCAGCAATCCGCCAAATGTCTCCAGCAATTCGCCGTCCACTTCGTCATCATCAACGATGATACCCAGACGATCTTCGAGTTCAGTGAGCAAGCCTGCGACGGCCATTGAGTCCAGCTCCGGCAGGGTTCCAAACAGGCCGGACTCCGCTGTCAGGCCCTCTGCGCGTTCAACACTCAGGCCCAGCACATCGCGCATGATTGACCGAACTATTGTTTCAACGGACGGATTTTGCGGTGTCATGATCTGATAAGCCCCTTACGCGCCGTGCGATTAGTCGAGCGATTGGCGGCGGACAAGGGCCGAAATTTTCGCTCGTGCCGCTGCGATAACCGCAACTGCCGACGTTTTCTTGTAAAGCCAGATCGTGTCCAGCGGATCTGCACGGTCCATCCAATCGGCCTTATAGGCATCATCGCCTGTGCCGAAATCGATTGTGTTCACATCGTCAATATCAATGACATGGCGCGAAAGTGCTGCGCTGAGGATCGTTCCCGGGGAAAGGTCGCGGTGTTCATCGCGGTAGGCGAGCTTGTGAATATAGGCGGTGCCACCATGGACCACCCAGAATTGCGCCGCAATCACTTCTCCATTGATCCGCGCGAGACCCAGACGGTAGCTGCCCTCAGCTGATGCGTGCTTGGCCATGTCCGCCAGGAAAGCAGAGCTGCCCTCTTCACTCTTCCAGCTAGACCCGTACACAGTTTCATAAGCTGCCCAGTGATTCGCATCGAACCGCGTATGGACTTCAGTTGTGATGTCAGACTTCTTCAACTTGCGGCTGTAGGTGCTTCGCAATTGGCTGGGGCGCGCGGTCCAATAGTCATCAAAACTCATGCCAGCGACGTTGCAAGTCCAGCTGGTTAAGCTTTGATGGCGCTGGACAAGCCAGCCCCCTTGGCGAAACGCCTTAATGATCATGTCAGCACTGCCGTCAGCGCGCGGCACTGGGGAGAGCGTCAATATCGGGCTGACTGATGCTGTCGCGCGCAGCCGCTTGGCCAGGGCTTTGAGCAGCAGCGGAGACTTTTCGCCGCGAAAGATGGGCTGAAAAGCAAAGCTATACCAATTGGATAGCGACTGCGTGTCACGTTCGCTGGTTTTGGCAAGGAACAGCCAGCAATGCGCGCCTTCGTGCCAGCTGTGCGCAACAATGGGCGCGCAGGCCCCGTGCCAGTATTTGGCCACACGCGCGAACCAGGCAAAATTTCCAAAGGCACTGACCGACGGATCGCCATCAATCAATCCGCGCGGATCAACGGCGTCCGGATCAAGCGTGGAATGCAATTCTCCCTTAACCCACTTGATGCTAAGGGCTTGCTCATCGATGATATCCGTTTCCATTCAGGTGCCCTTTGCCGCCATATATCCCGCCTTCTTTGCCAATTGATCACCTCGTGCTGCGCGGGGATGATAGCGCGCGGGCCTTAATAACCCGTGATCGCACGTTTGGCTTTGCCGAATTGAATGAAATCATCGGGCGGCTGGCGCGGGCACTGCTGGAAACGGGCGTGCAACCAGGCGACCGCGTCGTCACTTGGCTGCCAAAGACGCTCATCGCCTGTATCATGCCACTAGCAGCAGCGCGGGCAGGGCTGATCCATGTGCCAGTCAACCCTGCGTTAAAGGCTGCACAAGTCAGTCATATACTTAACGACAGCGGAGCCGCGCTCATGGTGACTGCGCGCACAAGAGCGGCCCTCTTGCCAGAAATGAGTTTGGCCATCCTGAGCGACGATAAAGCCACGGCTGCACTTCAAACAGGTGACGCCTTATCAGCTTCATCGGCCAAGCCTGATGATCTTGCCGCGATCCTCTATACATCAGGGTCAACAGGGCGGCCCAAAGGGGTGATGCTCAGTCATGCCAACCTGTGGCTCGGTGCCATTAGCGTATCGGGCTATCTGGGCGTGACACCAGATGACGTGACGCTGGCGCTGCTTCCGCTGAGTTTCGATTACGGCCAGAATCAATTGCTCAACAGCTGGGCCGCAGGGTCCACTGTCGTGCCGCTTGATTTCCTGACACCGCGTGATGTGATCAAGGTGGTTGATCGTCATGACATCACCACATTGCCAGGTGTGCCGCCGCTGTGGGTGCAACTGGTGGAGGCCGATTGGCCAGCAGGCGTTGGTGAAAAGGTGAAGCGGCTGACGAACACAGGCGGCGCTTTGACGCCGGGCCTGATCAACCGGATGCGCGGGACGTTCCCGAACGCTGAAATTGTGCCGATGTACGGTTTGACGGAAGCGTTCCGCTCCACTTATCTCGCTCCCGGGCTGGTTGCCAGCCACCCGACGTCAATTGGCAAGGCAGTTCCCAATGCTGAAATCATGGTGGTCCGCCCCGACGGCAGCGAGACTGATAAGGGCGAGCCTGGCGAACTGGTTCACGCCGGGCCCTTGGTTGCTCAGGGATATTGGCAAGACGCGGAACGAACGGCAGCGCGGTTTCGACCTGCGCCGGCGTCCTCAAGATACGGTGGCAAGGCCGTCTGGTCTGGCGACACAGTGAAGCGCGATGCGAACGGCCTACTTTATTTTGTGGGCCGCACTGATGAGATGATCAAAGTGTCTGGCAACCGCGTCAGCCCCACTGAAATCGAAGAAGCAGCCGCACGAAGCGGGATAGTCGCAGAATCAGTGGCGGTTGGCATCCCTGATGAGCGGCTTGGCCACAGCATCACGTTGATCGTACGGGCGTTGCACGGCGCAAACCCTGACGCGTTGATGCCCTATTTGAAACAGGAATTACCAGCCTTCATGCTCCCCCGATCAATCGTCTGGCGCAGTGACTTACCGCGCAACGCCAATGGCAAGCTTGACCGGGCGACGCTTAAAGCTGAGGCGCTTTTATGAAACAGATGGGCAGCATACCGCCAGGCTTCATGGCCAATGCGGCGGGGCATTTGATGATTGGCGGTCACAATTGCACTGATCTGGTCGACCGGACTGGTGACACGCCTTTGTTCGTATATGATTTTGGTCTGGTGCGCGCGCGGATTGCGGAATTGCGCGCTCATTTGCCTGCCAGGGTGCGGCTTCATTATGCAATGAAGGCAAATCCCTTGCCGGACATGGTGGCGGCTATCGCCCCGCTGGTTGACGGTCTGGACGTGGCTTCTGGCGGCGAATTAGCGGTCGCGCTGCCGCATTGCCCACATATCTCCTTTGCTGGACCCGGCAAGCGAGACCGGGAACTGCGCCTTGCCATCGAAAACGGTGCAACTCTCAATCTGGAGTCGGTTGGCGAAGCTGAACGCGCGCTGGCGATTTCGGGGCAACTGGGCATTCGTGCGAAACTTGCGGTGCGGGTGAACCCAACCTTTGATCTAAAAGGATCGGGCATGCGCATGGGTGGCGGGGCCAAGCCATTTGGCGTTGATGCCGACTGTGTGCCTGCCCTTGTAAAGCATATCATAGCCAGCGGCGCGGATTGGCGTGGTTTTCACATTTATGCCGGTTCACAGGCGCTGAGCGCAGAGGCACTGGCGGAAACGCAGCGGTTGACTGTGGCGCTTGCGGCTGAATTGGCGGACGCCGTTGGAACGGCACCGCCTCTGGTGAACCTGGGCGGCGGGCTTGGCATTCCGTATTTTCCGAACGAAAAGCCCGTTGATCTCGCGCATTTGGGGCGTGAGCTGGCCGTAACGCTGGATGCGCGGCCCGCAGTTCTAACTGATACAGCCTTCGCCATTGAACTTGGTCGTTATCTGGTTGGCGAATGCGGCGTTTATCTCTGCCGAATCGTCGATCGCAAGATCAGCCACGGCGAGGTTTTTCTAGTGACCGATGGCGGATTGCATCACCAATTGGCGGCGTCTGGCAATTTCGGCACAGTCGTGCGCCGAAACTATCCCCTTGCTATTGCTACAAAATTTGGGGCGATTGCCACTGAAACGGCATCAGTGGTGGGCTGTTTGTGCACACCACTTGACCGGCTCGGTGATCAGATCAGCCTTCCCAAAGCAGAAGTGGGAGACTTGGTCGCCCTCTTCATGGCTGGGGCTTACGGAGCCTCGGCAAGCCCCTCTCGCTTCCTCGGCCACCCCGAACCCGGCGAATTGATGGTTAATAAGTGACGGAATTCCGTCAATCCTAACATTATGTTCACCTATTGCCACCATACCCAAGCCTGAAGCTGCGTTCATCTTGCCCATGTCATGGACTGGGCGGAAGCCGGACCAGCCCGTAAAACTGTTGAGGGTAAGGCCATGCATGTCGTTCAATCTGCAAAGCTATTGCTGAGTGTTTCTGTTATCGCGATTGCGCTCGCGGGCTGTTCCAGTTCGCGAAATACTGGCGAACTGCCAAGCGCCTCGTTTGTGACCAATCAAGAAGGCCCCGGCGAAGAATATATCATCGGCCCGCTCGATACGTTGACCATTTTTGTCTGGCGGAACCCGGAATTGGGCGCGAAGGTTCAAGTGCGCCCCGATGGCCGCATTTCGACGCCGCTCATTGCTGATATGCCCGCCGTTGGCAAAACGCCGACAATGCTGGCGCAGGATATCAAAGTTCAGCTTGGCGAATTCATCCGTGAACCGCTGGTATCTGTGATTGTTGATAATTTCGTCGGCACTTTTTCACAGCAAATACGGGTTGTGGGCGCGACTGAAAAGCCAGCGACCATTCCTTACCGCGCGAACATGACGCTGCTTGATGCGATGATCGCAGTCGGTGGCTTGTCTGAATATGCAGCTGGCAACAAAGCGCGGCTCGTCCGCAACAACAAAGCCACAGGCCGCCAGCAAGAATTTGGCGTGAAGCTGAGTGATTTGCTGAAGCGCGGCGACACGCGCGCAAATGTTCGGCTTGAACCCGGTGACGTCATCATCATCCCTGAGAGCGCGTTTTAATTTTGCGCCTGCTCCACAATCTTAAGGTCTGATCCGTCCGATGAACGCCATTTACGAAGAAGTAAAAATTGCCCTGCATAACATCTGGATGCGCCGCTGGACGGCGTTGGCAGTGGCGTGGGCGCTGGCCTTGTTGGGATGGCTGGCGATCAGCACCGTGCCAAACCGCTACGAGTCGCAGGCAAGCGTCTATGTGCAAACACAATCGCTTTTGCCCGACCAAGTCGGCATTACGGCAAACGAGCGCAAGACCGCTGTCGATACCGTCCAGCGAACATTGCTGGCGGCGGAAAATCTTGAAAAGGTCGTCAAATCGACAGATTTGGGCCGCGATGTAACGTCGCCGCGCCAATTGGCGGACCGCGTGGAAACTTTACGCACTCACATCGAAGTGACCGCAGCTCAGGATAACCTGATCGAGATTTCTGCGACTTCGGGCTCAAGCAGTTTCTCCAATTCACAAAATGCAAAGCTCTCCAAAGATATTGTGCAGAAATTGCTTGATCTGTTTGTTGACGGCAATTTGAAGGGCGGGCGGACCGAAACGTCGCAAACGCTGCGCTTTCTTGATCAGCAGCTGCTTGTCCGTGAACAGCAGCTGCGCGAAGCTGAGGGCAAGCAAGTTGCCTTTGAACAGAAATATATGGGCATATTGCCTGGCTCTGGTGGCTCAATCGGTCAACGGATGGAGGCATCGCGCGTTGAGCTTAATCAGATCGAATCGAACCTGATTTCGGCACAAAGCGCACTAGCCGCGCTCAATGGGCAGCTGTCGTCCACACAAGCGTCGATCAGCACGCCTGGTTCGGCCATCCCCGGCAGTTCCGGCGGGGCAGCGGCACGTGCGGCGGGCCTTGAAAATCAAATGGCTGAAATGCAGTCGCGCGGCCTGACGGATCGTCACCCTGATATGATTGCACTTCGCAGCCAAATTGGTGCAGCGCGCGCAGCGGCACGGGCCGAAGGTGGCGTCCGCATGTCAGCTGGCAACAGCACACCCAATCCGATGTATGTGACGCTGCGGTCTATGCAGGCCGAAAAGCAAGCGACCGCAGCGGCTCTCAGCGCACGGAAATCTCAGCTGCAAGCTGAATTCGCCCAGTTTGCCAGCAAGCAAGTCGAAGAACCCGGCATCGCAGCGGAACAGGCCCGGCTGAAGCGTGACTATGAAGTCATGAAGGCCGCCTATGACAAGATCCTTGCAGACCGCGAAAATGTGCGCCTGCGCGGTTCGGTGCAAAGCGAAACCAATTCGATGCAATTTAAGGTGATTGAACCGCCCCTTGCACCGCGTGCGCCCATTGCCCCCAATCGTCCGCTGCTGCTGACTCTGGTGTTGCTGGCGTCAATGGTTGCGGGGGCAGGGGTCGCGTTCGGGATCGCTCAAGTGAAGGCCAGCTATTCCACGCCGGGTCGGCTAGCTCGGGCTAGCGGATTGCCAGTGATTGGTTCGGTCAGTGAATTTCTACCGGCGTCACAGCAAGCAGACGCATCCCTCAAAATCCGGTATTTCATTGGCAGTTCAGCCGCACTTGTTGGTGCGTGGGCTTTGCTGCTCGTGATTGAATTTGTTCAGCGCAGCATGGTGGCATAAGATATGACAATCAACCAATCCCCCCCAGTTGCCGATATGTCATCGCTTATTGAGCGCGCATCGGAGGTTTACGGGCTTCGAGAGGCGCTGCGCGGACGTATGGCCCCGGTTGCGCCAGCGCCTGCGGTTCTCGAAGCTACTCCTGCTGTCGTAACGGACGCAGTTGCAGTCGTCTCACCAGCTTTGGCCGTTGCTGAACCCGTTCCGTTTGTGCGCAAACGGGCCAGCAAGCAAGGCGATGTAGACTTGGTCGCGCTGGCAGAGGCTGGCTTCATTGTGCCTGGCGCGCCGCCAAGCCCGCTTTCTGAGGAGTTCCGGATCGCGAAGCGTCATTTGCTCATTCAGGCCTTTGGTGGTCGCAACAGTGCACCGCTGGAAAAGGGCCGCTTGATCCTGATGTGTTCAGCGCAACCCAATGAGGGCAAGACATTCTGTTCAGTTAACTTGGCCCTGTCACTTGCGGCAGAGACGGATGTTGACGTGCTGCTGATCGATGCTGACGTGGCCAAACCCGAAGTCCTTTCCACACTCGGCCTTCCCGGCGGAGCGGGGCTGATGGACGCGCTGGCTGATCCCAGCATTGACCCTGAAACGCTGGTGATTGAAACGAATATCCCCAACTTGTCAGTTCTGCCAGCCGGCCGTCAGACCAATAATGACACGGAATTGCTGGCGTCAGACCGGACACCAGCACTGATCGAGCGGCTGATTGCAGGCAATCCGCGCCGCATTATTGTGATCGATTCCGCGCCGGCCCTGGCCGCATCGCCAGCATCATCCCTCGCGCTGCATGTCGGGCAAATCACGATGATCGTCCGCGCCGATCAAACCACGGAAAGCGAAGTGCGTGAAGCCCTCGCCATGCTGGAAAGCCCCGCGCGGGTTCAACTGGTCCTCAACCGAGTGACCTATATCGGAAGCAGCCGGAAATTCGGCTATTATTATGGGTTTGGAGAAAAATCATGACACTCCGCATGAAACAAATTTTGAAGTCTAGCGCTTGTATTGGCCTTGGGATGTCCGCATTCGTGCCGTCCTTGGCTTTGGCAAAGGTAGAGGTCACACCTTATCTTGAAGTTGCTCAAGTTCTGGATGCGCAGATCAAAGGCGGCAATGACGTGCTGACCTACAGCTCCGTTGCGGCGGGCGTGGATGCCACGGTCGATAGTGGCCGGACGCAAGCCCAATTAAGCTACCGGTATGAACGCCGCATTGGCTGGGGCAAAAAGCTTAAAGACAGCAACAATCACACAGGCCTGATGCGCGTTAGCCATGAACTGGTGCGCAACACGCTGAACATTGAAGCTGGCGCTGTCGCCACCCGCACACGCGGCGACATTCGCGGTGATGCGCCTTCGCTTAATGTCGGCAATGTCGACAATGTGAGCCAAGTTTACTCGGCCTATGCTGGGCCGACGCTTAGCACCAATGTCGGCGCGTTGCAGGTCGGCGCGGCATATCGTCTGGGCTATACCAAAGTGGAGGCGAATGATTTTGTGCCAGGTGTTGGCCAACCACGCCTTGATGGTTTTGATGATTCGGTATCGCACAATGTGTCAGCCAGCGTTGGCATGGCCCCTGATGTCTTGCCGTTCGGGTGGCAAGTTTCGGGCGCGTATCAACGTGAAGATGCTGGCCAACTGGACCAGCGCTTTGAGTCCAAGGGAGTTCGCGGCGAAGTCACGGTGCCAATATCTCCCACAATCGCGATCCTTGGCGGCATCGGGTATGAAAAAATCGAAGCCAGCGAACGCGCGCCGCTCCTCGACGTAGCAGGCAACCCAGTTGTCAATTCGAAAGGCCGCTTTGTCACAGATACGGCCAGCCCGCGTCTGGCCAGTTATGACTTTGATGGTATTTACTGGGATGTCGGGGTCGCTTGGAAGCCAAGTGATCGCACCAATCTGGAGGCCTATATCGGCCGCCGCTATGGCAGCATGAGCTACACGGGGTCCTTCACGTGGCAAGCAAGCCCGAGTAGTGCGCTTCAAGTTGGTGTCTATGACGAAGTGCAAACCTTTGGTCAGCAACTGAACGATTCGCTGGCGGACGTGCCAACACGCTTTGCAGGCAATAACCGCAATCCGCTCAACAGCCAATTCAACAGCTGCGTTGGTGGTGGCGCTGGCAGTGGACAAGCAGGCGGATGTTTCAACTCTGCGCTGCAATCCATCAACAGTTCAGTCTATCGCAGCCGCGGCGTTAGCATTCTTTATTCTGCGTCGCGCGGGCCGCTCTCAACGGGCGTTGGCTTTGGCTATGCGCAGCGGACGTTCAAGACGCCGACCGTTCCTGGCAGCACATTTGTGCTGAACGGAGCTAAGGACGAAAGCTGGTATGGGAACGGCAATGTGGCCTATCAGATTGACCGCAATTCCACGATTGATGCGTCCGTCTTTGCCAGCCTTTACGATTCAGGCATTTTGGGTGCACCCAATGTGCTGAGCACTGGGGCCACCAGTTCATACAATCGCCGGTTTGGACGCAACTTAAGCGCGACGGCAGCAGTTGGCCTCTATAGCTTTGATGTTGACGGTGAACCGGGGGTCATGAACGCCTCTGCTTTGCTCGGCATGCGCTACAGCTTCTAAAGGTATAGAATTTGGCGGGAAAGGCCGAACGACCATGTATAACGATCATTACGGCTTGTCAGGACGACCGTTTCAACTGACGCCAGACCCGCGCTTTTACTTTGAAAGCAGCACGCACAAAAAGGCGCTTGCCTATCTGGGTTACGGTCTGGCGCAGGGCGAAGGCTTCATTGTCGTCACTGGCGAAATCGGGTCTGGCAAGACGACGCTCACTGGCCACTTGCTCAACACGATCGATCCCGCGCGGATCAAGGCCATTCGGCTGGTATCGACGCAGTTGACGGGTGACGACCTGCTGCGGACGATTGCCGTCAATTTCGGCATCTCTTCCGAGGGCGTCGATAAGGCGGAATTGCTGGACCGGATCGAAAGCCGCCTGATCGAACATGCTCGCACAGGCCAGAAAACACTGATCATCGTTGATGAGGTGCAAAACCTCGATCAGACAGCACTGGAAGAATTGCGGATGCTATCGAACTTTCAGGTTGGCGAACATGCCATGGTTCAACTATTTCTGCTGGGCCAGCCCGAATTCAAGGAACGTTTGGACACAGCGCCTGAACTGGAGCAACTCCGCCAGCGCGTGATTGCAACACATCATTTGACGGCAATGGATCAGGCCGAAATCCGCCCCTACATTGAACACCGGCTTAAACTTGTCGGCTGGGCCGGAACGCCTAGCATTGCCGAAGATGCCGTTGAGCCGCTTTTCCGCTATTCCAGCGGCGTTCCGCGCAAGCTCAACAATCTGATGACCCGCGTATTGCTGATGGGGTCAATGGAGCAAAGTTCCACCATTAGCGGCGAACTTGTGAGGCGGGTTGTGGCTGATCTAGAACGTGACGGGCAACGATCAGAGGCTGTGGTCTCTACCACGGCAGGGCTCATTACGCCTGATGCCGTCACGCTTGATCTTGCCGCGCGCATCACCATGCTGGAATCCCATGCGGACGAACAGGGCGCCGTTCTGCGCCGGATGCTAAGCCTAATGATTGAATGGGCAGACGCCGGGCAAGCGGCACCGGTCAATGACATTTTCCGCGCACCTGTGCTTTAGGCCTGATAGAGACGGCGGCCATGGTACGGAATGCGCTTTCTGTAGATGTTGAAGACTGGTTTCAGGTCGGTGCGTTCGAAAATGTGATCGAGCGTAAAGATTGGGGCAGCCTGGAATGCCGCGTAGAGCGCAACACCGATGCCGTTCTAAGTCTGTTTGATACAGCCGGCGTGAAAGGCACATTCTTCACACTCGGCTGGATTGCGGAGCGATATCCGCAGCTTATTCGGCGTATTGCGAATGCGGGCCATGAAGTGGCGAGCCACGGGTGGGACCATAAGCGCGTGTTCCTGATGTCTGCGCCAGATTTTGCCGCTGACCTCGTCCGCGCGCGTAATATGCTCGAGGATATCTCGGGGGCCAGCGTCACGGGATACCGCGCGCCAAGCTTTTCCATCGATGCGCGCACGCCCTGGGCTCATGATGCTTTGGCTGAGGCAGGCTATGCCTATTCGTCCAGCGTCGCGCCCGTTGTTCATGATCATTACGGCTGGCCGGATGCCCCTAGATTCGCTTTTAAGCCGGTCTCAGGCGGCGATCTGATCGAATTGCCTGTCACCACTGCCAAATTCGCGGGGCGCACGCTGGCGGCAGGCGGAGGGGGCTTTTTTCGCTTGCTGCCTTATGCATTTTCGCGCTGGGCGATCCGTCAGGTGAATGCCGCAGGGCAACCGGCCATCATCTATTTCCACCCTTGGGAAATTGATCCTGATCAGCCGCGCGTGGCAGGCGCGCCGATCAAATCAAAGATCAGGCATTATACCAATCTGTCCGTCATGGCGGCAAAGCTGAAGCGGCTGGTGGATGATTTTGAATGGGGCCGCGTGGATGAAGTCGCCGCAGTGCAGTCTGCGGCTCTGGCGTGATGGACATGACTGCACAGCCCCTTTTCACGGTGCGCACGGCGCGGATCGATGAAGCCGAAGAGGCCAAGCTGATCGATGCCTTTGTGCGCGCGCACCCCAGTGCAACGCCTTTTCATCTGACAGGGTGGAGCCGCGCCGTTGAGCGCAGCTGCGGGCAAAAGGCGCATTATCTGATGGCTGAAAGCGGGGACGGCGCCATTGCCGCAGTCCTTCCGATGACCGAAGTGAAATCGATGCTGTTTGGAAAGGCGCTTTGTTCCAGCGGATTTGCTGTGGGCGGGGGCCTGTTGTCGCTTTCTGAGACTGCCGGGCAGCAATTGGTTGAAGCGGCACTTACCCATGCTCGCGCGGCTGGTTTTCCAACCGTCGAACTGCGCGGCGGCACTTTGCCCAGTGCGGGCTGGCACATCGATGCTGACACATATCTTGGTTTCACGCGTGATTTGGCCAAGGATGATGAGGCCGAATTGCTTGCTATCCCTCGCAAGCAAAGGGCCGAAGTGCGTAAGGCGCTGGGGTTTGGCCTCATCGTTGAAGTTGGCACATCGCCAAAGGATCGTGCCGCCCATTACGAAGTTTACGCAACCAGCGTGCGTAACCTTGGCACACCTGTATTCCCGCGCGCGTTGTTTGACGCTGTGATCGACGAGTTCGGTGAAGCAGCTGACATTTTGACGATCCGGCATGAGGGCAGGGCCATTGCAAGCGTGCTCAGCCTGTATTTTGGCGGCACTGTGATGCCTTATTGGGGAGGCGGCACAGCGGACGCGCGCACCTGGCGGGCCAATGATCTGATGTATTATGCGCTGATGCTTCATGCGCGGAACGCCAAGGCCTGCACACGCTTTGACTTTGGCCGATCAAAAGTCGGCACCGGCCCTGCGGCGTTCAAGCGCAATTGGGGATTTGAAGGCGAACCGCTCAGTTACGCCAAACTGGCTTTGGATGGCGGCGCAGTGCGCGACATTAACCCGACAAGCGCCAAATATCGGCTACAAGTGGCGGCGTGGAAGAAATTGCCGTTGTGGCTGTCCAATGCCCTTGGCCCCATGCTTTCCCGGGGGCTAGGGTGACCGGCGATATCCTGTTTCTCGCCCACCGCGTCCCATTTCCGCCTGATCGAGGCGATAAGATCAGAAGCTGGAACATCTTGAAGGCCCTTGCTAAAATTGCGCCAGTGCATGTTGCAGCGTTGGTGGACCCCGATGATAAGCTGGTTGAGCATAGTCCATTGCATGAGCTTGCAGCGTCGCTCACACTTGTTCCGCGCACCCGTTCAAAGGCGGCTGCGATGGCGGCAGCGTTGGTATCAGGACGGCCAGCCTCGGTTGAGGCCTTTGCAAGTTCTAAGTTTCAGGCTGAAATCGATCAACTGCTAAGCCGCCATGACATCGCGACCCTCTATGCCTTTTCAGGCCAAATGGCGCAGTTTGTGCCTGTATCTGTTGGCAACACTCGGTTTGTCATGGATTTCGTTGATATGGATTCAGCCAAGTTCGGCACCTACGCCGATCAAGGCAGTGGCCTTTCCGCTTTCGCCAACCGTATCGAAGGCAAGCGCCTGTCGGCCTTTGAGCGCGCCGTAGCAGAGCGGGCAGACATTTCCCTGTTTGTGAGCGAGGCCGAAGCCGCGCTCTTTCGTCATAAAACGGGCCTGAGCCGCATCGCTGCACTCGAAAATGGCGTTGATCTGGATCACTGTCGCCTGGATCATCACGCCAAGGCCATTGTGCCGGGGCAGGGGGCACTGGTGGTCTTCACAGGCCAAATGGACTATGCGCCGAACGTCGATGCAGCTGTGTGGTTTGCGGACCGTGTTTTACCCAAGCTGCCCGGCGTCCGCTTTGCCATTGTTGGGCGCGCGCCAACGGCAAAGCTCTTATCCCTCAGAACCAATCCGCAAGTTATAGTGACAGGCGAAGTGGCGGAGCCGCGTGATTGGATCGCAGCGGCAGACGTCATCGTCGCCCCGCTGTTGCTGGCACGCGGCATTCAGAATAAGATGTTAGAGGCCATGGCAATGGGTAAAGCTGTCATTGCATCACCTGCTGCGGCTGAGGGCATTGACGCAACTGAAATGATCGTGGCCGCTGACGCCGTTGAGTTTGTGAAAGCAATTCAAGACCTTGTCGCCAATCCTGAACAAGCTTTATCACTTGGCTTCGGCGCACGCAAACGCATGGAAGCCCGCTACAGCTGGGATGCGCGCATGGCCGGTCTGCGCCAATTGGTGATGCCGTGACGCTGCGTTGGAAATCCCACCTGATCGCTCTTGCCGTTACAATCGCTGCGATCATTGCCGTGTTTCACCGCGATGCGGCGGATATGGCGGGTATTTGGTGGACCATATCCACTTACAATCACGCGATTTTCATTGTTCCCATTGTCGGCTGGCTCATCTGGCAGCGGATTGATGAAGTGAAACTGCTTGACCCGCGCGGGTGGTGGCCGGGTCTGATCGGGGTTGGACTGGCCGGATTTGGCTGGATGCTAGGTGAGGCAGGCGGGATTTCACTTTTCCGGCACGCCGCCCTGGTGCTGATGGTCCAGGCCGCTGCCTTGACCGTCTTGGGGCCAGTCGCAATGCGCGGCATCTTGTTTCCGGTCTTTTACCTCATTTTCCTGATCCCAATCGGTGATGAAGCTGTGCCTTTGCTGCAGACAATCACTGCTGAAATGTGCATGTTTTTTCTAGGCGCGATTGGCATTCCGGCTCATATCGAGGGCGTGTTTATCACAACGCCTGTGGGCCTGTTTGAAGTTGCAGAGGCCTGTTCTGGCGTCAAATTCCTCGTCGCAATGGTCGCCTATTCTGCGTTGGTGGCCAATGTATGCTTCACCAGTTGGAACCGGCGCATCCTCTTCCTGATCATGGCCTTCATTGTGCCAATTATCGCCAATGGCCTGCGCGCCTTTGTTACCATTTGGGTCTCCGAACTCAGCGGTAACGTAGAATTTGCGGCCAGTGTGGATCACATCATCTTCGGCTGGATCTTCTTTGCCGTCGTGATGCTGATCGTCATGGCGATAGGCTGGCGCTGGTTTGACCGCCGAGTGGATGATCCCTGGGTTGCCGATGTTGTGAATGACGGCATTCAAGCACCAACGCTATGGCCCCGCGCTCTTGGGGTGGTTGGCGTTGTG
>JANPCO010000095.1:0-2468 GCA_031430995.1 Sphingomonadales bacterium | reverse complement strand
GCGATGGACATCTATGGCTCAGCGGCAGATCAAAGGATCTGATCATCAGGTCTGGCCACAATATCGATCCCCGGTTGATCGAGGAAGCGCTCCACATGCACCCCGCAGTTGCGGCAGCCGCGGCTGTGGGACGTCCCGACGAATATGCAGGCGAAGTGCCAATCGCATTTGTAACACTTCGCGCAGGACAAACCGTTACGACTGATGAACTATGGGCTTTCGCGCGCGAACATGTGTCAGAGCGACCCGCAGCACCTGCCGAAGTGATTATTCTGGGAGAAATGCCAATGACGGCGCTGGGGAAGGTTTACAAGCCTGACCTTCGTGAACTGGCGCAATCACGATCAACGAGCAGCGAGGCCTCTAAATGGTCAGCCGCTGCAAAGATAACACCGTCACATTGAGTGTCTCTCCGAACAGTAAACGACCTGCCAATTTCAGCCGCACGGACGTCCACCCTACGCGTGAATGTATGGCAGCTGTGGTAGATCCGTTTAGACTGGATGAACGACCGCTACGTTTGGCGGGAGCAGCCAAGGCCGGATCGTGTCGTCATATGGCCGCTTTCGACAAGTTTTCTGCCGTTCATTCTCTCTCGTACCGACGTCGGAAGCCGCCTTTCATTCATCTAGCTCGGATGCTGCGGCAATTAAAAGGGGGCGGAACGGCGAGTTTGTATGCAAAATTCGGAATATTGGACATTCGCTCATTGGCTGCCTCTTGACGTTCCCAGTGATTTTATAGAACGATATTGACAGTTAATAACACACACTGGATGCTTTGACCGGTATAAGGGGTGAGTGATGGCATATCGTGTTGTGATTGGATTGGCTGGCGCGCTCGCCGTCGTTAGTCTGGCTTCGGCACAAACGGACACTACAGGCGCACCAAGTGAATGGCGCGGAACGCCGATTGACGGGTCGGAAGCGCTCGTCAGCACCAACAAATACGGCGAGCCGCAATTTGTAACCGTTCGTCAAGCGGTTGCGGCAGCATTTATGCCCTCTAATATAGAGGGCGACCGTTTGGCTGATGAGTTCAAACTTTTGCGTCTGGATACTGGATTTGATTCCGAAAAGCTTAGCGCCGCTGTTGCCAAGTCAGGATTTAAATTTACCGGCAAATCGCTGACTATCGATGGTCTAAAGAAGGGCAAATCACCTTATTTGGCGCGTATCTGGCATGCAGATGAAGCGCGGGTTCAAATCTGGACGGGCGATACAACCGGACTTGATGGCTATCCATCTATCAGCCGATGGCGGCGTGGTGCGACCGTCACGCCCTTCAACACCTCGCGAACAATGGTGCCGTCTTGCGGGCTAACGATCATGGCGCGCGGCTTCAGGTCACCCGACAAATTTTTGAAACGCCTTGAATTCATTGTTGGCAAACCCGGAACAAAAATCGTGACTAAACCAGAATGGGCCGATGGGCATTGGTTGCTAAAAGATACCGATGGTTTGGAAACGCGCATATCATATTCAATGGTCGATTTCGACAAAGCTGAGCAGCTGCTTCATGTTTCAATTGCGACGTTGCCACCCAAAGAAAAAAAGAAATAGCAGATACGAAGTTTAAATGGGGAGCCATGATGAAATTGACGAATAAACGAGCGCTGGCGGCACTTGCAATCATAGCTACGTTATCGGGTTGCGCAGCAGGCGTCAAAGGAACGCCTGGTATGAAGCTCTACAGGAAAGGCCAAGTAACGGAAGCCATTCCGATACTTTTAACCGAAGTAGCAGCGGGCGAAGTTTCTGCCCGCTATCCTCTTGGTCTTGCATATCGTGATGGAAATGGTGTTGAGCGCGACCCGGTCAAAGCAGAAATCTTGTTAACGGGGGCGGCGATTGGTGGAGATCCAAGAGCAGTCACGGCTATTCGGGCTATGCTTGAAAGCGCCAATCACTGTGTGCAGGACGGCGAGCTTCGTCGCCTTTGGGGCGGTGTAGGCACTATGAATAGGAACTTGATCACAGGGGTCGTCGAGCTAAATACGGCACCGCCGGTTATGTTGAGACGAATGGCCGAAATTTATGATCGGCCCTGCAATGGCGCGCCGGTTCAGCCAGAAGCTGCAAAGAGCCTGCGTAGCCTTGCTGGCGGGCCGCGCTCAATATGGATCTATGTGCCGGGTTAGAATTTGAATTTTTAGAGCCCGATATAAACGGGATGTCGGCTTTTGGGCAAAATAGTGTCGGAAAGCCACCTACAAGTGGTCGAGCGCATTCGCCGACGCAGCATGGAACTCGAAGTGTATCTGGAGGCGGTGCCTTCGCTGATACTCGACCACTGCGCCTTCCTTGGTGATTTGGTGCCGCAAGCTAGCAAAGAGGCAAGCACCCGCAACGATCCTCGTTAGGCTGATGTGGTCGCCAAGTCCCTAAGGATGTCCGTGCACCAATGGGCCGTGCATGGATGAACTAATGTCACATTTCCCAATCCACTGCCTAAAACCTGCCTGTCAG
>JANPCO010000094.1:0-19827 GCA_031430995.1 Sphingomonadales bacterium | reverse complement strand
CCGAGATCGACCAGACATTGCCGCAAACTGGCCTTTGCGTGCGCCTCAAACCGGCCGGGCCATAATATTTTACTTAAGTAGTCGCGGTCAATCGTTTCGCTTCGCACCAAGCAGAGCATGGCCAGCAATGCCTTTGCCCGCCGGTTGGAAATGATGATTTCTGCGCCGTCCGCAGCCCTCAGTGCGAAACCACCGAAAAGCGTGGCCTGTGCGACATGTTGATTGGCACGGATGGGTTCCGGCGCTTGCGTATCGTGCATCCCCTGCCGCCTCCAAACCCTCCACAATTCACATAAAGTAAATTAGGGCCTGCGCAAATCCTAATTGGCACAGGCGCGCCAGTTGATTGATCTGCGTTGCACGGGCATAGGCTTTGCCCATGTCTGAGATGTTCAAAATCACCCTTCCCGATGGCTCTGTGCGCGAAGTGGCCCCCGGTTCCACCCCCGCTGATATTGCCGCTGCGATAGGCCCTGGCCTGGCCAAAGCGACCATTGCAGCGCGCGTCAACGGCGAAGTGCGTGATATAATGCGGCCTTTTGACGGCGACGCAGCGCTGGCGCTCATCACCACACGCGACGAAGCTGACGCGCTTGAACTCGCCCGACATGATTTTGCCCATGTGCTGGCGGAAGCTGTGCAGAGCCTGTTTCCAAACACCCAAATCACGTTCGGCCCTTCGACCGATGATGGCTTCTACTATGACTTTGCGCCGCTTCGTCCACTGACTGAGGATGACCTGCCCCTCATTGAGGCCGAAATGCGCAAGATCATTGCGGCAGATAAACCGCTGCGCCGTGAAGTCTGGGCGAAGGACGCTCTGATCGCCCGCTGGGCCGCGCAAGGCGAGACGTTCAAGGCGGAGTGGGCAGCCGAATTGCCGGACGGCGAAGAACTATCGGTCTATTGGTCCGGCGACAGCTGGATGGACATGTGCCGCGGGCCGCATCTGGCCTCTACTGGCAAGCTTGATCCGGCGGCATTCAAGCTGACCCGCGTGTCAGGCGCTTATTGGCGCGGTGATCAGGCCAATGCGCAGCTGTCCCGCATCTACGGCACCGGCTGGCTCAACAAGAAGCAGCTTGACGCCCATCTGTTTCGTCTGGACGAAGCGGCCAAGCGCGATCACCGCAAAATCGGCGCGGAAATGGACTTGTTCCATCTGCAAGCCGAAGCGCATGGCAGTGTGTTCTGGCATCCCAACGGCTATGTCATCTGGCGCGAACTGGAGGCCTATATGCGCCGCGCGATTGATGGCGGCGGGTATAAGGAAGTGAAAACGCCGCAACTGATGGATGCCAAACAGTGGGAAGCCTCTGGACATTGGGGCAAATACCGCGAAAATATGTTTGTCGTTCCCGATGAAATTCCCAGCGCAGAGGATGAAGGGCCGATCCTGACCGGCAAAGGCGACCTGATGGCGCTGAAGCCCATGAATTGCCCGGCGCATGTCTTGATTTTTCGGCAGGGGATGAAATCCTACCGTGATTTGCCGCTGCGCATGGCGGAAATGGGCTGTTGCCACCGTAACGAATTGCACGGCGCGCTCCACGGCCTGATGCGGGTGCGCCAGATGACGCAGGACGACGGCCATATCTTTTGCCGCGAAGACCAGATTGTTGATGAAGTGCGGACCTTTTGTGACTTGCTCGACAAGGTTTACAAGGACCTTGGCTTTGAAACTTACGCCATCAAACTCGCCTTGCGTCCCGAAAAGCGGTTCGGCACGGATGAGATGTGGGACCGTGCCGAAAATGACCTGCGCGAGGCGGTTCGGCTGGCAGGACGATCAGGGCCGGAATATCAGTGGGAAGAATTGCCCGGCGAAGGGGCCTTTTATTCGCCGAAGCTGGAATTTCACCTGACCGATGCGATTGGTCGAACATGGCAGTGCGGCACAATTCAGCTCGACTATGTTTTGCCTGAACGGCTCGACGCGACTTATGTGGGGGAAGATGGTGCCAGACACCGCCCAGTCATGCTTCACCGTGCGATCCTAGGCACATATGAACGCTTCATTGGCATATTGATTGAACATTATGCGGGCCGCTTCCCCGTCTGGCTGGCCCCCGTGCAGGCCGTCGTCGCGACGATTGTGTCGGATGCAGATGACTATGCCACCGCCACGCTGGCCAAGCTGAAGGCCGCGGGCATTCGTGTGGACATTGATCTGCGCAATGAAAAGATCAATTACAAAGTCCGCGAACATAGCCTCGCCAAAGTGCCGCATTTGCTTGTGGTCGGCGGACGAGAGGCCGAACAAGGCACCGTCGCCATCCGAACGCTGGGCTCTGACGGGCAGCGCATCATGCCGCTGGACGAGGCGATTGCGATGCTGAAAGCGGAGGCGACGCCGCCGGATTTGCGCGCTTGATCAACGCCGTTCAGCCGCCAAAGCGCAGGCTGTGGTTACGGGTTCTCTGCATGGTGCTGCTGGGTCTCATCCTCTTCATTGCCAAGGGGTATTGGAATGCCACGCGCGCGCCGATTGTTCGATCTGCAACGATTGTCGTGGCCAACTGGCTTGCGGATGCGCCGCCGCTGCGCGTGTTGCATCTTTCAGATGTTCATGTTGCTGGGCCTGATATGCCGCCGGAGCGGCTTCGCGAAATTGTTGCCCAACTGAAAGCGTTGAAACCTGATCTGATCGTCATTGCTGGCGATCTGATCAGTGAGGCTGGCGTATTTGCCCGAATATATCCTGTGTCAGACGTTATTGCGCCATTGGCGGATCTCCGCGCACCACTGGGGGTTGTGGTCGTGCCGGGCAATCATGACCACTGGTTTGATGTGGGGGCCATCAACGCGGAGCTTAGAAAGCACGGCATCACGGTGTTGCAGAACAGGGCCGTGCGCCGCGGGCCAATCATCATTGGCGGAATTGATGATGATTTTTCTGGGCACGCCGACGTGCCCGCCACATTTGCGGCCATGGCAGCGGTCGGTTCTGGCCCCCGCATCATCCTCACCCACAGCCCCGATAGCGTGCCTGACCTGCCTGAACCTGTTGCGGCGGTCTTTGCGGGCCATACCCACTGCGGGCAGCTTGTGTTCCCGATCATTGGCGCGCTCAGCAGCGTGTCACGCTATGGCGACCGGTTTGGCTGCGGCCTTATCAATGACGGCGGGCAAAAAGTGATTGTCGGCGCTGGATTGGGCACAACCGTGCTGCCACTGCGCTACGGCGCACCGCCGGATGTTTGGATGATCACGCTGACTGGCGCAGCGCGGGGTGTCACAGGCTCTCCCCCGTGACGTCGCTGGAATCCGCGATTGGCCTAGCTCCTTCAACCTTTGCGCTGGCCGCCATCATGACGTTCGGGGCTGCTGCCATCCGGGGTCTGACTGGTTTTGGCATGGCGATCATTCTTGTCCCGCTGCTCGGCATGATCATGCGGCCGGATGAGGCGGTGGTGCTGGCGATTTTCCTGCAATTGCTCATCGGCCCGGTTGGCTTGAAGACGATCACGGCAGACAGCCACCGGCAAAGTGCGCTGCTGATTGGCGGCATCGCGTTTGGCACGACGCCGCTGGGGGTGTGGGCGCTAGCAAACACCGCGCCTGATCTGGCGCGGCTGATCATAGCGTTCATTGCGATTGGGGCGTTCTTGGCTATTCTGGTCACGCGCAAGGCCGCAGCGCAGCCCGGCCCGCTAACCACATTGGCGACGGGCTTCATATCCGGCATCCTCACAGGTTTTGCCGCCATGCCGGGGCCGCCCGTTGTACCCTATTACCTGCGGGAAGCCTTTGCCCCGCGCACCGCCCGCGCCTCCATGATGCTGGTGTTTTTCATGACCGCGATTGCTGGAACGGCATCGACAGTGCTGATTGGCCTTGGCAGTATGCGGATGGCGGTGCTGGCGCTGCTGCTGTTCGTGCCGATGCTGATCGGCAATCGGTTGGGCGGGCTTGCCTTTGGACAGATCAAGCCTGCCCTGTGGCGGACGATGGTGGGCGCGCTGCTGGGGATTGCGGGGGCATCGGCCGTTTGGCGGTTGCTCGCGCTATAACGCCAGACCCGCGCCGCCAGCGTCTGCTTCCAGCATCAAGCGCACTGCTTCTCGCTCCGTGGCACTAAGGCCGGGGTGCCAAATATCTATGATGAACACAATGCGCAGTTCGCCAGACGGATTGGCGGCTTCATGCTCGATAGTATCGTCAAAGACAAAAGCTTTGCCCCGCGCCCACTCTCGCGTCTCTGCACCAACGCGGAACCAGCACCCTGTGGGCACCACGAGCGGCAAATGACATACCAGCCGCGTGTTCGTGATGCCAGTGTGCGGAGGAATGACTGCGCCAGGGGCAAGGAGCGAGAACATCGCGTTGGCCGAACAGCCTTTGATCTGCGGCTGCGGGATGGTCGAAAGCATCGCCAACGTGCGCGGGCAGTGCCGGGCGTTCGCCTCAATCACGCGGCCATTCTGGATGAGGTGGATCGCCGTCCAGTCGCGTGAATGATTAAGTGCACGCCACTGATCAAGCGGCTCATGCGCGGCATATTGGATATAGGGCACCAGTTCGGCACGTTCGGCATTCACGACCGCGTCAAATTCTGCCGCAATTGTTTCAGTAGCAGCCTCCAACGTGCCGAGCCACGGAAAAAGCCTGCGGTCGTGAAATTCGCGTTCAATCAACCCAGGATAATGAAAATGGGTGGGCTCGCTGTGCCAGGCCTTCGTCTTGCGAAGCGTGTTGGTGCGGAAGCGGGCCATGCGTTTGGCTTCGTCTGTGGATGCTGATGTTTGCGCGGAGGCCATGGCCGCCACCAACCGCGCCTCTCGCTTGCTCTGGTCAGCAGCAAAAAGCGCCTCACCATGATCAATCATCTTCTGTATAGCTTGAGGAACGGACCCGCGCGGACGTTGGGCCAAGGCACGGCCGTAAGCTTCGGCGGCCTCGGCTGAACCGCTGCGCTCCAGCAAAGACGCACGACTGAGAAGAGCCACGAAGTCCAGCGGAGACAAGGCAAGGGCTTGCTCCACCGCAGACAGAGCCGCCGCAACGTCGCCAGTGGCCCGGCACATCGCCCCGAGTTTCAACCAGATGTCCAGCGACGGCGCGCTGGCCGCGAGCTTGGTGAGGTGATTGCGTGCAGCCTGAATGTCACCAGCAGCAGCAGCCTGATCCGCCAGTCGGCTTAGTTCTCTGGCACCCTGGGTCATCGTAGCACGCTAAAGGGCATAGCCAAACCGTTCGACCCACGGTGCAAGCACGGGAAAGACCGGGGCCAGCTGATCGCGGTAACGCGTCCACCTCCCGTTTGCCCGGTCGTAAAGCGGCTCGTGCACTTGGGAATAGCTGGCCGTGGAAATCAGGCCGCGCGTTGCCGCTGTCTTGCGGTGATCAAGGGCATCTTCGTGCCAATCGAGCGCCAGCGTCTCAAACAGCGGTCGCAGTTCTGCACTGCTATCCGCAATCATCCGCTCATACACCACAGTGTGGACCTTGATCGGCATGATCACCCTCGCTTGTTCCCAATAGCTGAACGTCTGATCATAAACCCAGGCAGCAGTGTCGAGGTCGAGGAAATTGGCCATGGCATTGTTGAGGCGGAAATTGGTCATATAGCAGCTGAGCAGCACATCGCAGGGATGGCGTAGTGCCAGAATGAACTGCGCTTCGGGAAAAAGCCGGTGAATGATGGGTACCTTGTTCAAGTGAAGCGGGAATTTATCGATCAGCACTGTATCTGGGGCAAGCGTGGCATATTTTGCGACTTCGCTGAAATAAAGCGCGCGCAAATCCTCAACTTCACTTTCGCCAAGAACCGCCAATCGTTCGAATCCGCCAATGGCTCGCTCTACGCGCGCAAGCGGAGGCCGCTCTTCGAGCACTGCCACGCGCGGATGTCCCATCAGCATCGTGTCAAGAAGCGTTGTCCCAGAACGCGGAAAGCCGACTAAAAACGCCGGCGTCGGATGAACGGAGCGCAGCACGGACGGCGTCCAGTTTGCAAACCATTCCGGCGTAACCATCGCACGCTGTTTGCTTAACTCCGCCCGATATTCTTCGGCGCGGTGCACGGGGTCAGACGGGTCGGACTTTTGCAACTGGTTCATCTGAGAAAAAGCGTCAAAGGCCAATTCGGGATGCTCAAGCCGATCGTGAAACTGGCCGCGCAATTGCGCCTGCCGGGCGGGTTCCACATCCTCGGGCACAAGTGCGAGCGTCGCCAACCCCTTTTCAAACCTCTTCTCACGCCGGAACGATAGCGCGCGGATGAAATTCAGCGACCCTTCCTCCAGCTTTGCTTGTTCAGCGTCCGCAATCAGGGGCGCAAAGGCTTTGCTCTGGTTGGTATGTTCAAGGAGATTGGCCAGCGCGGCAAAAGCCTCTGCATTGGCGGTGTCCAGTGCAATGGCGCGCCGGAATGCGGCTTCCGCGCCGTCCATGTTCCAAGCGAGGGACCGCTCTGCGCCGAGCTTGATCAGCACGTCGACTTCATGAGGCACCAGCAGCACTGCCTGTTCAAGCGCTGCCAGAGCCTCGTCGGCACGGTCCATTTCTTTCAGCAAAGCATAGGTTTCAACCAATGGCTTTTCATCATCCGGGAAGTCACGGGCACAGGCTGCGAGCACCGCCAAAGCGTCATCGCGCCTGCCCGCATCCGTAAGTGCAGCGGCCAGGTTCATGCGAACTGGCGCGACATCGGGGCGAAGTGCTGCTGCCTTTTCAAGTGCGACAACACTGCCCGCAGCGTCGCCTGATGCAGTGCGCGCATTGCCCAGATTATTCCACGCCTCAAAGTCGTCAGGCGCGCCTGCGACAACCCTTTCATAGGCGATGACGGCGGCAGCGTAGTCCTCCTGCTGTTGCAGCAAATATCCGCGCAAACGCCACAGCCGGAGCGACGCATCCTGTGCTGCCGCCGCCTCTGTGCAGACGTCAAGAGCTTCGCGCAGCATATCACTGTCCATCAGCGCCTTGGTCAGGTTCGACGCGACGCCGATGTCACTGGGGTTCGCTGTCCAAGCCGCGCGCAAGTGCGCGATCCCCGCCGCGAGGTCGCCTGCCTGACAGCAGAACATCCCAAGCAGCGACTGCAGGGCAGGGCGATCCTTGCCAAGCGCAAGCGCGCGTTCCGCCGTGGTGCGGGCCGCTGCCAGATAGCCCTGGCGCGCAAAGCCAAGGGCCGATTGAATGGCAGAAAGGGTTTGCGGATCAAGAGGAGCTTGGCTGGTCAATGCACTGCGCTTTCAAAAACTTGCCGCATGCTTACCGACTGCGCACAAAAAAGGGCAGTGAATCTTCACGATCCACTGCCCTGACATTTTGCGCGTTACGCCAGATCAGAGATCAAGCGTGACACCTGCATAAATATAACGACCCAGCGCATCATAAACTGATGTGAAGGTGTTACCGTTACACCCTGTGGCGCAGCCATTGTTGGCACCGTTTCCAGGATTGCCTGTCGTTACCAGTGGTGGCTGACGATCAAGCACGTTGTTCACGCCGAGTCGGAATGTAAACTTATCCGCAAAGCGCAGTGTGGTCGACAGATCGAAATAATTCTGTGCTGCGATTGAGTTCGAGCCCGCGTAGGTAAGGCCCTTCAACACAGGATTGTTGCTAAGCCCTTCGAACTTCACGGCATTGATGTAACGCCATTGCAACGAGAACCCAAAGCCACCTGGGGTGTTCAGTGAGAGGCGAGCGTTATGACGCCATTTCGGGCTTGGCGCGGAAGGTGTCTTTGCCAAGTCAGAACAGGTCGGCCCATAAAGCCCGGCACAGTCATAAACTGCGGTAAGACCGTTGTTGATTGTGAACTTATCCACATATGTTCCAACAAATGACAGGCCGAGGTTTCCAAGGCTACCAACTTCATGGGAGTAGCTTGCGTTGACATCAATGCCGGTGGTTTTCACGCCACCAATGTTGCGATTAAGATCGATGGTAAAACCATCATTGGTTAACCAAAGCGACCCAGACACTGGATTCCGCTTTACCAGCGCACATGCGATTGGATTATTGTTGTTAGCACATTCAGTGACGATTGCGTCAGCACCAAATCCCTGAATTGCATTTTTCACGTCGATGCTGAAATAATCGACTGTAACTGCGAGCCGTGGAATGAAGCGGGGTTCAAAAATAACGCCTAATGACTTTGTTGTCGCACGTTCAGGCGTCAAATTTGGATTGCCGCCCCCGAAGACATTATATTGTCCAGCAGGGTTAGCTGAAACAGTCTGGCCGATACGCAAACCTTGCGACAGGCAGCCCACATCAGCAGCCGTAAGCTGGCGGCCCGAGCATGGATCAGTATTACCACCAAGTGACACGAATAGCGGGGCAAACAATTCCTGAAGATTTGGTGCCCGAACCGCACGGTCATAACTGGCGCGGAAGCGAATGTCCTTGATCGGAGCAAGTTCAACCCCAAACTTGTAAGTATCAGTCGAGAATTTCCGGTTGCTGCTTGTCGCATATTTTGAATAACGATAGCCGCCGCTCAGTGACAGATTATAAATGAACCCGTCGTTGATGAGCGGAACCGCGGCTTCGGCGAAAAATTCTTTGACATTATAGCTGCCAGCGATGGGAAGCGAAGGCGCTCCTTGACCAGCCAAATCACCAGAGCGGAAAGCCTGGTCCGTATCATAATCGAGCTTGTCCTTGCGGTATTCAAGACCAATAGCAACGCCTACTCCGGAGTCAGCAAGAGGCGACTTAATGCCATATTCTTCAAGCTTGCCGGTGAACGCGACGTTGGCAACTTGTTGTGACACAACAGCGCGCTGGAAGCCGGGGATCGAAATATAGCTAGCTGCCGCCGGTGAAATCACACCGCTAAAAATGTCATAAGGCACACAGCTTGTGTCGCTACCATCGCGAACTGACCGGCAAATCGGGGTGCCATTGGGACCTGCAACAACATCGACCGCTTTGGTCAGGCGTGCAACCGATACGTCATTGGTGTAAACCTGCGAGTAGTTGGTGCGGCCATATTGGTAATAAGCATCATAATTCCAAGCCTTTCCAAGCTCGCCTTTTGAGCCAAGAACGGTGCGGAAAGATGTATGCTGCAAATCAGACTGACGCGGACCGCCTTCGATATTCCGACGGAAAATCTGGAAGAAACCGCGTTGATAGTTTGTGCCCGTAGTCGGATCGATAAAGTTGGAGGCAGGCACACCGGCTTGCCCTGCTGCGCGAGGCGTCAATGGGTAGGTCCCAAGGAACCCATTAACCGTGTTTTCCGGCGTAAAGATTACCCCACGCTGTTGCGCAGAAATTAAAGGGTTGTCGCTGTTGACTGTCAATGTACTGCCAAAGTTACCCGATGGAGCAATTTGCGCAACCGAACGATCATCCATAAACATAAATTCAGCGTAAGGCTTGATCGCGTCGCTGATTTCATAGTCGGCAAAGAAGCCAGCGGTGTAACGTTCATCGGGTCGCTGATAATAGTTTGTTGGCGCGAAGTTGTACCGAGTACGACCTGGTATCAAAGTGCGATTTGGCCCAATCTGGAAAAATGTAGAGCCCGAAGTGGTTGCTGCATCATTGAAAATCAGGGCATTGCCAGGGGCTGACGTGGACGAACCGCCGCATTGCAACGCACCCGAACCCGCATTCTGCAGGGTGCAGGCGCTGTAATCGCGGCGTGATTGCAAAACGGCATTTACTTTGCGGTAGCTGGCGTAGGCTGTGATGTGACCTTTATCATCGGCAAAGCCAGTGCCGAGCGCCATTGACGCCGAGACCGTTCCGCCGTCAGCGACACTACCGTCGGGATAGCCGAAGCCCGAAAAGCCGGCTTTTGTCCGGGCATCAAGCAGTGGCGGCAAAACTTTGTTGCGGTTGTCGTGCTGATACAGACTATATTGCGCGTCGAGGCGGAGGCCCTTGAAATCACGGTCCATGATGAAGTTTACGACGCCCGCGACTGCATCGGCACCGTAAGTTGACGATGCGCCACCGGTCAGCACTTCAACACGCTTCACGATGCTTTCGGGAATGGCGTTCAAATCGGCAGCCGATGACAGCGGATCGCCTGGCATCATGCGACGACCATTGACCAGAACCAGTGTGCGGTTAGAGCCAAGGCCGCGAAGATCGACAGTTGCCGTTCCGTCGGATGCGTTTGACTGACCACCAGTCTGTCCGCCGAATACCTGTGGCAAGCGGTTCAGCAAATCTTCAACGCGGGTGATCCCCGCCGCCTTAATGTCTGCGCCGGTCAAAGATGTGACGGGGCTGACGCCTTCAAGGTTAGGCTGGGGAATGCGTGACCCAGTCACGATGATTTCTTCACTGGCGGCGTCTTCGGCAGCATCCTGTGCCATGGCAGGCGCGGAGATGAGCGAAAGGCCCAATACGGTTGACGCTACGCCTGCGCTCAGGCGCGAACGGTTTAATTTGAGTGAGAATGTTTTCACAATTCTGCCCCTTTTTCCTTAAGAGAGTGACCCCGTATGGAATCAAAAATTATCGTCTCAGGCGGAGCGTGCTGATGTTTTTGCCTACCCCACTAAAACTTGATCGTGCCATGGCCCGCTGCCACTGGCGTGTAAACAAGGTTCATGCGCGGAGACGCAACTTTAGGATGTGCCTGTCACTTATTTGCCACACAGACCCTGGGATTGGAATGCTAGCCAATTGGTGGCATGGACGTATCGACAAGACGACAGAGGATGACAGGATGAAACAGGCATTCACCGCCGCAACTCTACTCGGCGTTCTGATGCTGGCCGTCCCGGCGTCTGCAAAAGAGGCAAAGCCCAAAGGTCCTCCGCCTGCGCTGTTCATCGCTCTGACAGCGTGTCGTGGTCTCACCGATCCGGTGGCGCGCCTTGCCTGTTTCGATGCGGCATCGGCCAAGCTTGATGCCGCTGTCGCTTCAAACGAAGTAGTTGTCGTCGATAAAATGCAAGTCGAACAAACCAAGCGCGGGCTATTCGGGCTCCAACTGCCCAATTTCCGGTTGTTTGGCAGCGACGATGATACGCCGCTGGCCCAGATCGATTCCACTGTCACAGGTGTACGCGGAACGGCTGCTGGTTGGCTTATCTCGTTGGCAGATGGCAGCACTTGGCAGCAGATGGATGATGCGGCACTCGCCCTCAGCCCCAAAGCCGGTATGGCTGTGATTGTTAAAAGCGCCGCACTTGGCAGCTACAAAATGAACATTGCTAAACAGCCCGCAATACGAGTGAAGCGCATCTTATGACATCCCCCATGCCCCTTCCCCTTTTCAACCGGTGGCTCGCCGAAGCCACTGCCAGTGAACCCAACGACCCCAATGGCATGGCGCTGGCCACAACGGGGGCCGACGGGCAGCCGCATGTGCGGATGGTGTTGCTGAAAGGCCACGGGGCCGATGGATTCACATTCTACACCAATACTGAGAGTAACAAAGGCCGCCAGATTGCCGAACGTCCCTTTGCGGCGTTGCTCTTTCACTGGAAATCACTGCGACGGCAGATCCGAATTGAGGGCAAGCTCTGGGCAGTCAGCGACGCCGTGGCAGATGCTTATTTTGCGACGCGCGCGCGGGACTCGCAGCTAGGGGCTTGGGCGTCTGATCAATCCCGTCCGCTCGACGCGCGGGAGACTTTTGAGGCGCGGTTAAACGACGTGAGTGCGCGCTTTGACGGCGGGCCAGTGCCGCGCCCACCGCATTGGACGGGATACCGCCTTGAACCCGAACAGATGGAATTTTGGGAAGACCGGGATCACCGTCTGCATCATCGCCGTCAGTTTACGAAACGTGGGCCCGACGCGTGGGATGAAGGGCTGCTGTTTCCGTGAGTGGGGGGGCGGCTCATAATCACGGCCCAAAAGATCATGGCCCCAAAGATCATGGCCACCGCCATGTTCATGATCAGGGCCGCAGCGCCCTGACGCAACGCGCAGCACTGGCCAGTGTCGGAATGGCACTTTTCCTGCTTGGCCTCAAAGGATGGGCGGCAGTTGAAACGGGCTCAGTCGCCATGCTGGGGTCGCTTGCTGACACGGGCCTTGATATTATGGCGTCGCTCGTCACGCTTTATTCCGTGCGCGTCGCTGCTGAACCTGCCGACGGCGACCACCGGTTTGGCCATGGGAAGGCAGAAGCTCTGGCGGCGCTATTCCAAACCGGCATCATCGTTGCGTCGGCCATTGCAATTGGCTGGCGCGGGGTCAGCCGGATCGGATCGAGCGAAACACCGACGCACCCTGAACTGGGGATTGGTGTTTCCCTGATCGCAATCATCACGACCTTTGCCCTGATCCTGTATCAGCGCAGCGTTGTACGACGAACAGGCTCTATCGCAATCCAGGCCGATCATATGCATTATTCGAGCGATCTTGCGCTCAACGCCTCCGTTATTGCCGCACTAGTGCTGGATACGATCTTGGGCGTGCGCGGGGCCGACCCTGTGTTCGGCGTGGCGATTGCGGCGTGGCTAATTTGGCATGCCCGCGAAGTGGCAAGCGGCGCGATTGATCAGTTGATGGACAAGGAATGGCCCGAAGAAAAGCGCGCCCGGTTCCTGACAATTGCGGGCAGCCATCCTGATTTACAAGGCATTCATGACGTCCGCACCCGGTCCAGCGGCGTTCACGATTTTGCGCAGTTCCATGTCTGGGTCGATCCAGAAAAGACAGTTCGCGAAATCCACGCAGCGATGGATGAACTGGAGGAAAAGCTGCTTGAAGCCTTTCCGGGAACTGAAGTCATCATTCACCCTGAACCTGATGATCAGGATTTGGCGTGCGCCGGGACTAGCGCGGCTTAACCTCCTGTCTTCGTGGCGACTTTATTGGGCAATTTTTTGCCCTTGGTCCGCCGCGACGGCACTTGAACGGGATTGGTCTTTTTCCACTGCGCCCATGTCATTGGGCCGTCGGGTGTTTCGACGATACGGTCATCAAGCGAGTCAGACATTGGCTTTCACCTTAAAAATGCGGCCATGCGCGCCTGAGCACGCCTGCTTTCGGGAAAAATGAAAATAGGCCAGACGTGCATATTGCCTGCTTCCTCAACATAATCGACGTTCGGCAACTTGGCTTTCAAGGCGCGGGCATCCGTGACGAGAATATCGTCACCACCGCCGAACATGAGAGTCGGCGGCAGGCCGTCCCAGTGGCCGTGGATTGGGCTGACACGCGGATCGGACAGTGGCAGATCGCGGGCGTAAAGCTTGCCCGCGTCAGATATGCCCCGCCGGGTGAGGATCGCATCGCGCGGTTCGATTGCCGCTTGATCGGGGTGAGCCGGGTCAGCTTCTAACCACGGGCAGATGAGGATCGCTTTGGCAGGCATCGGCAGGCCAGCGTCTCGCGCCGCCATCAGCGTCGCTGCGGTAAGACCACCACCCGCTGAGTCCCCGCCCATGGCCAAGTTGGCAGGATCATGCTGGGTGAGCAGATGGCGGTAAAAGGACAGTGCAAAATCAGTCGTCGCAACTGCATCAGCCTCTGGCGCCAATGGATAAAGCGGCGCGATGATCGCAACGCCGTGTTTCAGCGCCATGGTGCACAGAAAATCCCAATGCGGTTTGGCGGCTGAGTAAACATAGCCACCGCCGTGCCAATAAATCAGCCGCTTAGGGCTGGCGTGGCCAACCGGGCTGATATGCCAAACCGGGCGGCCCTCAAATTCATCACATGTGATGTTGAGCTTAGCGCGCATTTTCGCGCTGGGTTCTTCCGTTGGCACTGCCCGCGCGGCGGCAATCACTGCTGCCATGCCTGGCCCGCCTGCAAAATTCTTTTTGAAAATGCCCGTCGTGCGAAAAACAAAGCCAAAAATTCGGGCGGTCATACTGGGCATGGTGAACGGCTCCCCTGATTGTTTGGAAAGATGCTAGGCACAGTGGCAACTGGAGTCGAGAGAACAGTTAGACAAGAGTGATCAGCAGGCCACACGCACTGCAAATGGCAAGGGTGGTAATGACGCCGCGGCGCAGTGCAAAAACCAACAGGAAGGCAAGCGCGGCAAGGGCTGCCACCGCCCCGTCAAAGCTTCGCCATTCAGGAACAGGCAAAGTGACAGGACCAAACCGCATTTCACCAACACGCCCAAACAGGATATGAAGTGCAAACCAAAGCGTCAGGTTGGCAATCACACCCACAACCGATGCCGTGATGGCTGCCAGCCCACCTTTCAACTGCACTGCACTCCGCATCCGGTCAATCCAGGGAGCAAGCGTGAATATCCACAGGAAACAGGGCGCAAAAGTTACCCAAGTGGTCAGGCCCGCCCCAAGCAGTGCGGCAATGATCGGGCTGAACGGTTCTGGCGCACGGAAAGCGGCGATTGTTCCCACAAATTGCGTAACAAGAATGAGCGGCCCCGGCTTGGTTTCGGCAAGCCCCAGACCATCCGCCATTTCCCCCGCATTCAACCAGGCAAAACCCTGCACGGCTTCTTGCGCCATATAGGCCAGCACAGCATAGGCCCCACCGAATGTCACAACGGCAAGTTGGGAGAAGAAAACCCCGATGGTCCACAGGATATGATCAGACCCTAGCGTTGCCACTATGAGCAGCATCGGGGCAGCCCAGATGGCCAGCCACACCGCCACTGTCTTGGCGCTTTGCTGCACAAGTGCCCCGACATCAACTGGCTTGGGCAGCGCAATTGGACTCAACGAAAGCCCGAGCCAATCAGGACGAACCGCAGCAACGCTCATCCCGATCGCCCCTGCCCCTAGCACGATAAGCGGGAAGGGCAATTGCAAGAATGCCAGGCCCACAAAAGCTGCTCCTGCCAGCACGCGCTTGAACGGGCGATCCAGCGCGCGGCTCGCAATGCGGATCAGGGCCTAAGCAACAATGGCCAGAACAGCAGCTTTCAGCCCCAGCAAAAGCCCCCCAAACCAGCCAATCCCTGAGGCAGTCACATAGAGTAACGACAGACCGAGGATCACAAGTGCGCCGGGTATGACGAAGAGCAGCCCTGCGGTTAGCCCGCCTCTGACCCCGTGCAATTTCCAGCCAATATAAGTGGCAAGCTGCTGCGCCTCTGGCCCGGGAAGCAAATGACAGAAATTGAGCGCGTGAAGATAGTCATCCTCATCAATCCAACCGCGTTCATCAACCAACACCCTGTGCATCAGAGCAATCTGACCCGCAGGCCCGCCAAAACTGGTGAGGCCAACACGCGCAAAGGTGAGCGTCAGATCCGAAAAAGACGGGGTTGTGGAACGCGAGGCAATTGACATTGAACAAGCCTCCCAACTCTTAAAATCTAGCCCCGCGTTAGTTCATAAGCGGCCAACGTTCGTTCACGCGCTTCGCGGTGGCCGATCAGTTTCGCAGGATAGGCCTTTGGCCGCACGCCAAATTCATCGGGATCATGGACATAAGGATCACTGACGCTGGCCAGTTCCGGCACCCAGCGCCTTACATAGTCGCCTGCGCCAAATTTTTCTGACTGCGACAAAGGCGCCATAATGCGGCTGAACATCGGCGCGTCAACGCCCGTGCCTGCCACCCATTGCCAATTCGCGGCATTGGCGCCAAAATCCGCGTCCAGCAGTGTGTCCCAAAACCAGCGCTCCCCGCGCCGCCAGTCAATCAGCAGATGCTTGGTCAGAAAGCTGGCCACAATCATCCGCACGCGGTTGTGCATGAAGCCCGTTGCCCAGAGTTCACGCATCCCCGCGTCAACGATTGGATATCCAGTGCGGCCCTTGGTCCACGCGTCAAATTCGCGATCGGCATCCGCGCCGTCACGCCAGCGCAGCGCATCAAATTGTGCTTTGCCGTTGCGATCCGGATAGTGCGGCATCTGATCGATCAAATTGGCTGCATAATCACGCCAGCCGATTTCACGCAGGAACGGCTCAGCGGCTTTGCCTGCTTCTTTAGTCGCAACATGCCATACAGTTGCGGGGCTGATTTCCCCAAAGTGATTGTGCGGTGACAGACGGGAGATCCCCTTTGCTGACGGCAAGTTGCGGGCCGTATCATAGCTTTGCAGTTTGGGCAGGAAGGCCCGCAAGGCAGCGCGCGCGCCATCCTCACCGGGTGTCCAGCCGTCAAATCCCGTCGCCCAATTGGGCCGCGTGGGGAGAAGGGCCCAATCGGCCAGCGCGTCAGACTCAAGGCCTGGTACGCTGTCAATCCGTTCCGGCGCTGGCAGCGGCTTAGGCGGGGGCATGGTGCTGAGCAGATTATTCCACCACGGCGTAAACACCCGGTAGCGTTTGCCTCCGCCAGTCAGGATGGAGGCGGGCTGGGCGAGATGATTGCCATCATGGAGCGTGATGAGGCCGTCTGCCGCCAAGTCCGTTTCTACTCGCTGCCACCAGGGTTCGTAGTGGCGGATCGCGTGGATCGTAGTGGCACCCGTCTGATCCATCAGCGCGCGCAGGATCGATCCGCTGTCCCCGCGCCGCAGGATCAGCGTGGCCCCTTTTGCCGCCAAGTCCGCGCTCAACCGGGTCAGAGAATGGTGCAACCACCAGCGCTGCGCCCCGCCCATCCGTTTATCGCCCGCCACGTCGTCATCAAGAATGTAGATGGGGATGACAGCGCCTGATGCGCACGCCGCGACAAGAGCCGCCTGATCGTGAAGGCGCAAGTCCTGGCGAAACCAGACGATGGCAGGGTGAGTCATAATCCCGCCCCGCCCGTCATTCGACCGTCCATGTTTGCCCCTTGTTCAGCATCGCTTGCAGATCAGGGACTTTGCCTTCGGACAGTTTGATATTCTGCTCAATCACCGCCCGATCAAAAGTCGGGCGGGGGTGATCGAAGAGAACGCCGCAGGCGATGGGATAGCCATCCTCAAGCGCCATATCGACAAGCATCATGGCGACGCCGCGATTGGTGACATCATGGACGATCACCCCTGCGGCCTGCCAATCGCCGTCTACCACATCAACGACTTTGAGTTTCAACTCTTCGCGGTCAAGCACCAGGCCTTTGGTTGCGCCGCCGAACAGCATGGGCAGGCCGTCATCAAGCCATATCTGGTTGAGTTGCGCGACAGGCTTGGCCGTGAAGGACGCGAACACGTCATCATTATAGACGATGCAATTCTGATAAATTTCAACAAAGCCAGTGCCCTGATGCCGGTGCGCGGCTTTCAGAACAGCGCCAAGATTTTTGTGCGTATCAATACCGCGCCCCACAAACCGCGCGCCTGACCCAAGCGCAAAAGCACAAGGCGAAGCAGGGCGATCCACAGACCCGAACGGTGTCGACGGGCTGCGTGTTCCCACGCGGCTGGTAGGCGAATATTGACCCTTGGTGAGGCCGTAAATCTCATTGTTGAACAGCAGCACCTGACAATTCAGATTGCGACGAATAAGGTGCATCGTGTGATTGCCGCCAATCGACAGCGCGTCACCGTCGCCTGTAATGATCCACACATCCAGTTCAGGGTTGGCAAGCTTGATCCCCGTCGCAATCGTCGGCGCGCGGCCGTGGATGGTATGAAAACCGTAAGTTTCCATATAATATGGAAAACGGCTGGAGCAGCCAATGCCACTGACAAACACCGTATTTTCCGGCGTCGCGCCAATTTCGGGCATGGTCCGCTGCACAGCCTTAAGCACAGCATAATCGCCGCAACCGGGGCACCAGCGCACTTCTTGGTCGGTCTCCCAATCTTTGGGGGTTGTGGTTCTGCGCGCAATGGGGGTCATGTCGTTCATTTTGTGTCTCTTTCGGCTTGACGCCTTATCAGGTCTTGAATCGCCACAACAGCAGCTATTTCCTCTTCCCTTGCAGCCTTTCGCTTTGAGGCGAGGCGGCCCGCGTCTTCGGCGTTGGCATATACGGATTCAGCTGAATTGATCAATTGTTCGGCTTCTAGCGCATGGAGGAAATCATGTGTTGATATCACGAAAATCTGGCGCTTGTCGTTGGAATCGACGAAACTGCCGTCGAGAACGGCATCATCCTGGATCAGGATGAAGGACTGACCCCCATGGCCGATCAGTTTCGAGTTGTTGGCAATTTCCAACGCCGCTGTCTCGCCCAAATCACGCTTCTTGCGCTCGCCGCTTTCTCGTCGGTGCATTTCATTGATAAAAGTGTCGGTTGGCACGATCTGTATCAAACCCGGATTCTGCTGCACCCAACCAACGATATCGCCTGCCCCCATTTTCTCGATATCAAATGTCGCCTCGAAATAAACCGCGTCGGGCACAAAAATCGGAATGCGCAGCAATGCAAGATAGTCAAGCGAATCGGCTACTGCCAACGTAATGAGCGAGCTTGTGTCCGTAATCAGAATTCTAATCGCTGGCTTATCAGCCACGCCTAGCGAGCCTCAGCGCCTCACGCAGCGCTTCGATGCCACTGGGATTGAACGGACGACCATAGCGGGGCAGCGGCAGGTCATGCTTATGCAACATCATCAGCATTTCGCCAAAGCTTACCGGTTCGTCTAGCAAATAACCCAACTGCCGACGCGTAATCTCGCCCGCGCTAAAGCGTTCGAGCGGAGACTTCTGGATGGGGGTCATATCGTTCATGTTTGTGCCTCAGGCTGATTTCTTAAGTCGCGCCAATTCACGGCGGGTAGCATCGATGATGAATTGGCGGCGGTCCGTTGCAAATTGTGCCACTTCGCGAAGCAGGTTCGTATCAATAGGTATTGGTGCGTTATCGAGTTCGTCAGCAACGGTCACCAAAATCGGCACAACCGCGACCCAGTGTTCGTCATCGACTGGATCATTGGAATCATCAATCTCCGCAACGGTGCGTTCAATTGTTACCATGCTTGGCATAGGAATAAGGTCATTGTCTTCGATCATTCCATCAATGTGCAACTGCAAAGCCTCTTGGCCCATCGCAATGACCTCTTCCATCGTGTCGCCAGCCGAAATGCAACCGGGAAAATCGAGGAAGACAATCCCGAACGTCCCATCACCTTCGCAAACCGTTCCATAGTAGACATGCTGTGTCATTTTTGCCTCCGCAAACTCACTCCAGACTGGCGCTCGATCGTCTGAAGAGTTTTGAGTTTAATGTCTTTCTTTGGGTGTGGAGCGGTCACTTTACCCTTTTTGGTATCATGATCCAACTGCATGTGGCTGCCAACCTGTGATTTCAATTTCCAGCCGTCAGCCCGCAACAATTTCAAAATTGTCCGGCTGTCCATCAGTTGGAAAGCATCCCCTCAATCGCGTCCTCAATCTCCGCAATCCTAAACGGCTGGCCGCTCACTTTATTCAGCGGCTTTGCGTCGACCAGAAACAGATCGCGGATCACGGTTTTGAGTTGGCCGGTGTTCATCTCGGGGATGATCACTTTGTCGAACGAGTGGAGCAACTCTCCCAGATTGCGCGGCATTGGCCAGATGTGGCGGATGTGGATGTGGCTGACGTCATGGCCTTTGCGCCGCATCCGCAGCACGGCCTGATGGATCGGGCCGTAAGTCGACCCCCAGCCCACAATGGCGAGCTTTCCGCCCGCTTCACCCAGTTCCACGGCTTGTTCGGGGATATGGTCGGCGATGCCGTCAATCTTGGCCTTGCGCAGGTCTGTCATCGCCTGGTGGTTGGCTGGGGAATAATCGAGATGGCCTGTGTCGACTTGCTTTTCAATGCCGCCGATGCGGTGGAGCAGACCAGGGGTGCCAGGCTTCACCCAAGGCCGCGCCAGCTTTGCATCACGGCTGTAGGGTTTGAAGCCGCCTTCCGGCACATGATCAAGGAATGTGACCGGGAAGGGTTTATAGTCCGCCATGTCCGGCACAAGCCAAGGCTCCGCCGCGTTGGCGATGTAACCGTCTGTCAGCAGCATCACTGGCGTCATGAACTGAGTGGCCAGCCGCACAGCTTCAATCGCGCAGTCAAACGTGTCGACGGGCGAAGACGCCGCAATGACGGGCATCGGCGTATCGCCATTGCGCCCGTAAACCGCCTGATAAAG
>JANPCO010000093.1:0-13429 GCA_031430995.1 Sphingomonadales bacterium | reverse complement strand
AAAATGGTCGCGGCCATTTCTTCTTCCAGCACTTTCTGTGCCTCTAACGCCGTGTCGATATAGGCATAGTTACCATTGCCAATATCGGCGACCTTTTCCATCATCGCTTCATTGTAATTGCCTTGGCCGAAGCCAAGCGTGGTTAGCGTGATGCCCGTTTCGCGGTTCTTTTTGACAATGGCTTCAATGCCGTCGTTGGAACTGATGCCGACGTTGAAATCACCATCGGTTGCCATGATCACCCGGTTCACGCCGCCGCGCACGAAATGGGCGCGTGCCGTTGCATAGGCAAGCTCCATTCCCTGCCCGCCTGCCGTTGATCCGCCAGCTTGCAAACAGTCGAGCGCTTGTTTCACGTAACGCGGCTGATTGGTGGGATCGAGAACGATACCCACAGCACCCGCATAGACTACAATCGAAACCCGGTCATTCGGGCCAAGCCGGTCTGCCAACATCGCCAGAGACGTTTTTACCAGCGGCAATTTGTCTGGCGCAAACATGGACCCTGAAACATCGACAAGGAACACAAGATTGGTTGGTGGGCGTTCAGCCTTGGGCAGATCAAAGCCTTTGATCCCGATACGGAGCAATGTTGTATTCGGGTTCCACGGCGTCTTTGCCATGTCCGTCGTGACGCTGAACGGGCGGCTGCGATCTTTGGGCACGGGATAATCGTAGCGGAAATAATTGAGCATTTCCTCAGTCCGCACCGCGTCCACCGGCGGCGTTTGCCCTTGGGTTAGATAGCGGCGAACATTGGCGTAGCTGCCGGTGTCAACATCGACGGAGAAAGTGGACACAGGATCATTCGCCGTTGATTTGATGCTGGCGACTTCCTTCCCTGTGTAACGCTCGCGGTTCTCAGGCTGGGGCTGCGGCTGCGGCATCGGGTATGGCATCGACGTGCGCACGCGTGCCGAGTCGCCTGAGACAGCACCAGAAGGCGCAGCTTGAGAAGTCTGTGGATAAGGCGACGGCGCTACCGATGGCGGCGGCGGAGCAAGCGGCGATGCATTGCCGTTGCCGCCGCGCTTCACCCGTTGACCCGTCACGATCATATCGTCTTCTCGGTCTCCCCGGTGGCAATGCACGGGGCTAATCTCTGACATCGGTACTGGCTTAACGACAGGCTTCGCGCGTGCGCTGACTGGCCCTACCGGAGCAGAGATGAGAGACAACAGCCCTAGGGCGCTGATGATGCGGGAGACGCGAGTGAATGACGGCATGATGATCCCCTGACGCTAATTATGACGTGCAATACAGGCGAACCGTGCTGAATGGCCGGTGAATGCACTGCCTTCACGTCGCATCTGCACTGTCTTTCCACATGTCCACCATTCTGGCTGCGCAGCCGGACGCCAGTGCAAATGCTCCAAACCTTGAAGGGGAACCAGAGTGTCCATCACGTCACCATCCACCAGCGCAGACCGCAGCCCCGGCATGAAATTCCTGATCATGCTGGCTGCCGGTTTTTTGCTCTCCATCCCGATCTTGTCGATCTATCTTCTTAACTATGACCGCCAGTCGCGATCAAAAGAGGCGCGCGAATCCATTGCGGAAGGCTGGGGCGGCGCGCAGCGTCTGATTGGCCCGATGCTCATCATTCCTTATGTCATCCAAGAAACCGTCATGGGCGATGTCGATGGAAAACAAGTTGCCAAGACACAACTGGTTCGCCGGGAACTGACGATTGAGCCCACCGCTTTATCCATGCAAACCAAGCTCAGCCCTGAACGGCGCAAACGGTCAATTTATGAGTCCGTTGTCTATCAGGCAGAACATCAGGGCGAGGCCCGCTATGTGTTGCCCGATGATCTGGAGAAGAGCGAGTCTCCTCTGGCATCGCTCAAATTCGACCAAGCCGAATTGCGCTTTGGATTGTCGGATGTTCAGGGCTTGGCGGGGACAACACCGGTCGCACGGGTCGGCGGGAAAGCGCTCAAACTCAAGCCGGGTGCTGGCTCCCTTAGCCAGGGCTTTCACGGCGAATTTGATGCAAGTGCCATAAAAACTGGCGAACTTGCGGCTGATTTCGCCTTCGGCTTTCGCGGCAACGGCATGCTGACAATGCAACCAAAGGGAACAGAAACAACTTGGACTGTCACATCACCTTGGCAAAGCCCAAGTTTCAAGGGGATGCTGCCGATTACGCGCACCATCGACGGCAAAGGCTTCACAGCAACCTGGAAAGCAGGCGGCCTTGGCCTTGGCAGCGGTGCCACCCAAAGCGACGAAGTTTACGGCGATGACCGCGTGGCTGATCCTGACCAAGCCGTCAGCAAATCCGAAGCCCGGGTCGATCTGTTTGAACCTGTCGATATTTACAACCAAGTCGACCGCGCCACCAAATATGGTTTTCTATTTGTCGGCTTTACGTTTGTCGCGTTCCTGATGTTTGATGTCATTGGCGGCGTGCGGGTTTCGCTGATTGAATATCTGCTGGTCGGCGCGGGGCTGGTGATGTTCTTTGTACTGCTGCTTGCCATGGCCGAAGTGGTTGGCTTTGGAACCGCATACGCCCTTGCCAGTGGCGGGATCATCGGATTGATTACCGCTTATTCCGCTGCAGTGCTGAAAAGCTGGGGCCGGGCGAAATGGATCGGCGGGCTGCTGTCCGGCCTCTACGGCACACTTTATGTGCTGCTAAGCCTCGAAGCTTACTCGCTCCTCATCGGATCGCTTTTGCTCTTCGTGGCTCTTGCCGGGGTGATGTATCTGACCCGCAACATTGATTGGGGCCAGAAAAAGCTTGGCGACACACCAGAACCACTGGCCCCGGCGCGGGTGATGGCTGTTTAACGCGCCTCCCGCTCCACTTCGCGCCAGCCGATATCGCGGCGGCAGAAACCGGACGGAAAAGTGATAGCATCAACAGCGGCATAGGCGAGGGCCTGTGCCGCTGTTACGCTGTCTGCAACTGCCGTAGCGGCCAGCACGCGCCCGCCGGATGCGACCAATTGGCCGTTTGAGAGCGCTGTGCCCGCGTGAAAGACTTTGGCTGCGCCCACATCGCCAATCGTAATGGCCCCACCCTTTTCCGGCGCATCAGGATAGCCGCGCGCCGCCATAACCACGGTGAGTGCGGCCTCATCCGAAAAGCGCGGCACGTCTGCATGCGCCAGCCGCCGCTGCGCCACTGCCAGCATCAGAGCTGCCAGGTCGCCTTCAAACCGCGTCATCAGCACCTGGCATTCAGGATCGCCAAAGCGGCAATTATATTCGATCAGCTTGGGGCCGTCGTCAGTCAGCATCAGTCCGGCAAAAAGCACTCCTGAATAAGGCATATCCTGCGCCATCATCATCTCAACCGTAGGCGCAATAATTTCTGCCATTACGCGCGCTTCAAGGGCAGGCGTCAGCACTGTTGCGGGCGAATAAGCCCCCATGCCGCCCGTGTTGGGGCCCGTGTCCCCTTCCCCCACCCGCTTATGATCCTGAGCAGAACCGAACGCGACGATGCTGGTGCCGTCCGTCAGCGCAAAGAAGCTGGCCTCTTCGCCGGTCATGAAATCCTCAATGACAACGGCTGCACCTGCATTGCCGAAGCCACCGCCGAACATGTCCTCAATCGCGGCTTCAGCCTCCGCGCGTGTCTCGGCGATGATCACGCCTTTGCCAGCGGCCAGTCCGTCGGCCTTGATCACATAAGGCGCTTTGAAATCCGCCAGCCCCACCAATGCGTCCGCTTTGGTCGCATAGCGTTCATAGGCCGCTGTTGGAATGTTTGCCGCTGAACACAGGTCCTTGGTAAAGCCCTTGGATCCTTCAAGCTGCGCCGCCAGCTTGCTTGGTCCGAAACAGTCGATATCGGCGACGTCCAGACTGTCTGTCAGACCGTCGACCAAGGGAGCCTCAGGCCCGATGACCACCAAATCCACATGATGTTCGACACAGAACATGACGACTGCTGCGTGATCGCGCGCGTCCAACTCCACCAGCACTGCTTCTCCTGCGATGCCGGGGTTGCCCGGCGCGGCGTAGAGTGTATCGCAGAGCGGAGATTGCGCCAGCTTCCACGCCAGCGCATGTTCGCGCCCGCCCGAACCAATCAACAGGATGTTCATAGTGCCTGATTTCCTAGACGAAACTGAAGGCAAGCTGTTAGCCATTGAGCGCCCCGGCGACAATGCCGGAGCCCTATCGGTCACAGAAATATCCTCTTTGCTCAAACGCCATGTCGAAAGCGGATTTTCCCATGTGCGCATCCGGGGCGAGATATCAGGCTTCAAACGTCCCGGTTCTGGCCATCTTTACTTTGCGCTGAAGGATGAGAACGCCGTCATCGACGGGGTGATGTGGAAAGGCGGGGCCGCGCGGCTGGCGTTTGTCCCGCAGGACGGCGTCGAGGTCATCGCCAGTGGAAAGCTCACCACTTATCCCGGCCGGTCCAAATATCAGATCGTAGTTGAAAGCATGGAAATTGCGGGCGAAGGCGCACTGCTGGCTTTGCTGGAAAAACTCAAAGCACGGCTCGGCGCGGAAGGGCTGTTTGCCGCTGAACGCAAGCGCGCGCTGCCGTTTTTGCCGCGCACCATCGGCGTGGTCACATCGCCGACTGGGGCCGTGATCCGTGACATTCTCCACCGCCTCGCTGACCGCTGCCCGACGCGTGTGATCGTGTGGCCCGTGCTGGTGCAAGGCAACGGAGCCGCCGCGCAGATCGCCGCCGCTGTCAACGGCTTCTCAGCAATGCAAGGGCAGGACCGGCCAGACCTTGTCATCATCGCGCGCGGAGGGGGATCAATCGAAGACCTATGGGCGTTTAATGAAGAACCTGTGGTGCGCTCCGTGGCCGCCTGCACCATCCCGACGATTTCCGCCGTCGGCCATGAAACTGACACAACCTTGTGTGATTTCGCTGCAGACGTGCGCGCGCCGACGCCCACTGCTGCGGCGGAAATGGCGGTGCCTGTGCGCAACGACCTGATCGCGGCACTCCACAGCTTTGGCGCGCGCAGCTTGCGTGCCGTCCGGCGCTATAGCGAACGTGGCCATGAACGCCTGATTGCCACTGCCCGCCGCTTGCCAACGCCAGACACTCTGCTGGGCCCGCAGCGGCAACGCGCAGACGATTTCGGTGAACGGGCCCGGCGCGGGCTTGGCCTGCGGATCAGCCGCGCTGATGCCAGTCTGGCCCGCACAGCGGGCGTGCTGCGCCCTGTGATGCTTACCCAGCGGCTGACTAGCGCCACCCAAAAGCTTGATCAACTGTGGCGCGTGGCCCAGTCGCTTCACCCCGATCTTCCCCTCAAACGCGGCTATGCCCGGGTGGGAAAGCCAAGCGGCGGTGTAGTGACCAGTGCTGACGCTGCGCGCAAAGCCGGGGCGCTTGTGCTCACCTTTGCAGACGGCGACGTTGCAGCACGGGTTGAACGCAGCGGCGGTGCGCCTTATGCTGCGCCAACGGTAAGGCAGGGCGACCTGTTTTGACATCACCCTTCCCTGAGCCTGACGAAGGGGGCCGTCCTTCTGACGTGCAGTCACTGACGACAAAGGACGGCCCTTCGACAGGCTCAGGGAAGGAGTTTTGGAAACTTTGGAGTTTTAACACATGCTGATGCGCCAAGGCGGACGTCTCGCCAAATTGCACTATATGGCGAACGGCTTTCGCATCCTCACACAGGGGGATCATGTGATCTGCAGCCAATCCGGGCAGCCCATTGCGCTGGAGCATCTCCGTTATTGGAGCGTGTTGCGCCAGGAACCCTATGCCAATCCCGAACTGGCGACCAAGGCTATGTTGAAGGCATGATGCTGGCCGTCCGGATTGCGCTGCTCGCAGGGTTGGTCACACTGCCGGGCAGTTGCAATGCCAATGTTGTGCCGAAACCCAAGCTTGCGCCGGTTGTCACTGTGAAGCCCGCCTTTAAGCCGGTTGTTGCGCTCTCTCTGGGGCAGTTCAAGCTAAACCGTGCGCCCGAACAAGGCAGCATTTCGCTGGGTCAAGTGCCGCCGGGCACCAGACGCCTCGTGGTGAGCGGCCAGGATGTTCCAATCGCCGCAGACGGACGGTTCGTGATTGGCTTTGGCCGCGATTATGATGCCGTAGCTGTCATTGTCGCGTTCCTTGACGGTGGCCGGACTGTGACGGAACGGCTAGCGGTGGCCAAACGCGCATGGCGGATCGAAAGTCTGGCCACTGTCCGCCGCTTTTCGCAGCCGGATGCTGAATTTCAGGCGCGCCGCCCCGGCGAGCTTGCCCAGATCAACGCGGCACGGCGCGGGAACGCGGCATCAGACGGCTGGCGACAACGCTTCATCTGGCCCGCCAAAGGGCGCGTCTCAGGGTTTTTCGGCAGCCAGCGGATTTACGCAGGCGAACCCGGCGCGCCCCACAGCGGCGTTGATGTGGCGGGGCCGGTCGGCGCGCCATTGATTGCACCAGCTGACGGCGTCGTCACGCTGGCCGCCGCTGCGCCTTTCACGCTGGAGGGCAATTTGCTGATCATTGATCACGGCATGGGGCTGGACAGCGCCTTCCTTCATCTCTCCAAAATCTATGTGAAGCCCGGCGACACCGTCAAACAAGGCCAGCTGATCGGGGCCATCGGCGCGACTGGCCGCGCGAGCGGGCCGCACCTTCACTGGGGCATGAAATGGAACCAGGAACGCATCGACCCGCAGCCTCTTGCAGGCGCAATGTAGGACGACGACTGCCTGTATGCCCGCTGCCCAGAGCCTGCCACAGGACCGCACCTATCGTCATTGCGAGCGCAGCGCGGCAATCCAGAGGCCAACGCCGCACAGTCTGGATTGCTTCGCTCCGCTCGCAATGACGGCAACTAAGGATTTTACAAATTCAACCCACCCTGCGACCCCGGCTGATGGCTTTTACGGGTCTCAACGCGAGCCGCCTTGCGATTGACACTGACCAGCGGCGGCAGTTTCGGGCGGATATCGCCGAACAATTCAGCCAATGTGTAAGTTTGTAGCGCCGGGAAACGGCCAAATTCGGTTTCGATCAGGCCGTGGGAATTGGCTTCATCAGTCATGCCCTTGGTGGGCAGCGTCGCCGTGACGAACAGGCCGAGCTTATGCCCGTCGCGCGCCATCACCCGCCCAATATCGCGGACCATATTGGGGTTCACATTGCCCCCGGCTTTGACTGAGATAACGCCCGTTTCAGTCGCCCCGCCTTCGCCAATATAATAGAAATAGCCGTCGACGCCTTTGTCGCCGCCCTTTTTGCCGCCCATCCACGGATAGCCACCAAGTTTGAGCGTGATCCAGTGCTGAAACTGATGCGGATCGTCGACCGCGAGGCGCTGAGCAGAGGCCAAGTCTTTGGGGCTGCCAATGGTTTCAAAAGGCAGATCATCGCCATAGCCTTCGCGCATCCGCTTTTCGATCAAACCAATCGCAAGGTGCGTAACATCAATCCCAATCCACTGCCGCCCCAGCTTCTGCGCCGCATCGACCGCGGTGCCGCACCCGCAAAACGGATCGAGCACAACATCGTCGGGGTTCGACGACGCGGCGATGATCCGTTCGAGCAGCGCGCGAGGTTTCTGGGTTGGATAGCCGAGGCGCTCTTGGGCTTGGGAGTTGATTGGAAATATATCCGTCCAGATCGACCCCATGACAGCGCCCTCCATCTCGTCGAGATAGCGCTTTAGCCGGGGGCGTTTGCTGGTGTTGTATGAACCATCGGCGTTTGTCGGATACCAGATGCGACCATCATCGTGGAGCCGTTGCATTGTTTCAGTCTGGTAGCGCCAGCCCATCGGCGGATAGGGAAAGCCAAGCCACTCATACATCATATTTGGTCGAGGGTTTGGGCTGGTCATATTATCTAGCTGATACAGACCTCTGCCGTCTCCATCATCGCTCCGATATTTCGAAGCCTTATACTCTTCACTGTGCGGTTCCCTCGGCGTGTTCCAAGTAAACTCTTTGCCTTTTGAATAGAACAAAATGATGTCCGTCACTTTACTCCAGGTCTTGCTGTCATTGTGCGTGTTCGTGCGCTTCCAAGTAATTTCGTTCCTGAACATATCAGGCCCAAACACCGCATCCAGCACCAGCTTGAGATAATGGCTCGCGGTCGGGTCACAGTGCAGATAGAGCGAACCCGTCGGCTTCAGCACGCGGTGCAATTCCACCAGCCGCACGGCCATCATTGCCAGATAAGCCATCATCGCATTTTCGCCGATGGCCGTTTTCATCGCCTGCATCAGCACATGCAGCTTGTGATTGCCGCTTTGCGTGATGTCCATTAGCGCGCTCGACGCTGTTGGCCCCCACGCCCACGTATCATCAAACGCCTCAATGCTTGCGTCCGCCCCGGCACCAGCGGGGGATTTGAACAGGATGTTGTAACTGGCGTTCGAATTGAACGGCGGATCAAGATAGATCAGATCAACGCTCTCATCCGCTAAATGCTCCCGCAGCACATCCAGATTGTCGCCGTAGTAAAGCCTGTTTGTCATGGGTTGGTGCTAGACAAATATCGTGGGCTGCGCCAGTAAGTTTCGCGGGGCGAGAAACACGGTGAATCAGCCTGCCGTAGGACATAGCCATTAGGCTTTGGATCGCGTGAGGGAGTGGGCTGCCCCTCCTCGCCTCAATTTTCTCGAAACCGAATCCATCAGCATGGGGCTTGATTTTGTTGTCGGATACAACTACAAAATAATATGTCTCGGAAAACGTTGCGCACCATTTCATGGATAAAGAGGGCTATAAAGGATTTTTCTGATTTTCCGTTGGCGGCTCAGCAGGACGCTGCGCGGGCGCTGACGTTGATTGCCGAGGGCGATATGCCGGAAATTGCAAAGCCGATGGCAGGATTAGGTTCAGGAGTTTGGGAGCTAGCAATCAAAGAGCGTGGCGATGCGTTCCGGGTGGTTTATGCGCTCCAGCTAGATGACGATATTTGGGTGCTTCATGCCTTCCAGAAAAAATCGAAAACCGGAATTGCAACACCAAAGCAAGAAATCGATTTGGTGCGGGAGCGCATCAAACGCTTGAAGGAGGCGTTACAATGATTGAAGCAACCGACGACTTTGAAACTATCAAGGGATCAGGCAATATATTCGCGGATTTAGGCCTACCCGCCCCAGAACTCGAACAACTCCGAGCGATCCTTGCAGCGGAGATCGGCAAAACCTTGGCAGCAGAAAAGCTTACGGTGCGCGCCGCTGAAAAAGTCACCGGTGTTGCGGCTGCTGATTTCTCACGTATCCGGCAAGCTAAGCTTAAAGGCTTCACAATTGACCGGCTGATGACGATTCTTGATCGACTTAGTCGTGATGTGCAAGTGTCTGTATCGATCCAACCACGCGTGACCATTGCCAATGCACCTCTTCAGCCGCTTCACATTTAAGCCCAAAAACAATATGCCAGAGGGTCTGTAAGCCGGGTTTTGTCCTCGCGCGCGAACGCGATGTGCGACCATTCCTCTAGGAGCCGTGTTGCCGCGGCCCTCAAGCAATCAACCCGGGCGACTGGGAGGAGGATCCCTATGTCTTGCGACATGTGCCGCCCCTATTCGATTTTGCTCCCGGTGGGGTTTGCCGTGCCGCTGCTGTTACCAGCCGCGCGGTGCGCTCTTACCGCACCGTTTCGCCCTTACCATGCCAAAACATGGCGGTTTATTTTCTGTGGCACTTTCCCTCAGGTCACCCTGGCCGGGCGTTACCCGGCACCGTTCCTCGCTGGAGCCCGGACTTTCCTCCCGCATGAAGATACCCTCATACCGGCGGCCGCCCAACCCTCTGACACGGGCAGCCTTAGCCGTCTCCGGTTGGTTTGGGAAGGAGAAGTGCAAGCAGGATCGCGCGGCATTCCCCGTCAATAACGCCGTCGAGCAGTTCGGGCCGAAACCGCCGCTGAAACGCGCGGACAGCCGCCACGGGATCGGTAATGCTATAGCCAAAACGTTCCAGCGCCAGCAGGAAGCCCCCGTCAGTCCATAGCGGGTCCATCAGGTTCTTCGTCGGGCGCGGCAAAGCAAGGCGGTGGCGGGCGAACAGCCCCCACGGGAACAGTTCCCCCGGGTCTTCTTTGCGGGCCGGGGCAATGTCGCTATGTCCGACGACGTTGCCGCGTGTGATTTTGTGCCGCATGACGATTTGCTTGGTCAGTTGCAGCACGGATTCAATCTGCGGATCGGGAAAGTTGCGATAGCCGTGATAGTGGCCGGGATTGACGATTTCGATGCCAATGCTGGCGCTGTTAATGTCGCTGACGCCGCGCCAATATGATTTGCCAGCATGCCAGGCGCGCTTATCCTCATGCACCATGCGCACGATCTGGCCGTCTTCTGCCACGACATAATGGGCAGAAACCTTGGCCTCCGCATCGCAAAGCCGCGCAATCGCAGACGCACCGTCAATCATCCCTGTGTAATGCATCACCAGCATCGTCACAGGCAAAGCGCGCTCATCCTGATTGGGCGACGGTGTTTCGATAAAATCGAGGTTCATTGCGCTTCGGCTTCCCGTGCGTTTGCGGTTCTGGTCGTCACAATGGCGATGCCTGCCATCACAATCAAGCCGCCAACGATCATCAGCGGCGTCAGCTTTGTTCCAAACCACCACGCCGCAGCAACAACTGAAATCACCGGCGTCGCCAGTGTCATCGGCACGACTGTGCTGACCGGATGCCGCTGTATCAGATAGCTCATCGCGCCTTGGCCAATCACAGTGGAACCAAGCGCGGAAAAGAGTATCCAGCCAAAGGCCGACAGCGGCAGGGCATGGACGCGGCCAAAGGCTTCTGGCTCGGTAATCCAGGCAATAGGCAGCAGGATCGTCGCGCCGACAAGGCCGACCCACGCATAAATCGTCAGCACTTTCACGCCTTGCAACCGCCGCTGAATGAGCGAACATGTCGCCCAGATCAGGCTGGCGACCACAGTGAGCGCAATGCCCAGCTGTTCGTTGACCGCCGCTGGATCAAACACCAGCACAACGACGCCAATGAAAGACAGCGCCATGCCGATAATCCGGTAACGCGCGATCTTTTCTTTGAGGATGACCACGGCCAAAATCAGCGAAAATGGTGCGCCTAACTGTCCGGCAATAGCCAGCGCCCCGATATTGTCAGACACTGCCAGCGAGATGTTGACGACAAGATAAAACATCGCGCCAGAGAGAAATCCCAGCGCAACCAGTTCGCGCATTTTGCCCTCAACCACTTTCAGGAATGGCAGACAGATGATCAGCACCATCAGTTGCCGCAGCCACGCTGCTGTCATGGGCGAAACAAGATCAACCCCGATTTTTACTGCGACCAGATTGAGGCCCCACATCAGGTTCATCGCGACAACTGCCAAAACGTCAGTTGCGGCGAACGACGTTGAAGGCGGCGCAGTACTGTTCACCCGCCGATGGTCGCGCCGAATAGAAGGACAGGCTCGCCGACATCAGACGCACGGATCGCACCGCCGTGCTTGCGCACCAATTGCTGGGCCAGCCACGCCCCTGCCCCGCGCGACGCGACTTCGCTGTCGGACGCTTCGCCGAGCAACGCTTTGCGAATTTCAGGATCAAGGATAACGCGCGGCCCTTCGGCGCGGACGACCATTTCAGTGATGCCGTCTAAAGTTTCTGCGCCAACGGTCAATTCGCCGCCGCGCACAAGGCCCTCGCCAGCGATCAATGCCAAGTTCAGTAAAACTTTAATCGCTGGCTTAGCCAGCGTTGGCGGCGTTACCATCCAGTTCAGCGTGATTTTGCCTTTGGTGCAGAACACGCCTTCGATGGCTGTCTTGGCCTCATTGGCGTCAATTTCGGAATCGAAGCCGCCGGCCGCCCCGAACGCAAGGCGGAAAAATTTCAGCTTGTTGGCCGATGATGAGGCGCTGTCCGATAGCAGTTCCATGACCTGCGCCCGCATTTCTGGGTCATGTTCGTCAGCGAGCAGTTCAAGGCCGTTGTTCATGGCCCCCACAGGGCTGAGCAGATCATGGCACAGCCGCGAACAGAGCAGACTTGCGAAATCAACTGCATCCATTGTCATTAAAAATCCCCGAAAACCGTGTCGGGCATCTTTAGGCGAAGGCCATCACGTGATGCAAGGGTTGGCGCGCGCCCGCTTACCTCCGGCGTCAATTATCCTTCAAACGCCCCAAACGGTGGAAAAGACTGGAATATTTGATCGAGTCCGGATGATCGAGGTTGTTTTGCAGGAAATACTGGACCGACTGCTTGAGCAAGCGGAAATCTTCAGTGGAGAAGACCGCGCGGGCCCGGGCTGGTTCTGGCATAGTTGGTCTCCTGTGACGCTCGATTGCAACCCCTTGTTGATTCGCCGGGCGCGGTTTCTACGGGGCTTATCTGCCTTCCGCATTGCCACGGCGTCAAGCCCCGCAAAACGAACATCAGTGACTTCTGACGCGCTACATCTGGCAATTGCGCGGTCATTAGACCATGTAGTGCGCAGGTGACGAAGGCACAGGGGTGAGTATGAGTAGAAAATTCTTTGGAACGGACGGCATTCGCGGGCGCACCAACGCCAGTGTGATGACCGCTGAAATGGCCATGAAAGTGGGCCAAGCGGCTGGTGCGCATTTCGTTCGCGGATCGCACAAGCACCGCGTGGTTATCGGTAAAGACACGCGGCTGTCAGGCTATATGCTTGAAAATGCGCTTGTTTCAGGGTTCACATCTGTGGGCATGGATGTGGTGCAGGTCGGCCCGATGCCAACGCCCGCTGTTGCGATGCTGACCCGGTCAATGCGCGCAGACTTGGGCGTCATGCTGTCGGCCAGCCACAATCCATTTTATGATAACGGGATCAAGCTGTTCGGCCCTGACGGCTATAAACTGTCTGATGCTGATGAAATTGCAATTGAGGCGCTGCTTGAACTGCCGCCCATGCTAGCCGACGGGAGCAAAATCGGTCGTGCGCGCCGTGTGGAGGATGCGCGCGGGCGCTATATTCACTTTGCCAAAGGCTGCTTTCCCGATGCCTTGCGGCTGGACGGACTTAAAATCGGGCTCGATTGCGCGCACGGCGCTGCGTATCAAGTCGCGCCGTCTGCGCTGTGGGAATTGGGGGCAGAGATTGTTCCGCTTGGCGTCAACCCCAACGGCACCAATATCAATGATCTATGCGGCTCAACTTATCCGGCTGCGTTGCAAGAGGCAGTGGTGGCAAGCGGTGCGCATTTGGGTGTCGCACTAGACGGTGACGCAGACCGTCTGATCATTGTCGACGAAAAAGGCCGCATTGTTGACGGTGATCAGATCATGGCCCTGATCGGGCACAGCTGGGCCGCGTCGGGCCAGTTGCGCGGGCCAGGCGTGGTGGCAACGGTCATGTCCAACTTGGGACTGGAGCGTTCCCTGAACGGCGCAGGCCTGACGCTGGAACGCACTCAGGTCGGTGACCGCTATGTGCTGGAACGCATGCGATCTGGCGGGTTTAACGTCGGCGGCGAACAGTCGGGCCATATGATCCTCGCTGATTACGGCACGACTGGCGA
>JANPCO010000092.1:0-36241 GCA_031430995.1 Sphingomonadales bacterium | reverse complement strand
TGCCCATGAAGTGGCTGCCGGCCTGCCGACGGCAATCACATTAGCGTGTCATGATGAGGCAGTGGGTGAGACGCTGGCGAGGGCGATCGCGCAACCGACGTTTCGTCCGTATCTATCCACTGATGTCGTTGGCGCTGAAATAGGCGGCGCGGTCAAAAATGTGCTCGCCATCGCATGTGGCGTGGTTGAGGGGCGCGGCCTTGGCCAGAATGCGCGGGCGGCGCTCATCGCACGCGGCTTTGCTGAAATGACACGCTTTGGGCTGGCGAAGGGCGCGCGCGCTGAAACGCTTGGCGGGCTATCGGGATTAGGGGATTTGGTGCTGACTTGCTCATCAGTATCGTCTCGCAATTTCTCTCTTGGTAAAGGGCTGGGGGAAGGGCGCACAGCCGCAGAAATGCTGGACGGTCAGCGCACTGTGGCCGAAGGTGCTGCAACGGCCCCAGTTTTGCAAAAGGTCGCGCATGAAGCAGGCGTTGATATGCCAATCGTCGACGCGGTGTGTGCGCTACTTGCCAATCACGCTTCGATTGATGAAGTTGTAGGAAACCTGCTGGCACGGCCCATCCGGATGGAGCGTTAAGCGTTACCGCTCAAATGGCAGATCCAGCGCCTCAGCCACTGCCTTATGACGGATCTGCCCCGCTGCCACGTTCAGGCCAGCGGCAAGATGAGGATCAACTGCCATCGCCCGTTCCGGACCCAGATTGGCCAGCTTCAGCGCAAAAGGCAGTGTCGCATTATTAAGTGCAAAGGCCGAAGTCCGCGCCACTGCGCCGGGCATATTGGCCACGCAGTAATGGATGACGCCTTCTTCAATATAAACGGGGTCAGAATGGGTTGTCGCGCGGCTGGTTTCAAAACAGCCGCCTTGATCAATGGCAATATCGACCAGCACAGACCCGCGCTTCATGGTTTTTAACATGTCGCGCGTGACGAGTTTGGGTGCCGCAGCCCCTGGCACAAGCACAGCCCCAATCACCAAATGCGCGGCCGCAACAGCTGCGGCGATCGCGGCTTTAGAAGCATAGGCAGTTTTGATCGAATTGCCGAAATGAGTGTCAAGTTCAGCCAGCCGGTCATTGTTAATGTCGTAGATTGTTACGTCTGCGCGCAGGCCAACTGCCATTTGCGCAGCGTTTAGGCCAGATACGCCGCCGCCCAAGATCGCGACGCGTGCTGGTGCGACGCCAGGAACACCGCCCAGCAAAACGCCTCGGCCGCCTTGTTCCTTTTCCAGATAATGCGCGCCGACCTGTATCGACATACGGCCTGCCACTTCAGACATTGGCTTCAGCAGTGGCAGCGTCCGGTTAGGCGAAGTCACAGTTTCATAGGCAATGCACGTTGCGCCGGATTTCATCAGCCCCAGCGCCTGTGGTTTGTCAGCGGCCAGATGGAGATAAGTGAACAGCGTGTGCCGCGCCTCCAGCATCGCGATTTCTTGTGGCTGCGGTTCCTTCACCTTGACGATCATGTCGCTCGCGGCAAAAACTTCTGCAGCGTTGGGCAGTATTTTTGCACCAACCGCGACATAATCGCGGTCAGCAAAGTCGATGCCTGTTCCAGCAAGCGCTTCGACAAACACGTCGTGACCAGCACTGATCAACTCAGCGACTGATGGCGGCGTAAGGCCGACGCGATATTCATGGTTCTTGATCTCTTTGGGGACCCCAACACGCATCTTGCGCTCCTGTGAAATAATATGTCGCTCAAATAGCGATGAATGGCCCTATGGGAAAGAGAAATTGCTATGCCACAGCTTCGATGGGAAGCCTTGCCAACATGGCAGTTAATTGAGCTTGGCTGGTCGCGCCGGTTTTTCGGAAAACAGATTTCAACAAAAAACGCGCGGCGTTGATGCTATTGGCTCGCTCTGCGGCATAGTCCGCAAGACTAAGGCCGGACCCTAGCGCTACGGCCAGGCGAGCTTCGGACGGAGTTAAACCATACCACTGCTTCACTTGGTTTATCTGGACTACAGGAGTTTCGCCAGGCCCGTTACCCAAAGTGATAATCATCGAGGTGCCTTCAGCAATGCCGCCAACTCTTAGCGCTGATTGCGGGTCAAGGCGCGCTCCAAGCACAGGGCATTCGGTCCCATTGGCGGCAATCGCGTTAAACGCCTTCCCTGTTGGCGGCAAAGACTGCGCTAATTCTACAAGATTTTTTTGACTGGCTGAATGAACGAACGCCAGCCGCCCTCCAGATGTAGTGATTATCCCTGCCCGTTCATAGGAGGACGCTCGGTTATTTGCCGCCATGATGGTGCAGTCTTGATCGAGACTGATCACACCAAAAGGTGACTGATTGGCCGCCAATAATGCCGCGCCCTCTGCCAACTTCAGGCTGGCTATCCGGTCGCTGATGCGCATCGCGCGCTGCATGTGCGGCGCAAGGACGCGGAGGCCACGTTTTAGCGCGCCTAGATCTCGGTCAGACGGGCCAGCCATGATCATCCCAAGTCGCTCTCCGCCTCTCCGGTCGAGCAACACTGCCATCAGCCGGTCAATCCCCCAAGGCTTTAGAAAGTCTCTGAATAGCGGCGATTGAACGACCTCTTCACGGGAGCTAATCTCATCACTGTCGACTACGCTACCATTGTGAAATCGGCTGATACGTTGTGACCAAAGGTTGTTGCCGCCAAATACATTTGCATAAATATCCTGCACACCAGCAGCTAAACCCGATGCGGCAACAAACCGCGCACGCGGAGGATTTTGGCTTTCCCACAAGATGAACGCGGAGTCCCAATTTAGGGGACATAGTGCATCCCTGATCTGCGCTAGCGTTTCGTTCCATTGTTCAGGATGCAACACAGATTCGTAGATTTGACCGATCAATATGTTGAGCACTTCCCAATCATCAATATCTGTTTGATCGGAGAGAAAAGGCAAAGTCACAATGTCTGTCATGCACACCTCATCAATAGTCATTCGTGATGCTAAACTAGCTTGTGGCTGACAGCAAACAGGATAATTCAGCAAAATACGACGAAACGTGATGCATTCTATCCAAATGGGTAGCGCACACTAACGAATAAGCTGCGATTGAAGCCATGCGACCCAAAGGGGAAGTGGTTCACAAGGCCATTTTTTCTTTTTCCTTTGCCCGCAGGTCTTTGATCTGCGGGCATTTTTTGGCCAGGTGTGGGAAAATATTGGATTTTTGCTGTCGCCCTCTTTTCTGAAAGCGATTGAGTGCTTAGCATGTGATCGATGGACGCACGTTATTTTTCAGGTCAATTTTTGCTTGCGATGCCAGGCATTAGCGATCCGCGATTTGAACGATCAGTCATCGCACTTTGTTCGCATGACGAAGAAGGCGCACTTGGCATTGGGATCGGCAGTGTCGCTGCCCTTTCACTCCACGGCTTGTTTGCACAATTTGATATCGATCCAGCGGGGATTGCTGATGCCCCAATATATGCAGGAGGCCCTGTTGAGCCTCAACGGGGATTTGTGCTCCACAGCCTTGATTGGGGCGGGCAGGGTACGCGCGATGTTGCTGGTCGTTGGGCGCTCAGTTCGTCACTTGACGTTCTGAGGACGATAGGAAGGCCTGAGGGGCCATCGAAATGGCTGGTTGCGCTTGGTTACGCTGGATGGGGTGCAGGGCAGCTTGACGAGGAGATGACCCGCCACGGCTGGCATCTGGCACGCGGCAACGCCGATATTTTGTTTGATGTCCCTCACACTGAAAAATGGCGCACAGCGTTTCAATCAACGGGAATTGATCCGCGGCTCCTCACAACACAGAGCGGTCGCGCCTGATTTATAACGCAGTTTCTTTGCTATTCACCATATCTGGAAAGTCTCCTGTAACCCCCAATTGAGACCGTCAGCCTTCGCGATTTCGTGGAAGGCAATGGGTAATGGTAAAGGGTTTGGTATACGCAGCGACGTTGGGGGCAGTGGCGCTCACTACAACGGCACAGGCGGCGTGCTGGTCTGCCAGAGCGGCAGAGGCCGCAGAGGTTCGTGATCTGGACACAATGCTTATGGTTGCATCGCTGCGATGCCGTGGTGGCGCCCGGAATTTCATTGCTAACTATAACCACTTTGTGAAAAAAAGCCGTCCCGCGCTATCAGCGGCAAATGATACGCTTCGTGACCAATTTGCGGCAAGTGGCGGATTGAACGCCTATGATCGCTATGTCACGTCACTGGCCAACACGCACGGCGGCGGCACTGGTTCGCTGGATTGCCGCGACATGCAGGATTTACTGGATAAGGCGGATGACCAGGGCGACTCAGTTCCGGCGCTGGCGCGTCTTGCCCGCACAGTTCCGGGTGGGCCAAAACTTCCCGGCGGGCGGTGCGGCGTTACGATTGCTCAAGTCAAATAGTAAGATATAAAGGATTCTTTATATTACGATTGCAATTCGGCCATCGCGCGGTTAATGGGCGGCATCCTTAAACTTGCCGGAGTATACCCGTGACCGATTATGTTATCGCAGACATTGGCCTTGCCGAATTTGGGCATAAAGAAATTGCCATTGCCGAAACTGAAATGCCGGGCCTGATGGCACTTCGTGACGAATTCGGGGTGGCTAAGCCACTGTCCGGCGCACGCATTGTCGGTTCACTTCACATGACGATCCAGACAGCTGTTCTGATCGAAACACTGGTTGCTTTGGGTGCCGATGTGCGCTGGGCCACATGCAATATCTTTTCGACGCAGGATCACGCAGCTGCGGCTATTGCGGATAAAGGCATTCCTGTGTTTGCGATCAAAGGCGAAAGCCTTGCTGATTATTGGGATTATGTCGGTGATATCTTTAATTGGGGCGAAGACACGACAGCCAACATCATCCTTGACGACGGCGGCGACGCGACCATGTTTGCGCTTTGGGGTGCCAAGCTTGAAGCTGGCCAATCTTTTGGTGAACCTGAAAACGAAGAAGAAGTTGAATTTCAGCGTGCTTTGAAAGCGTTCATTGCCAAAAAGCCCGGCTATTTGACACAGACGGTCAGAAACTTGAAAGGCGTTTCGGAAGAAACAACGACAGGCGTTCACCGTCTTTATGAAATCGCAAAAAAGGGCGAGTTGCCGTTCCCTGCGATTAACGTGAATGACAGCGTGACAAAGTCAAAATTTGATAATCTTTACGGTTGTAAAGAGTCGCTGGTCGACGCCATCCGTCGCGCCACGGACGTGATGCTGGCAGGCAAAGTGGCTGTGGTGGCAGGCTTTGGCGACGTTGGCAAAGGTTCCGCTCAGTCGCTTCGCAATGGTGGTGCACGCGTGATGGTGACGGAAGTTGATCCGATTTGTGCACTGCAAGCCGCAATGGAAGGCTTTGAAGTTATCACGATGGAAGAGGCTGTGACGCGGGCAGACATTTTCTGCACCGCGACAGGTAATGCTGATGTGATAACTGCCGAACATATGGCTGCGATGAAGCCAATGAGCATTGTCTGCAACATCGGGCATTTTGACAGCGAAATTCAGATCGCGGCTCTTTCCAACTATAAGTGGACAGAAGTGAAGCCAGGCACGGACCTAGTTGAATTTCCCGACGGGAAGCAGATCATTGTTCTGGCCAAGGGACGTCTGGTCAACTTGGGATGTGCAACAGGTCATCCGTCGTTCGTAATGTCCGCCAGCTTTACCAACCAGGTTATGGCGCAGATTGAACTTTGGACGCGCGGCGAAAACTACAAAAATCAGGTCTATGTCCTTCCAAAGCATCTTGATGAAAAAGTTGCGATGCTGCATTTGCAAAAGCTCGGCGTGAAGCTCAGCAAGTTAAGCGAAAAGCAGGCCGGATATATTGGCGTCAGCACTGAGGGGCCATTCAAGCCCGATCATTATCGCTATTGAGGTGGTCTAACCTGTTCCAATATCGATCTAGCAGACGTAAGAGGCCCGGGTGATACCGGGCCTTTTTTCATGTTAACGCTTCCGCTGTGGATGGCGGCTGTGCTTGGTGCCGTCTTGGCGCTTTGGCTAGGCGGCGCTGCATGGGCAGTTTGGACCGGACTGACGCTGCGCAAACGCGCGGAGTTTTCGGCAAGCCAAGCTGACCGCCTTGCCACGTTGCTCGATTCAACACCTGCGTTACCGCTGATGGTTAAAAATGACGGGCGGATCGAGGCTCCGGCGCGGCTGGCCGATTGGCTTGGGCTCTCAAAGGTCCCTAATTTTCTGACTGATCTAACAGCACCTGGCGCAGGTTTGACGGCAGAAGACGTCGCAGCCCTTGCCAAGGATGTATCAGCAGCCCAAAAAACCGGGCGCAGTTTTTCGCGGGCCCTGCAAGCGCAAGGATCATCGCGAACGCTGCTGATCAAAGGTGCGCCTGCCGCAGTCAAACTCGCTCAGTCAGGATCGGTATTGCTCTGGTGGTTTGATGCCACGGAAAGCCAAGCTGAAATCGGACGGCTAGGCGAAGAAGCCACTCGCCTGAAGCTTGCGTTTACGCGTTTGTCTGCGCTGATTGAGGCAGCACCAATTCCCATGTGGTACCGTGGGCCTGATCTTTCGATGGTGCTGGTCAACAACGCCTTTGTACAAGCCGTTGAGGCCGAAAGTGCAGAGCAGGTGATTGAGCGCAATCTGGAATTGATTGACGCAGGCGCAGGTTCCGGGCCGCTTTCCAGTGCGCACGAAGCGCAGTCATCAGGGTTGCCAGTCAGCCGTCTTGCACCTGTGACTGTCGCAGGCGAGCGGCGATCCTTTCGGATCGTCGATGTGCCACTGGGTGATGTCGGGATTGCGGGATATGCCCTTGATGTCGAAGAAGTTGACCGGGCCAATGCAGCCTTCAAACGCTTTGCCGAAACTCAGCGGGACATGCTTGACAGGCTGTCATCGGGCGTTGCTCAGTTTGGGCCAGATCGCGCTCTTGTCTTTTGCAACCAGCCGTTCCGCAGCCTGTTCGCGATCAAACCGGAATGGATTGCAGAGCGCCCGGATTTTGACCGGATCCTTGACCGGATGCGCGAAGGCGGGCGCATTCCCGAAACGCGAGATTTTCCAGCCTGGAAGGCCGAGCGCCGCGACTGGTTCCGCGCCTCTGGTGAGCCTATCGAAGAAAATTGGCTTGCTGCTGACGGTCGACATTTGCGGTTGCTGGCTCAGCCTATTCCCGATGGTGGCTTAGTCCTGATATTTGAGGATCGCACGGAGCAAGTTCAGTTGGCCAGCGCGCGCGATACGCTTCTGCGTGTGCGAACCGCAACGTTTGATAGCCTGTTTGAAGCTGTCGGCGTGTTTGAAGGCAATGGGAAATTGCAGAACTGGAATACCCGGTTTCAACAGAATTGGAGCCTGGAAGAGGAGTTTCTGGCAGGACATCCTCATATTGATGCTTTTGTGGAAGCGATCACTCCCGCTCTGGCCGATATCAAGCGCGCCGGAACTATCCGTGATCTGGTCAAGAGTGCAACATTGGAACGCCAGCAACGCAGCGGCCGGATATCACTGGCGTCTGGTCGCTTTTTTGAGCTGGCCTCGGTTCCGTTGCCTGATGGCAATGCGCTGCTAACGATGCTGGATATTACAGACAGCCGCAACATTGAAAGTGCTTTGCGGGAACGTGCTGACGCTCTTGAACAGGCGGACCGCGTCAAATCGAATTTCGTGTCCAACATGTCTTACGAACTGCGAACGCCGCTAACGTCGATTGCGGGCTATGCGGAAATGCTGGATGCCGGGCTTGCCGGAGAGTTGGGCACTCAGGCTAAGGATTATGTGAGTTCCATCCTGCAAGCATCAGGGCGGCTTGGCAGTATGATTGACCGGGTGCTGGACCTGACGCAAGGCGACAGTGGCGCTTTGCCGCTTGAGCAGAAAAATGTCGAACTCGCGATGCTGGCCCATGATGCAGCGCGAGAGCACAAGCCGCAAGCACTAGCCAAAGGTATCGAATTTGTAACGCATGTTGAGCCGATGGTTGGCGCCATCAGGGGTGACGTGCGCCGATTGCGGCAGGTGCTTGATCATCTGATCGATAATGCCATTGCGTATACGCCGAAGGGTGGCCGCGTGCTCCTCCATGCAGATGGGGACGCGCAACAGGCTATGATCGTGGTGTCTGACAATGGACCCGGAATGGACGCAGCAAGCCAAGCCCGTGCCTTTGACCAGTTCAGCCGCGTAGACGGCCTGCGGGATGGCAGCACTGCTTTGGGGCTTGGTCTTCCAGTCGCGCGGCACTTTGTGGAGGCGCACGGCGGCACTCTGACGCTTCATTCGCAATTGGGTGAGGGGACAGTGGCCTCTGTTCAACTGCCCCGGTGAACTTGGCGGATCAAGCCGCGACTGAAGCTGCCGGTTTTTTGCTTGGAGAGCGCTTGAAAATTGGCGATATCATTGCTCTTTCAGGGGATTTGGGGGCAGGGAAGACTTGTCTGGCACGCGGCATGCTGCGCGGGCTTGGGTTAAGCGGCGAAGTGCCCAGCCCGACGTTTCCGATCATGATTTCTTACAGCCCACCCGATGTGCGGTTGTCGGTTCATCATATTGATCTCTACCGGCTTGATAGCCCGAATGAAGTGTTGGCACTTGCGCTTGAAGATGCGCTCTTTGACGGCGCATTGGTTGTCGAATGGCCGGATCTGCTGGACGCTCACTTCCTTTCGGACGCGTTGCAAATCACGATCAATCGCACGTCGGATGATGCCCGCCGCTTGACAGCGCAAGTGCCACCGTCTTGGAAAGATCGATGGCCCTTTCCATGATTCCGCCCGCAGGGGCCGACGCTTTTCTTGCCGCCGCTGGTTGGAAGGGCGCACGCATCGAGCCCCTTGCCGGGGACGCCTCGTTTCGCCGCTATTTTCGGATTATTGATGCCGCACGAACCGCTGTCTTAATGGACGCGCCGCCGCCGCATGAAGATCCGCGACCCTTTGTGCATGTCGCTGAATATCTCACTGGGATTGGCCTGTCAGCGCCTGCAATCCTTCACCGCGATCTTGATCAGGGCTTGCTGCTTATTGAAGATTTTGGCGGCAAACGGATGCGTGAATATGTCGACGCGAATGTCGATGAGGAATATGCGGTATATTCAGGCGTTGTCGATGTGCTCATTGAATTGCACAAGCATAAGCCAGCACTGGGATTGGCACCGCACGGGCTTGATCAGTGGCTGAATGAAGTGAATTTGTTCACGGAGTGGTATTGCCCGACAGTTGGCATCGAAGTTGACGAAACTGGGTTTGCCGCGGCGTGGCGTGAAGTGCTGGAACCGATTGCAGCGCAGGGCCAGACTGTCACTGAGTTGCGCGATTATCATGCCGAAAACATCATGCTGATTGATGGGAAAAAAGGTCATGCCCATTACGGCCTGTTGGATTTTCAGGATGCTTTGGTGGGTCATCCGGCCTATGATCTCGCATCAATGCTGCAAGATGCGCGTCGCGATGTGACTCCGAAAGTTGAACGCGCGTTGATCGATTACTACTGCACGAAAACTTTGAATGGCGCGGCGTTTGAGCGTGCTTACTGGGCACTTGCGGCGCAGCGTAATACGCGGATCCTCGGTGTATTCACGCGATTGTGGAAACGCGACGGAAAGCCGCATTATACCAGTTTTCAGCCGCGCATGTGGGGGTTGCTACAACGTGATCTGGCCCAGCCGGGGCTCGAACCGGTACGACATTGGTTTGAGCGTAATGTGCCTAACGAAGCGCGCGTTGCCCACTGGCTGAATTTGAAACTATGAGTTTGCCCACGACGGCCATGATCATGGCGGCAGGCAAAGGCACTCGGATGATGCCGCTGACGGCAGAACGACCCAAGCCGCTGATTGAAGTGGGCGGTGTCAAACTTATTGACCATGTCCTGGATCATCTTCGCGAGGCGGGCGTTCGTAAGGTCGTGGTCAATGTTCATTACCTTGCAGATCAGATCGAGGCGCATCTGCGCCAGAAGGCCGCTGATTTTGAAGTCACGATATCGGACGAGCGTGGTGTGCTTCGTGATACTGGCGGCGGGCTCGTGCAGGCGAAGGATTTGATCGACGCTGATCCTCTGCTGTGCATCAATGCGGACAACTGGTGGACCGACGGCGCTTTGAATGCCTTGGTCTCACTCGGTGAGGTTTGGAACGATGCGACCATGGATGTATTGATGCTGGTCGTTCCGTTCGAAGCAGCTGGCAACACGCAAGGGCAAGGCGATTTTCACCTCGACACTGATTGCCGCTTGTCACGGCGCGTTCCGCCAGCGACTGCTCCTTATGTGTGGACGGGTATTCAAATTCTGTCCAAGCGCGTGATCACAAGTCCCCCGTCTGAAGTGTTCTCCACGAATATATTCTGGGACCGTGTCATTGCTGAGGGGCGCTGCTTTGGCCATATTCATGATGGCAAATGGTTTGATGTTGGCTACCCAGCCGCAGTAACCGCTACGCAAGCCGCCCTTGCCAATGGGTAGCCTGCTGAAGCCAGCCCTTTTCACCATTCCGCCGCATTGCGGTTTTGCAGACGCGCTTGTCGAAGGCATCATTGCGACCCACGGGAAATCGCCGCTTGCGCTTGCTAAGGCGATCATTCTTGTTCCTAACAACCGCGCGGCTGTTGCCATTCGCGATGCTTTCGTCAGAAAGTCCGCCCAAGGCCTGCTGATGCCGCGCCTTGTCGCGATTGGTGATGCGGATTTGGGCGAAAGCGTTGGCGCTGCCCTTGACCCGATCGACATTGAACCAATTCCTCCAGCGATTGAGCCGCTGCGCCGCCAAATGATCTTGGCGCGAAAAGTGCAACAATCCGGGTTGATGGGTGCCATCACTGGCGCACAGGCTATGCGATTGGCAGCTGATCTTGGCCGTGTGCTTGATCAACTGACGGTTCAACAGGTGAGTGCAAAGGTGCTGCGAGAAGCCGACGTAGAGGGGCTGAACGACCACTGGGCCCGCGCGCTAACCTTTCTGAACTTCATCATAGAAGATTGGCCACGGGAGCTTGACCGGCTGGGCTGCATTGATTTGGCCGATCGCCGCAACCGGCAGTTGCAGCGGATGACGAACCAATGGCGAAGCGAGCGTCCGACCTTTCCAATCTATGCCGTTGGCATCAGTACCGTTGCCCCCGCGATTGCGGATTTCCTGAAACTCGTGGCGCGGCTGGATCAAGGTATCGTCATCTTTGACGGGCTGGATCTGGCGATGCCAAATGACCAGTGGAGCGCGTTGAGCGACGACGAAGACGGTCGCGGCGGGATAGAAAGCCACCCCCAATATCATCTTTCGCTGATGCTGGACCGGATCGGCGCAACACGCGGCGAAGTTGAAACATGGGGATGGGGTGGCGGGGCAAAGCCGCTTTTGGTTCGGTTTGAAGCCATATCCCACGCGATGGCTCCAGCAGCTTACACAAAAAGCTGGTCTGCATTGCCGCCACAGGAAACAAGATTGCCTGGCGTTAAAGCCTTGCAAGTTGCCACGTCTGCCGATGAAGCGCAGAGTATAGCGCTAGCAATTCGTGCTGCTGTGCAGGAACCCGGCAAAACAGTTGCCCTGGTGACGCCTGACCGTGAACTGGCACGCCGTGTCAGTGCCCATTTGAAACGCTGGGGTATTCTAGCCGACGATTCAGCGGGGCAGCCGCTCTCCGCAACGCCGCCGGGCGTGCTTTTGCTATCATTGGCACAAGGCGCAGCGGAGCGGTTTGCGCCTTCTGTGCTGCTGGCAATATTGAAGCATTTGCTGGTGAACGGCGGTGATGATGGCGCGCGACAGGCGTGGCTTGACGGTGCCCGTAAACTTGATCTGGCACTCCGCGGGCCACTGCCGGGGCCAGGACTTGCCGGAATTGATGCCATACTTGCGGATCAGAATGAGCGCACGGCCACCGTAAAATCAGCGGCGCTGGAATGGTGGGCGCTTCAAAGGCATATGTTTGACGCTCTTGATAGTGCCGCAGGGCGCGCACCGCAGATTGCGGATCTGGTTGAGACCCTAACAGAGACTGCGACCGCTCTTACAAGCGGAAAAATCTGGGCAGGGCCAGATGGGCGTGCGCTGGCTGATCTGCTGTCTGATCTGGCGGCCCTGTCGGCTGAAGGCATTGCGCTGACATCGCTGGCTGACCTGCCAGTTCTCCTGCGCGATTTGATGGATGCACAGGCCATCCGCCCGGCATTTGGTGGCCACCCGCGCGTGTTGATTTGGGGATTGATTGAGGCGAAGCTGCAACGCGCGGATACAGTGATCCTGGGTGGGTTGAATGAGGGCACATGGCCACAATTGGTCAGCCCAGACCCTTGGCTGGCCCCTGCCATTCGCCGCCAGCTGGGTTTACCGGCGCTGGAACGGCGCATTGGCCTGTCTGCGCATGATCTTGTCGGCGCGATGGGGGCAGGGTCTATCCTGATGACGCGCGCCAAGCGGGATGGATCCTCACCAACAACGGAATCGCGTTTCTGGTTGCGGATGGCGACGCTGGCTGGAGGGATTGAACCGCCGCAAATGCGCTTAGAACTTTTGGCCCAGGCCCTTGATTTCGCCACCGGAGTGCGGGCCAATCCGCCTGCGCCCGCGCCGCTGGTTCATGAACGACCCCGCAAACTCTCCGTCACTGATGCAGATACTTTGAAGGCTGATCCCTATAGCTTTTACGCCAAGGCCATTTTGAAATTATCTGCGCTTGATGAACCTGGCGCGGAACCTGATGCGCGGTGGCGTGGCACGTTCTTGCATGATGTGCTGCATCGCTGGGGTGAGGATGATGGCTTTGCCGCTGGCACTTTGATCCCGCGGTTGCAAAGTGCCTTTGATCATGCTGGTCTGCATCCCGTCCTCCGTGCGTTGTGGCTGCCGCGATTTGAAGAAGCTGCGCAATCATTTGAGGATAAGTTGGCCGGGTTGGTCGCGAACGGGCGCCATCCGATCAATACCGAAGTGCAAGGGCAAATTGATCTTGCGGGCGTTTCAGTAAAAGGCCGCGCTGACCGCATTGACCAGCTGGCCGACGGCAGCATTGCAATTGTCGATTATAAGACCGGCGTCGCCCCTTCGAAAAAGGAAATTGATGCCGGTATGCGGCTACAGCTGGGGCTGCTTGGCCTAATGGCAGAGCGCGGGGCTTTTGCAGGCGTGAACGGAAAAGCGTCTGAATTTGACTATTGGTCTCAGGCCAAAAATACGACAACAAAAAGATATGGGAAGATCAGCTCTGCCCTTGGTAACACGAAATCACGGACTGATCCTGATGATTTCCTCGCGCAGACGCTACGTCATTTTGAACAAGTTACCGCCAACTATCTGCTTGGTGAAGCTGCGTTCAAAGCAAAGCTGCACCCGGAACTGGCCTATTCAGAATTTGATCAGTTGATGCGCTATGATGAATGGCAGGGCCGCGATGGCTAAGCCCAATACCTCGAAGCTTCCGCACCTCAAAGGCGATCAGCAGCGTGCGTCGGGGCACAACGCCCAAGTGCAGCTTTCAGCCTCTGCAGGCACAGGAAAAACGCAAGTATTGTCTGCCCGCGTGTTGCGGCTGCTGCTCAATGGCGTGCCACCTGAGTCGATCCTATGCCTGACCTTTACCAAGGCCGGAGCCGCTGAAATGAAGGAACGAATTCATCAGCGCCTCAGTCTTTGGGTGACGATGAAAGGGCCAGACCTAGCGAAGGACCTTGAAAGTCTGGGCGAAAACATTGGCGATGCAGGGCGCGAGGAAGCGCGCACCTTATTTGCCCGGATGCTGGATGCGCGTGGGTCTGGCTTGCGAATCCAGACCATTCACAGTTTTTGCCAGACGCTGCTTGCAAGCTTTCCGGCAGAAGCGGGCTTGCCGCCCGGGTTCCGGCCTGTTGAAGGGCGGGAGTTAGACCAGATTGGGCAGCAGGCGCTGGCCCAGATGGTGGAGGACATGGAACAGGGGCTGGATGAAGCAGCTCGAGCCCGGTTCCGGCGGCTGGTGCAGCGGTTGGGGGAAAAGGCCCTGCGTTCCTATTTAATCCGGTGCGGCAATGCGGCTGAGGCGTTTGAGGCGCTACCCTATGGCGAAGTCCTTTACCGAACCGTTCAATCGAATTTGAGTGACGGCGTCGAAGACATTGCCGGCTGGCTTGCGGCGAGGTGCCAGGATACGGTTCTGCCGCGCCATGATCTGGATATCCTGGTCGGCGAGAACCGCCGCTGGAATACCAAGACTGGCGCTGAACGGCTGACACGAATTGACACCTGGCTCTCCAGTTCGACCGAGGAGAGAATTGCCGGGCTTGAGGTGTTTCGAAAAGTTTGGGTAACGGGCGAAGGCACGCTGACCAAACGGCCAGACACGCCCGCTTATGCCGAGGCCGGTGAAGCGATGATCCACTGGTGTGACATCATGGTGGATATGAAACGCGCGCTGGCGCTGTCGGCGCTGTTTGTTGATGCGCTTGAAACGGGGCGGAGCTATGCGGCGATCTTTGCCAGCGCCAAGCGCCAAGCCGCAGTTGTTGATTTCAATGACTTGATCCGCAGCACAGTACGCTTGTTAGATACGCCTGGAATTGGTGATTGGATCCGGTTCAAGCTTGACCAGTCGGTTGATCATATTCTGGTGGATGAGGCCCAGGATACCAATGCCGACCAGTGGCGGATTGTCCGCAAATTGACTGAGGAGTTCTTCACTGGCGATGGGCAGAAACTTGATAACGTGCGCACTGTTTTCAAAGTTGGCGACTTCAAGCAAGCGATCTTTGGTTTTCAAGGCACAGACCCGCGCGAATTTAGTGTTGCGGCGGCAGCATTCAAACACGATGTTGAACGCAGCGGCCAAGACTATCTGCAACTGTCGCTCAGCCAGTCGTTCCGGTCCAGCCAGCCAGTCCTTACCCTAACTGACGTTGTGATCGACGGCCTTGGTGCAGAGGCTTTTGGCCTGAAAGACAGGCCACCCGAGCACCGCAGCGCGGGCGGTGGATCGGGAGCGATCCATTTGCTGGCGCCAATCACGCCAGCCGAAGATGACGAAGACGGCGATGAGGACGCCGATCCAAACGCATTGCCGGGCGTCAGCAACGCTGACTTGAAATGGGCCAGCGCGCTTGCCAAGCGTATCGCGATGTGGACCAAAGGGGCAAACCGGCTGCGGCTGCGCAATCAGGGGCGCGATGCCGAACCCGGCGATGTGATGATCCTACTGCGCAGTCGAACTGATCTGGCGCGGCTGATCGTGTCGCGACTGTATCAGGAGGATGTGCCAGTTGCAGGCGTTGACCGGTTGCAATTGGGCGCGCCGATTGCTGTGCAGGATTTGCTGGCCTGCGCGCGCTTTGCCCTGCAGCCGCACGATGATTTGACGCTGGCCTGTTTGCTTGTATCCCCCATTGTCGGCTGGTCGCAGGACGATCTGTACCAAGCCGCCAAAGGTAAGCGGAAAGGTTCGCTTTGGCAGCATTTGGGCGATAGAAAGCCCAGCGTGCTTCGCACTATCCTCAATCTGGCCGATCTGGGGACGCCTTACCAATTTTTCGAATCCATTCTGTCAGACCCTGTTATTGAGGGGCGGAAGCGATTGATTGCGAGGCTGGGTAATGAAGCGCGCGACCCGATCAATGAACTTTTGAACGCTGCGCTTTCCTTTGGCCGCGACTCAGTGCCTTCGTTGCAGCTGTTTCTCAATTGGTTTGCGAGCGGCGACAGCGAAGTGAAGCGCGATCCGGCTAAGCCCGAAAATGCTGTGCGCGTAATGACTGTGCATGGGGCCAAGGGCCTGCAATCGCCAATTGTCGTGCTGGCCGATGCCACGTTCGATCCTGGCAAAAAGGGACGGTCAGATCTTGACCTTGATCTTGAAGGCCTCAAGCTGCCGGTTTTCCGTCCTTCCAAAGACGAAACCGCAGGCACGCTGAAAGTGCGCGCGGCTGAGCAGGATGAACGCGACCGGCAAGAGCATTGGCGGCTGCTCTATGTGGCGATGACGCGGGCAGAAGAAATGCTGTTTGCCGGGGGAGCTCTGCGCAAAAGCCAAGTCGGCAATTCACTCAGCGATGGCATCTGGTATGAGCAACTGACCCGCGCGCTGACTCGCTGCGGCGGCGCACTTAATGCAGCTGGTGATTTGGTGTTTAACCATGAAGAGCTGGAGAAAGCGTGTCGCAATTCGCATGACGCGGCGGAGCGTTGGGAAGGTGCGCTTCCAGAATGGGCGACAATTGCGGCTGCGCAAGAGGCGCGCCCGCCTAAGCCGCTGGCCCCGTCAGCACTGGGCCAAGAGGATGACGAAGCGAGCCCGCCGCCTGACCCCAAAAGGCGTGAGGCCGCACGGCGAGGCGTACTGCTGCATTCACTGTTCGAACGACTGCCGCCTTTGTCGCGTGAAGACCGGCGGGCAGCAGCACTGCGCTGGCTGGAACATAGCGCAGGCGTGTCTGATGGGACCGCGCGGTCCGAAATTGTCGAAGCCGCAGTGCGCACACTCGACACGCCAGAATTTGCCGCGCTGTTCGCGCCTGATGCGCTCTCAGAAGTGCCGATTGCAGGGGTGGTGGAGGGCCAAGTCGTCACGGGCATTGTTGACCGCTTGTTGGTGACTGATGCGGATGTGCTCGTCGTCGATTATAAGACGGGCCGCGCTGTGCCAAGTTCTGGGGCGGCTGTCCCACGCTATCACCTTGCACAAATGGGGGCCTATGCAGCTTTGCTTGCGTCAATTTTTCCCAACCGAGCCGTCCGCGCCGCTTTGCTATACTCAAGCGGGCCGAGACTGATCGAACTGACGCCGGAGCAATTGGCGGCCTACAAGCCGGGCTATCAGGATGCGCAGCAGGATTTGACCGAAGCCAGTTGAGATTGGCGCGGCCAAGCCCTACATCGGTGGTGACTGAAGGAGAATATACTATGGCCACCGCCGCTGTGACTGATGCAAGCTTCGCCGCTGATGTGCTGGGCGCGGACCGCCCTGTGCTCGTTGATTTCTGGGCCGAATGGTGCGGACCGTGCAAAATGATCGGCCCCGCGCTTGAAGAAATTTCTGATGAGCTGGGCGATAAAGTCAGCATCGTAAAGCTAAATATCGATGACGATCCCGACGCCCCTGCCAAATACGGCGTGCGCGGCATTCCAACCATGATCCTGTTTAAGGACGGTGCCCCTGTCGCCACAAAAGTGGGCGCCGCACCGAAGAGTCAGTTGAAAAGCTGGCTTGAGGGGGAGTTGTAGGCGCTACACCATGGAGCAATAAATTAGCATCACTGTCATGCTGAACTCGTTTCAGCATCCATGGCTCAACGTCGCCGCCAAACTTAAAATACCCTGTTTCGCATGAAAACTGAGGCATGGACTCTGAATCAAGTTCAGGGTGACGGTCAAGATTAACATTTCGAGCAATCCGCGCTAAACCCCTAAGCACTTGTCAAGCCCATCACGCTTCACAACCCCGATCCGTGCGGCAATGCTGTTGCCGTAGCGGCGGGTGAAGCCTGATGGGGTAATGGCAGCACGTTCCTTGGGGAGCGGCAATATAGCCGCGATGCGCGCAGCTTCTGTTGCAGACAAAGTGCCAGCGTCATGTTTATAATATCGCTGCGCCCCGGCGTTTGCGCCATATGTGCCAAGTCCCGTTTCGGCGATGTTTAGATAGACTTCCATGATCCGCCGTTTACCCCACACAGTCTCAATCAGCAGAGTGAACCAGGCCTCTAATCCCTTGCGAAAATAGCCGCCGCCTTGCCATAGAAACGCGTTTTTGGCGGTTTGCTGGCTGATTGTTGATCCGCCCCGGATCCGCCCGCCGCTGGCGTTGCGGCGGATGGCCTGACGGATGGCTTCGCTGTCAAAGCCGTTATGGCTGCAAAATTTACCATCTTCCCCGGCAATGGCTGCGCGGGCCATATCAGGGTCAATGTCTGATAAGCTCATCCAGTCCTTGGTGATCCCGCGTCCGCTGACCAGATCGCCCAGCATAGTCGCAGTCACGGGTGGCGGTACAAAGCGGTAGATGAGCACCCATGCGATTGAGCCAATCAGAAAATAAAGTATGGCCCTACCAATGAAGCGGCCGATGCGAAACCCCCTGCCTCGGTTCACGCCGGTGGCCATTTAGGGTTTCACGCCAAAGGCTGTCACGGCTTTGTCCAGCCGCTCTGCCGTCACAGGATAGCCAGCGTCGGCAGGAATGCACAAATAGCGTCCATCGTCGCGCACTTCCATATGCGGCGAAATCATCTGCACCGGGATGCTCAGAGAATGAGCCTCTGCCTCGTCATAGCTGGCAAACAATGCCAACCGTTCCAGATTGCGCATGGTGGGATAGATGATCGCCACTTTACCCGCCTTTTCAAGGGCAATTGCGCCTGATGCGCTTTCCCAAAAGGCACGCACATTTTCAGTGTCATCCACCACTTCAACCGGCAAATTGGCAGGCGCGCGGGCAATGTAAAAGCGTGTGTCGAATACCCGCGCTTCCTTATGCTTGGGCCGCCAGCGTGCGAAATAAATCAGCGCATCCAGATCAAGCGTCAGCCCGCCCGCTGCAAGAAGCGCGCTAAACGGTTGCTGCGCGTGCAGTGCTGAACGTGTTTCCTCCAGCCATCCATCAGGCGTGTGGCCAACAACGCCAATGGGAATGCCACTTTCTTCGATGGTTTCTCGAATTGCCGCAACGCGAGATGCAGCGCAATCAAGTTCATAGCGAGAGGCCAGCGACGCCGCCAAAACATGATCGTCAGCGTCCACTCGCCCGCCAGGGAACACAATGGCCCCGCCGGCAAAGCGCATGCCTTTTGACCGTTCCACCATCAAAATCTCAGGCGGGCCGTCTGTCCGGTCCCTGAACAGAACCAAAGTGGCGGCGGGGTGCGCAGGCGGCAATTCGCCAAATTCCATATCATCAGTCATGATCACGGCTTACGCAGGACATTGCGCATTGGGAAGAGGCGTGGCAGCCTTCCCGATATATTTGGCCAGCAGATTGGGTAGGAGCGTGGTTATGGGTGTGGTTGAAGTGATGGGCGTGGCAGGCAGCGTCAGCCTGCTGGCAGGTTGGCGGCTGTATCTGTGCGTGTTCGCAACGGGGTTGGCAATGCGCCTTGGGTGGATTGATCTACCCCATAATCTGGAGACACTGGCAGTGCTGGCCAATCCGTGGGTGCTAGGTGCTTCTGCTGTGGGCCTCGTGGCTGAATTTTTCGCTGACAAGATTGCCTGGCTCGATTCAATTTGGGATGCCGTGCACACGGCCATCCGTCCTGTCGGCGGGGCGCTGCTGGCACTGGCAATCGTCGATGCGTCTGACCCGACGTGGCAAGTGATCAGCTTGCTGCTGGGCGGGGGAGCGGCCCTTGCCAGCCACGGGGCAAAGGCTGGAACGCGCGCCATTGTCAACGCGAGCCCTGAACCGTTCAGCAATATCGCGGTTTCCTCGGGCGAAGATGTCGTGTCTGGCGGGCTGCTGTTTCTGGCGCTGTCCAATCCTGTGCTGGCGATTGGCGTCGCGGTTTTGTTGCTTGCCGTTGCGATTGGGCTGATTGTGATGGTTCGCCGCGTGCTGGGCAAATTATTCGGCGTTGCAGAAGCGTCTGACACGGCGAAGGGTTTGGAGACCTGATGCGTTAACGGTGTAACTTCGAAAGTGTGAGTGATGCCGTGACGGTTCCCCAGCTGGACTCTGTAGTCAGCGACAATGCCCTGATGGAGCAGGCGGGGCTGCGTGATGCAGCGGCATTTCGCCTGATTGTCGAACGGCATCAACAAAGGCCTTACCGCATTGCATGGCGCATGCTGGGGGATCAAACAGAGGCAGAAGATGTGGCGCAGGACGCTTTGTTGAGACTTTGGAGCAACGCCCCAAGCTGGCAGGCCGGGGGTAGCGGCGTGGCGGCGTGGCTGACGCGCGTGGCGACAAACCTCTGCCTGGACCGTCTGCGCCGTCGCCGTTTTACCAGTGATGAGGATGTGCCAGAGCGTGCCGATGAAGCGCTGCTCGCCGATGCGCAAATCATGGTCGCTGAACGCCAGGCCACTGCTGCTGCGGCAATCGCTACTCTACCGGACCGACAACGTGCCGCGATCATCCTCACTTATTATGAAGAACAGAGCAACCAGGTGGCCGCTGACGTGCTGAACCTGAACATCAAGGCATTCGAATCGCTGCTGCAGCGGGCGCGAACGGCACTCCGTTCCATGCTCGCTAATTTGAAGGAGGACGCGCATGACTGATTGGCTCACAGCCGAACAGGATGCGGCACTCATAGGTGTGGGCGTGCCTGCAATGACGCTGAGTTTTGCTGACAGAGTGATGGCGGCTTTGCCTGCTGATCTCCCGTCTTTGCCAATCGCCAAACCTGCGCGTGAACGGCGGGGCCTTTGGGCGCGTGCGTCCATTGCCCTGATGGTCACAGCTGGCGCCGGGCTGGTCAGCATGGCAGCGGCTTCGACTCTGTTCGGCGTGCCAATCCGCAACATGCCTGTGGTCGGGCCATTTGTGGAACGCGTTGCGCCAGCGCCTAAGCCTCCGCCACTCGCTGTCAAATCTCATCCTAAGCCCGCGCGCATGGCAAGCCCGTCTGCATCACGACCCGCGCCAATCGCACTGCCTGTGGTCACTGAAACTGTTTCCCAACAGCCGTCAATTATCAACCGACGCGAATTGCGGCGTGAAGTTGTGGCCCAGCGGATTGCAGACCAGATCGAGCAGAGGCAGGCGCGGCGGCGCGAACTGGGCCTTCCCCCGGCAAGGCTCAAGCTGACCCCCCGGGTACGCGAACGGCTCAAGTCCATGCCGCGTGAGGAACGCCGTGTCCTGATGCAGCGGGTTCGTGAAGTGCGGGCCGAACGTCGGGCTGCATGGGCAGAGATGACGCCGGAAGAACGGCAGGCATTGCGCGAGAAACGTGCGCAGCGCCGGCAGAAAAGCCAGGATACTCCTCTACCCTGAGCTTGTCGAAGGGCGGTAATTCCTAACGCTTAGTGGTGTCCGAAAGGACGGCCCTTCGACAAGGTCAGGGACGGGGGAGTTTCGCACCTCACTTTCGGCTGCGAAGGGCTGTGATGGTCGTTCCGGCGCTGATCCGGTCTGAGTCAGTTTTCAGGTGCAGCACGCGCACCCCTTTACGCGCCATCGCTTCCGTTAGGGCAGGCGCGAAATCTGCTGTGGCCTCAACTGTGGCCGCCCAGGCTCCGTAGGCCCGGGCCAGGGCCGCGAAGTCAGGATTGCGTAGCGCTGTGCCGGAAACGCGGTTGGGATATTCGCGTTCCTGATGCATGCGAATGGTGCCGTAACTGCCATTGTCGACAATGATGACCAGCAGATCGCAGCCATATTGCATGGCCGTTGCCAATTCCTGACCATTCATCATGAAATCCCCGTCGCCTGCCAGTGCCACGACAAGCTGGTCTGGGCAGCGCAGAGCAGCGGCAACAGCAGCAGGCGGGCCGTAGCCCATGGCGCCCGCAGTCGGCGCAAGCTGCGTGCCGGGGCCGGCATAGGGCCAATAGCGATGCCACCAGCCAGAAAAATTCCCCGCGCCGTTGCAGATTATGGCGTCTGCCGGGCAAAGCTCTCGCATCGCGGCAACGCACAGTCCCAGATCAACGGGCGTGTCAAACGGGGCAGGGGTATTCCACGCCAGCCAGTCCTCATGCGCCTCTGCGCCGCCGGTGAAGGGCAGGGGAGCTGTCACTTTCACGCGTCGCTGCTGGTCTGGCACTACTGACGCCAGCGCATGGGCCGCAAATTGCTCCATCCCGCAACAGATCGACAGGTCCGCACGGTAAACATGATTATGCTCATTCGGGTCTGGGTGAACATGAACCAGCATTTGGCCCGGATGATCGGGCGTGATCAGCGTGTAACTGTCAGTTGTCGCTTCGCCCAGCCGCGCTCCAACGGCAATGATCAGGTCTGCCGCTTTGATCCGCGCAGTTAGCTTCGGGTTGGGGCCGTAACCCAGATTTCCCGCCCATATGGGTGAGCTATTGGCAATTGCATCTTGGCGGCGGAATGCGCCTGCCACGAGCAAGCCCCATTTTTGCGCCCAATCTGCAAAGTCCTTGCCTGCTTGCGGCGTCCAGCCTGCGCCGCCGATAATGGCGACGGGGGCCACCGCATCGTGCAGCAATTGCTCTAGCGCGGCCAACCGTGACGCTGACGGGGCCTGCCAGATATCGGCGACACGGGGCCGGTCCAGTGCCTCCACCACATCGCAAAGCATATCTTCAGGCAGGGCAATCACCACAGGCCCGGGGCGGCCAGACAGTGCGGCAGAATAGGCGCGCGCGACATATTCGGGGATGCGCGCGGCATTATCAATGCGCAGCACCAGCTTGGCCAGGGGCGCGAACATGGCAGTGAAATCCACCTCTTGAAAGCCTTCGCGGTCACGCATGCCCCGGTCTACGTCGCCAATGAACAGGATCATCGGCTGGCTGTCTTGCATGGCCACATGCACGCCAATGCTGGCATTAGTGGCACCGGGCCCGCGCGTGACAAAGGCAATGCCGGGCCGCTGGGTCAGCGCGCCGTCGGCACAGGCCATGAACGTCACGCCGCCTTCCTGACGGCAAACTACGGTTTGGATTTCCGGCACATCATGCAACGCGTCGAGCACTGCGAGGAAGCTTTCCCCTGGCACCGTAAAAATCCGGTCGCACCCCTGAAGGCGCAGCTGATCGACGAGGATGCGGCCGCCAGTCCGTTTTGCAATATTTATCATCCAGCTGCGTATAGCGACGGATGGCCCGACGGCAAAGGGCATGCGCACCGCTTTCAAAAGCGAGAGGTTGGCCCTTTCCACCGGCGTCGAAGAGAGAAACTTGCTTTTCCGGCAGGCCTTGACTAGTGCCGCGACTGCCAGAGCGTGGGCGCGTAGCTCAGTGGTAGAGCACACCCTTCACACGGGTGGGGTCGCAGGTTCAATCCCTGCCGCGCCCACCACGCTTTCGGCAACTGCTCTGCGTTAATCGAAAACGAACACCCGCGCCTTAGAAGTTGGGGCGTCAGGAGACGCTTTCATGAAATTCGTGTTACTTAAGTCGCGCGGCGGCGACTATTTGGTGGTTGTCGCCAACATTGCCTATTTGCGTTCGGATGAAAACGGCCAGACCAAAGTCGGGATGGTTGGCGGCGATGCGTTGCTTGTGGCCGGAACGATTGAAGAAACAGCAGCAACAATTGCGGCTGGGTGAGGGCATCCTATAGCCCCGCGCTCCGCACCGGCACATAATCAGCCATCGTCGGCGTATCATTCACTTTATAGGGTTGGCCAGCAGGGGTGAGGAACAAGCGTTCCATTTCCTTGCGGGTGAACGGACGAGAACCGAGCCGTCCGAACACAGCCATTTGCCCGCCCGTCTCATCCACCGCACGGTCACGGTCGATCCCTTTTGACATGGCGAGCGCTGGCGAAGGCGTGCGTACCCAACTGATCATTTGCGGCTTTGGTGCCGGGGAAAAGCCGTAGAAATTGGGCTGGCTTTCCGGGCTGGTCAGTTGCAGCACTTTCATGCCATTTTTCCCGTCCGCCACATAGGCAAACAGCGATGCATTGGTGGTGCCCACGACAACATCTTCGGCATCGTTCAACGCGCCGCCCAGTGTGACGCGTTCGTAGATACTGGGTTCGCGTGGTTTCTTGATATTGACGATCACTAGCCCTTCGGCCTTGGCCGCGACATAAGCGTAGGTGCGGGCCAGATAGATGCGCTGCGCATTGACCAGCGGCACCGTGCCAGACGGAATGGCGACAGGCTGGCCGAGTGTAGTCACATCAAACAGTTTCAGCCCTTCCGCATCAGTGACCCACAGGTAACGGAACTGGATGGCACTGGCCCGCGCGTCCGTCATTGGTACGGTGGAGAGCAGCTTTGGTTCAAGCGGATTATCAAGATCGACCACAGCCAGCCCGGCCTTGGTTGTGATGTAGGCGATATGGCCTGCCAGCGTCACATGACGCGCGCCCGTCAACACACCGTCAGGGTTCCAAGTGACAGCCCGTTTGAAGAAATTATTGCGAAATTCCCCGTCGGCCAACGTGTCAATATCAACCAGCACCAGCCCTTCAACACTATCCGTCACCACGGCATATTTGTAAATCGGGTGGAATTTCTGTTCCTGATTTTCAGGGAAATTCGCCGTGATATCGGTGTTGCGCGAAACGCTGATTGGTTGCGTGGTGGCAACGGCAACGCATGTGGCGTTTGTGGTGTCCACCCGCGTGTCCTGGCCAAGCGGGGAAAAAGGCGCGGATATGATCCGTTCGGAAAAGCCTTTATTGCCAATCGACGCAACATCATAGGCTCGGAAACCGCCTTTGCCCTCGGCCACGAACATATATTCGCCGCGCAGTTGCAGGCAGCCGACCCGGTCCTTTGTGCCTTGGACTATGTTGGCAAACTGTTCGGTGTGGTTGGTTTCGCCACTGAATTTCTTGTCGAAGATTTGGCCGCGCGTCCATTCTTTCAGTTCACGGCCATTTTGATCAACATGCATTTTATACCAATCGGGATAGGCATAGCGGTGAAGGTAAGATCCGATCACAGCCTGAGGCTCATCCCATTCCGTGACGCGCACAGCCTCAAACCCGCCTTCAAGCCCCGCCCAGGCATGAAGGCCGACGAAGTTCACAAAATTGGTGCCCAGCAGCAGCGTCTGGGTGACTGTGGCATTATTATCCTCGGCCTCTGAAATATGGCAATCGCTGCATGTTTTGGTTTCCTTCGTGCGCACTGTGTGAGGGAAATGCGGGGCAAAGGCTTGGCTGGAAAAGCCAGCGGCGGAAATCGGCGGCTGCTGCACATAAATGCGTTCGCGGTTGACGTTGGTGGATGACAGGATCAGCGCGGATGTTGACCGGACCGGAGCAATGATATTGCCTTTGGTTGTTTGATGCCGCCCGAGCTGGAACATGTCATCACGCGCCACTTGCGGGTTGTACGTGGCGAAGTTGCGGGTTTCTTCGCCTTCATATTTATGGCCTTTGGTTTTCCAGTTGGCTTCGATGGGCAAATGGCAGCCGCCGCAACTGGTCGTCCAAGACAAATGGCAGGTGAAGCAGGCCATTTTATCATCGCCGTGCGCGCGGTTTTCCTTGGCCACGCCGGGGCCCCAGCCATAGTCCGCGCCGTTGCTGCCCATCATTTTGGCACGCGCGGCTTTCATGTTGAAGCGGGGGTGAGTGCGGTCGACAGTGTCTTTGACCAGGCTGACCTTCCATTCGATTTTCGGATCAAGCACGGACCGCTGGATCAGCACACGGCGGCCCTCATCATCCTCAAACCATTCAAAGCGGCGCTGTCCGTCAGGATTGCGGAGCAGCGCCAAGTTGCTGCCTTGCGGCGGAGCAGCGGGGCCAGACGTCAGCAGTGTCGGCAATTGATCCGCCGTGCCGTGGCAATCCTTGCAGCCGATCTCCACTGCGTTGGCGACTTCGCCCTGGATCAAGCCGTTGCCGTGGCCATCCTGAGCAAAATGGCAATCGACGCATTGCAGCCCCTTTTCCGCATGGATATCCATCAGGTGGACGGACTTTCCGGGGTTGGTGCCAGGGGGCACGAATTTGCCTTCATCCCCTTTGCGGAATTTTTCAGGGTCGTTGGGGTCAACGATGTTGCCCGCGTTTTCAGGCGCTGCCTTGGCTTGATCACCGTTCGCGTCGAGCAGATTGCCTTCGCGGTCGCGTTTCAGGATCGCCCTGAAATTCCAGCCGTGGCCATGATAATCCGCAAATTGCGTGTCTTTCAGTTCCGAATTGAGGTCATAGACATTGCGCAGAAAATCAAGATCGCCCCACAGCCCGCGCGCCGCCGCAGCCTCTGGATTGCGTTCATTGGTGGCGCGGACTTCAGCAGCCGTTGGATAGCGCTGGGTCTTGAAAATCCGCTGATATTCCGCGTCGCTCATCCCGGGCGGGCGCGGCGTTTTATTTTCTGGCCCCGGCCACATGAAGGCGGCATCGGATTCGTAATCCCACATCGTGTAGCCCAGATAGCTGTTCAGGAAGATATTGGGCTGGTGCATGTGGCAGTTCATGCACTGCGCAGTTGGGATGGCGCGGGTGAAGGCATGTTCAACCGGATGGCCCTTTTCCTTCACCACCGCTGCGTCATTATGACCAGTACCGTGGGGTTTGACGGCACCGTGATCGCCCGTATCCGCGCCATATGCCATGGCCGGGGCGTGTGCTGCGGGTGCGCCGTGCGCTTCACCGTGTCCGTCACCGTGTGCTTCACCGTGTCCGGCACGCGCGCCTTGCAGCCGGTCTTTGATCGTCGGATCAACCGTCGCGGTTTGCCCGTCACGGCCATATTGCGCCCAGATCAGGCTGTGGCGTGGCTCCCGGTCATTGGCGTAAACGACATGGCAGGATGCGCAGCCGGAATTGCGGTAATCGCCGGGCTGATCATTGGTGCCCTGGAACCAAGTGAACGGATCGTTAAGGCGGGTTTTGTGGATGTTCAGAATGGGGATGGCGACGCGAATACCCGTTGCGGGGCCACGGCTTGATTGTTTCAAATCAGGACGCCCCGGCTCTTCCAGACGCTGGATTGCGCCTGTCGGATTGGGCAAGCCAACTTCGGCAAATTGAGTTTGAATGTTACGGCCGCCGCGTTCGAACACGCGGAACACATCGCCCGGCGGAACAACTTGCCAGGCGGGCAGGGGGTAAAGCACGGGCAAATTGCCGCGCGCCTTTTGTTCAGCCGTCACAGTGCCATAAGGTTCGCCGGGGGATACAATTTTGGCGGGTTCACCCAGCCGGGTATAGGCCTCTCCTAGTGCATAGTTTTTCAGTTTCACGATGCCATTATTATAGCTTGCGCCGCCCCACAGCATCGCGCCTGTTGCCATCAGGGATCGTTCAGCCGCTTCGATCACGCTCAAATGGCAAGACCCGCAGCTTTCGCGCGCGACGCGGTAGTCCGACGGGTTGGTGAACCGAATGAATTCCGGCGATTCCTTGTTAAACAAAGTGTAGCTGCGTTCGGGATTGGCAGACGACGGCCAATGCCAGCTTTCGGGATAGCGCGGCAGCACATGGGCCTTTTTCAGCACTTCCATATAGGGCGCTGAGTCCATTTTGATCGACGCATTTTCCAGGCCGATTTTGGCATTGCCGCCGTGGCAATCCGTACAGCCGAGCAGCACAGCCGGGCTTTTGTGCATGGTGAGTGCATCAGACGCGCTATGGCAAGTGATGCATCCCGCAGATTTAGCCGCCGCTTCTTCCTTTGTTTGTGCTTCCGGGGCAGGCGGCGCGAACACGGCAGTATAATCCCGGAAAACCGGCTTTTCGCCGTCAGAGGCCACAAGGCCCGCGCTGGCTGTGAGCAGGCACAGCCCGATCAGCAGGCCAAAGCGTGGAAAGCGAAGGGCGAAGAAAGAAAGGGTGCGCTGTGCCATGTCAGTATGTCAGAACCGCGTTGAAGAGGAGGGAAACGAAGCGCTTGTCGCGGCCCGCACTGGCGAACAGATCGCGAAAGCCGGTGCCGGGGCTAAACACTGCGGCAGACGCGCGCAGCACCACATTCTGGATCGCTTTGGGGCGGTAAATGACGGACACGGAAGCATCTGTGCCAATGGATTTCGGAATGCTGCCTTCGACGCGCAGGGCCTGAATTGATGATGTGTTTTCAAACCACAAATGATTGAGGCTCATCGATACGCGCAGCTTGGGCGTGATATCAAAATCTGCGCCGACGCCGAGCAGCATGGTGCCAGGGTTGTTGAAATTGCTTTGCCCCTGTTCTTTGGAAGGCCGTAAATTGTTGAGAATGCCGTTGCGCGTATTCACGCCGATGGCTCGTCCGCCGCCGGCAAAGGGAATGGTCTGGCGAATCCAGTAACTGGTATCTGCACCTGCGAAGACTGGGTTTTCAAAGATCGCGTCAAATCCAGTTTCTTTATCATCAAACGGATCGCTGTCGCCAGAGGCATAGAGCATCGACACGCGGAACCGCGCCCAGTCCACATCAATGCTAGGTTCGGTGGCAAAGAAAAAGCTGCGGATTTTCGCTTTGCGGCCTGTGAAAAAGCTGTTCCGGTCCTCCCCCAATGCCGCATACGCGCTGGCAGTGACGTTGACGCGCCCGACATGCCCGTCGACTGAATAGCCCAGATAGGCAACGTCATAATCCCGCCCCCGCAGCGTGCCGAGCAGGGCAGGGCGCACGGGAAAGCCGTTATCATCAATCTGAACTTCATTGCCTTCGCGGTTGACGTTGACTGTCGCAGAGATTTGGCTGGTGAGGCCAACCACAGGGAAATCCTGTCGGTACAGATTGGCAAACAAGGTCCAGTCATCGCGCGGCCGCTGCACCACGCTGTTCAAGCCGCTGTTTGTGTCTTTTTCCAGCCGCCAGAACAGCGCCAGATTATATTGGAAGCGGTTGTTATCGCGGTTGCCAAAAAACCGCAGCCCAAGCTGCTGATCGTTAAACAGAAATCCTCGGAAATCAGCCTGAAACGGCTGAATTCCAAATCGCAACGAATCGAAATCGTAGCGATCAGATACGTTGCGGATATGATAATCAACGAACAGTTCCTGCACGCCCAGAAAATGATCGGTGCGGTGGCTTTTCTTCGATGGCAGCACAGAAAGCACGCGGCGTTCGGGCACATCAACATAGCTCCCATTGAGCGCCAGCAAGATACGGTATTCCACTTCGGGTGGCTTGAAGGCCGTTGATCCTTTGATCAGCGACCCGCCGAACAGAAACGTCTGCGCCGCGACAATAGACCGGCTGCGCCCGAACACATCAAGGCTGCCAGGGCGAGACGTTGTCTGGTTGCCGACGGGAATGGGAAAAGTGCGCGGCTCAATCACTGTATCTGACACTGCGCTAAGTGCCAGAAACCAGTCTTCACCGTCGAGCCCTAGGAATTTAGGCGTGCGGCATTTGGGCAGGCCGTCGCGCGCGCGCCGCGCTTGTTCTTCCTCTGTCGGTATGCAGATCGGGCGGTCACCCTTGTAAGTGTTCTGATTATACGGATCGAGGAATTTGGGCTTGCGGACAAGTTTCAATGCTTCGGCCAGCCGCCACCGGTCTGGCACGGGAAAATCAGGGTCGCCGGGAAAAGCCTCTGGCGGCGGCGCGCGGACGGCCCCGATATTTTCCTGACGAATGGGATCGGGCAGCGCTTCTTGCTCACCGGGGCGGCGGCGACCATCAATCAGTGCTTCGTCAGCTGTAATCACTTGTTCTTCGGTGAGGAGGGCAGGAGGAGGTTCCGCTGCTTGGGGTTCTGCCGACGCCGGACCCGCAGCGCCCGCTTGGTCTTCATTCTCATCTGGCCCGCCGACGCCAACCAGATAATCCTCTAACTGCGATTCCGCAGCTTCGGCAGAGATATTGGCATGATCAAGTGCCGCCGCTTCGCCAGACAGGGCAGCCATCATCGGGAAGAGTGAGGCAAGCAGTGCCACTTACCGGCCCTGACAGACATTTTGTTCTGCCGTATCCAGGAATGGTGCAAACGGGCAGCTGACATAGCGCAGGCGAACATTGGAACCGTCTGCAAGCCGCACAACCAGCTGGTCTGATCGCTTGTCCGCAGGCGCGTTGCTGATGCTGCCGACGCGCGTTGCCGCGTTGCTGACGCCCAGGAAGGATATCATGTCATCCTGGTCAATCCCGTCTCCCGATACGCCAATCGCCCCGATCAGCGTTGTTCCGCGGTAAATGGGAACGCCACCGGGGAAAATTTGCAGGCCGTTTTGCAGCCGGTTTTGCCCCGGCGCAGCATCAGGCGTTTTGGTGCATTGCTGGCTGGTGTCTGTGCCGGTGTTGCCCAGCACAAAGTTCAAATGCTCGCCCAGATTGGGAAAAATGAGCGCCGATTGCAGCCCGGTCGAAAACGGATTGAAATCGGCAATGTTGCGTGAAAATGGCCCCTTTGGCCGCCCCACTTCACCGTCTGGGAAATAGGGGCGTGACACATTGCCAATCGCCCGGTCTGCCCACGCCGTCTGGCCAGTGAGGATGCCCGGATCGTTGAAAAACGCACGCGCGGCAACGACCATGCCCTGCACATCCGCGCTGGGGTTGGCCGTCAGCTGAGCAGCGGCCTGCGCGTTTGAAAAGAACCCTACCGTTCGCGCCTTTTGCAGGGACACGTCGGTGCCAAACACAGGCGCATCGGGGGAGCGGACGACGCCCAGCACAGCCCCGAATGTATCGACCAGACTGATCGTCACTTGCGCGCGGCTATCGAGCGGTCGCCTGATTTGTGCGCGGGCGCGCGTCATGATCTGGAATGCATCTTCCAGCAGCGCCTTGGCCTCTGCCGCGCTGATCGGCTGGGCAATCGCACTGCCATCAGTGCCACCGCGCAACGGAAAGCGGGAATTGCCGGATCCGTCAGTCAGCACAAAGGCATCGCGGTTCGAAAACTCAGCGGCAGTTGACGCGCGGTAGCCTGATGCTTCGCTGCCGTAAGCAGTGCCTGCAATGACAGTCGCCGTCGAATATCCTGTGACGGCCAGCAAGCTGCCAGCGCTGCCGTTGAGTGTGGCAAAGGCCGGAGCCGCGCCGCCGCGAAATCCGGCAGGCGTTGCATCGCTATAACGCAGCAAGGTTCCGTCGACTGATATCCGGTCAGCACGGATTTCCACCGGAGCTTCAAAGCCGGTGGTGGCGGCGAGCGCAATAAACTCCTCCGCTTCATTATCGACGTCGAGGATGTTGGGGTCGAAGCCGTAAACCCCGTCACCCATAATGCCGATACCGCCGACCAGAACTCCGTTTTTGTAAAGCGGCAATCCGCCCGCATCAGCGGACAGACCCAGCGGAGAGCGTTTCGGGCCAATCAGCGCTGCTGCCCCCGCTGCACCAAAACGGGTGTTGAGATCAGAGCAGGGCAGCGAACTGAACTGCACCCCGTAAAGCGGCCCACTTTCCAGCCCTGCCGTGGTGGGCGCAGGCGGAAAATGTTCCTGCACGATCTGGCTCGCGGTGCGGGTGGAAAAGGCATTGCCGCCGCTCGACAGGTAAGCACCGGTAACGGCCTTGGCGATTGCACCAGCGGCTGCCGGAATGAAGTTTAGCCCCTGCACATCAAAGTTTAGCCCGCTTTTGGGGGACGGAATGGCGAGCGTCGCGCGTGCGCCAGTCATGTTGAACACGGCCAGCACATTGCCGACCCGGTCTGTCACGGCAATGGTGGATGGCAGATTTTGCGCCCGCGCCTCAGTAATCGCCTGGGCCAGAACGCGTTCGACATCCGTAACAGAAAGCGAGACTTGGGCAGGCACTGAGAAAGCTGCAGTCGGGGTGGGCGGCGGGGGTGGCGGCGTGACAACGGGGCTGGTGCTGGTGCCCCCGCCGCCACACCCAGCCAGTGCCAATGCTATTGCGGACACCAATGATATCGTCTGCCGCATCCGCATCACTTGAGTGTCCTGATCGTGCGCACTGCCCCGCCCAAGGACCGGCGGAAGTCATAGGGCTTGAACTCATTGGGTTCGCGCACAGCGGCATAGGCGCGGTTGATGTCGCCGCGCAGGGATGTGGCTGATCCGCCTGCGACTTGGCCCGAATTGACCAGAGCATTCAGCAATGTGTCAACGGCCATCACAGCCTGAACGCAGCCTTCATAATCGGTATAGCGCGCCGTGATCGCTTCGCTGGCGATACTATCCATCATGGCAAAGGTCTCGGCCCGGCTAAACGTGGCAGTGCCAAAGGCATTGGCCAGAGCGCCAGCCGACGCGCGCAATCGTCCCGCTGCTGCAACAGCACTGCCCCGGTCTTTGGCGATGGAAGCGTGGAAGGCGCGGCTATCGGCATCGAATTTCTGGGCAAGGGCCGGGGCACCAACGCGCGCGGCGGCACTCAGCATGATCATATTTTCATCATTGAACGGCGGCATGCCTTCAGGGATTGGCCGGGCGGGGTTATCGACAGCCGTCTGGTTGAACTTCCCACTGTCATAAATGCGGCGGTGGCAGCTGTGGCAATCAAAAAAGTAGAATTCAGGAAACGCGCCTTCCGTGCCGAGGCCGGGATTTGAATAAAGCGACAATGAGCGCTCAACTGCCATTGCCTGCCCGACGGCCCAGGCGCGGACGCCGTTGGGGCGGCCCTTGCGCGCGACATAATCAGCGTCTTCGTTATGATGCTGTTGCAGGGTGGAAAACAGATCAAGCTCATAGGAGATGCGCGGGTGCCCAGCCGACATGATCCGGTGGTTGACGAATTGACCGCCGTCAGCTGAGCCGAAATGGCAATCAAGGCAAACGCTGGCTTTCACGCTGGGCCGGTCAAGCGGGATCAGGCCACCGGCGACACTTGCTTTGCGGTTGCCGGTTTTATGCGGTTCAATCCAGTTGGCAGAACCGCCGTGGCAGGCTTCGCAGCCGACGCCGTCGCTTTGCTGAAAACGCGGGCCTTTCGACGCCGCGGCATCGCTGTGGCAGCCAAGGCACATCGGGGCAGAGGTGGCACTGCCCAGCCCAAGCCGCTTGGCGATTTGCTGGCTGCGCGGTTCGGAAAGCACGGCATAGGCGCGGGCATGCGCTCCGCTGGGGCTAGATGCTTCTTGCCAGCGCATGATTTCATCCTGGCGAACGACTTTGCCGTCCGCTTCGGAACGGCCGTGGCAGGTTGATCCGCTGCAGGATGCAACGCCCAGATGTGTGTTGTCATTGGGAAGGGCGGCTTTGGCAGGCTGTTCGGCGCTGGTGATCCCAAGCATCAAAGCAAAGAGTGCGAGGCTGAGACATAGTCCCGCCGCCGCAACTCCGCGCCCCTGGTGGCCAATGGCCCGCGAAATTCGTTTTAGCACGGCTTTCCTCGCCTCAAGCGCCGGGCCTGATGCCCGGAAAATATAACTTTGAAGCGACCCGTTATGATTATGCTTAACTTGTATGCCATTTGACTGTGCTGGCAAGCACAGAAATAGTGATTTTGCGGCAGAATGACTATCATTTCAGGGATTATCGGCGGCGAATGACCAAGTTTCTGATCTCAGTCATATCCTCCATTGCAAAGCGCACGCCTTCGCGGCCCAGCCCGGAATCTTTTACGCCGCCGTAGGGCATGTTATCGACTCGGTAACTGGGCACATCATTGATGACGATCCCGCCCACATCAAGATGATCCCAGGCATCCAGCGTCTTGAAGATATCGCGGGTGAAAATGCCGGCTTGCAAACCAAATTTGCTGTCATTCACTTCGGCCATTGCGTCTTCAAACCGGCTGAATTGGGAAAGGATAGCCAGCGGCCCGAACGCTTCCTCTGTTACTGCCTTTGCGTGACGCGGCACATTTTCGAGCAGCGTCGCTTCGAGCATTGCCCCGTCGCGCCCGCCTCCGCACAGCAATTTGCCGCCCTCTGCAATGGCCTCTTGTATCCAGCCTTCCAGCCGCGCGGCTTCTTTCACATCGATCATGGGCCCGATAAACGTGTCGCGGTCATGCGGATTGCCGCAGACAAGCTTGGCCGCTTTGGCGACTAGACTGTCGCGGAACTCGCCATAGATGCTTTCATGAACAATGATCCGCTGCACCCCAATGCAGCTTTGCCCGGATTGGTAGAAGGCCCCGAAGATCACGCGGTCAACCGCGTCATCCAAATCAGCGTCCGCGTCGATGATGACAGCAGCATTACCGCCCAGTTCAAGCACGACCTTTTTCTTGCCCGCCTTTGCCTTCAATGCCCAGCCGACATCAGGCGAGCCTGTGAAGGACAGCAGCTTGAGCCGGTCATCCTCAGTAAACAGGTCCGCACCGTCGCGGCTTGCGGGCAGGATGGAGAATGCGCCTGCGGGCAGATTGGTTTCGGCCAGCACTTCGCCCATGATGATGGCACCCAGGGGCGTTCGGCTGGCCGGCTTCATCACAAACGGGCAACCCACAGCAATGGCAGGCGCAATTTTATGCGCGGCCAGGTTGAGTGGAAAGTTGAACGGCGAAATGAACGAGCACGGCCCAATCGGCACGCGTTTCCAGATGCCCATGTAGCCTTTTGCGCGCGGAGATATGTCGAGCGGCTGAACCTCGCCTGTCATCCGCACGGATTCCTCAGCGGCAATGCGGAACGTGTCGATCAGGCGGCCGACTTCACCTTCGGCATCCTTGATCGGCTTGCCCGCCTCCACACAAAGCGCATAGGCAAGCTCGTCTTGCCGCTCCTTAAAGCGGGCAACGCAGTGCATCAGCACATCCTGCCGTTCATAAGACGCCATCCGTGCACACGGTTCAGCGGCGGCAACTGCGCCTGCGATGCCTGCGCTAATCGTCGCCGCATCGGCCAGCGCCACGCGGAACGCGACTTCGCCGGTATATTTGTCCGTCACCGCCAAGTCCGTGTTGGGCTGTTCGGCCTTGTTGTTGAGGTAGAGCGGGTAGGTGGGTTTCAGCATCGTCACAGCGCCTTAAAAGCCCCTCCCCTGCAGGGGAGGGGTTGGGGTGGGGAGAGTCAAACGGAACAAAGTCAGGCATCCGAGAGGCGGACAGTCCCCACCCCTAGCCCCTCCCCCGAAAGGGGAGGGGAATTTAGAGCGCTGCGCTCAGTTCCTTGATCTCGCGGTTCAATATCTTGTCATTGTCGGTATAATCGACTGGACATTCGATCAGATGCAGCCCCGGCGTGTCGCGGGTGTGGGCCAGCAATTGCTTCAGATGATCCGCACTTTCCACTCGGTAACCATGGGCGCCATAGGCCTCAGCATATTTCACGAAATCCGGGTTGCCGTAAGTCAGCCCCCAATCCGCAAAGCCCATATTCGCCTGTTTCCAGCGGATCATGCCGTAGCTGTTATCGTTCAGGATCAGCACTGTCATGTTGAGGCCAAGGCGAACGGCGGTTTCCATTTCCTGGCTGTTCATCATGAAGCCACCGTCCCCGCAAATCGCCATCACTTTGCGGTCTGGAAACAGCATGGATGACATCATGGCCGATGGCAGCCCCGCACCCATGGTGGCCAGCGCATTATCCAGCAGCACCGTGTTGGAATGATAGGCGGTATAGCCGCGCGCAAACCAGATTTTATACACGCCGTTATCCAGGCAGATGATCCCGTCATCCGGCATTGCCGCGCGCACTTGTTCAACCAGATAGGGCGGATAGATGGGAAAACGCGCATCATCCGAAATGCTGGCCGTGTGCGACACTTCGGCTTTGCGCGTGTTCAGCATGAAATCAAAATTCCACGCCGGGTTAGGCGTGATTGTTTCCTTCATTTGCCAGACGGCGTTGGCAATATCGCCAATCACTTCCACATTGGGAAAGTAGACCGGGTCAACTTCAGCCGTCTTGGTGGAAACATGGATCACTTGCGCGCCGCCCTGTTTCATGAAGAACGGCGGCTTTTCAATCACATCATGGCCCAGATTGACGATGCAATCGGATGCTTCAACTGCGCGGTGGACGAAATCACCAGACGAAAGCGCGGCACAGCCCAGGAATTTGGGATGGCGTTCATCAATCACGCCTTTGCCCAGCTGCGTGGTGAGGAAGGGAATGCCAGTTTTCTCGATAAATTCGCGCAGCATTTTTGATGTCATCGTGCGGTTTGCACCTGCGCCAATCACCAGCACCGGGGCCTTGGCAGCCTCCAGCATTGCCACAGCGGCAGCCACGGCTTTGGCATCTGCACTGGGCCTGCGCGCGATGCTGCGTTTGATCGGGCGGCTGTCAGTATGTTCGTCAGCAATATCTTCGGGCAGTTCGATATGAACCGCACCGGGCTTTTCCTCCTCCGCCAGCCGGATCGCTTCGCGGACGCGGCTGGGGATATTGTCGCTGCTGGCCATCTGGTGAGTATATTTGGTGATTGGCCCCATCATCGCGACGACATCAAGAATTTGAAAGCGGCCTTGCTTTGATTTCTTGATCGGCTTTTGCCCCGTGATCATCATCATTGGCATACCGCCCAGCTGAGCATAGGCCGCTGCCGTCACAAAATTGGTGGCGCCGGGGCCAAGCGTGGCAAGGCAAACGCCCGTCTTACCCGTATGGCGTCCGTAAGTGGCTGCCATGAAACCAGCGCCCTGTTCGTGACGCGTCAAGATCAGCCTGATCTTTTTGGACCGGGACAGCGAATCAAGAAAATCAAGATTCTCCTCCCCCGGCACACCGAAAATATATTCGACGCCTTCTTCTTCGAGGCATTCAATGAAAAGATCGGAAGCCTTGGAACCCATCGCAACTGCACCTTCGTTTGTGTCCGCTCGTTCAAGCGAACTGTGAAACTGGCTGCCTGCGACAGGGGCATGGGGCGTGCTTTACGCTTATGATTCCCCAGATGTGAAATGTCTAACGCGTCATTTCCGGCCTGTCACCCCTTCAGTCGGTTAATCGTCATTGCGAGCGAAGTGAAGCAATCCAGCGGATGCGGCACAGGGTCTGGATTGCTTCGCTCC
>JANPCO010000091.1:0-4084 GCA_031430995.1 Sphingomonadales bacterium | reverse complement strand
AACGGGAATGATCCAGAGTTCAGGGTGCATTGGCCCCATATCGAGTTTGACGGGCATCGTCATCAGCATCCCGTCGCGCGGATCATAGCTGGCCATCATCATGGCCGCCCCAGCTTCACTGCCTAGCGCAGCAATAAGCGGCGCTGTGGGCGTTACAGCAACTGCGGCTGGCTGATTCAGCATCGCAACCCCCAGCAACAGCGCCACAGCGGATGAGGCGGCGGAAAAGCCCCGCCAGAAACGAAGCTTGCCGTCATTATCTTGGCCTGTTTCTGCGCTGATGCCAGCCTGCACGCGGTCCCATATACGGGCAGGCGGCGGGGCATCTGCCCCGTCCAGCATGGGCACCAGCTGGTTCTCCCAACGTGCAACGTCGGCCGCGAAAGCGGAATCAACCGCCGCGCGCGCACGAGCCTGTGCTTCCTCGGCTGGGCTGAGCAGGCCAAGCACCAGTTCAGCAGCGAGGCCACTGTCGTCCGGCGTAAAAACTGCGATACTCATCCCGACAAACACTCCCGCAACTTCATCAGCGCCCGGCGGATGCGGCTTTTGACTGTGCCCAGCGGCATGCCGTCACGCGCCGCCAAATCAGCATAAGTGGCATGCCCCAGAAAGGCGGACCGGATGAACGCGGCATCGCGCGCTTCCAGCGTCGCAATACAGTCCGTCAGAGCCGCACTGTCCTCTCTCGCCAGCATCTGCGCGTCGGCCAGTGGCGTGTCATCCGCGATATGGTCAGCTGCTTCGATCGGCGCCATCTGGGCCTTGCCGCGCGCGCGCAGCCGGTCAATTGCGCGGTTACGCGTGACGATGGCCAGCCACGTAATCGGGCTGGCGCGGCTCGCATCAAAAGCCGCTGCGCGGTTCCAGATCGTGATATAAGCGTCTTGCAAGGCGTCCTCTGCTTCCTGTCGATCCGCAAAGATACGAAGGCAAATGCCAAATAGTTTCGCCGATGTTCGGGTGTAAAGCTGTTCGAACGCGCCTCGGTCCCCCTGGCCTGTGCGCTCCAGGATTTGCGCCAGGCGCGCCCGGTCATCGGCTTTGCGCCGCGCGACAAAGGCTGCGGCTTCGTCTGGCAAAGTGAAGGGCTGTGACACGTCTCGCTCTTTGCACTGAAAACGCGCAGTCTGGCAACAGGGTTTCACCGCGCCTGGCTTTACGCTAGACCGTTGGCATAATTCCTAACTAAGGCCCCAAATACCATGAAATTCTTCGTCGATACCGCTGACACCAAAGACATTGCCGAACTGGCGGCAACCGGCCTGCTGGACGGAGTGACAACTAACCCGTCGCTGATCGCCAAATCAGGCCGGAACTTCATGGAAGTAACCAAGGAGATTTGCGGGCTGGTGGACGGCCCCGTCTCTGCTGAAGTCATTGCGCTTGACCATGCGACGATGATGAAAGAGGCTGAAATCTTGCGCAAGATCGCAGATAATGTCTGCATCAAAGTGCCGCTGACGATTGACGGCCTGAAAACCTGCAAAGCGCTGACCAGTGAAGGCACGATGGTCAACGTCACGCTCTGCTTTTCAGCCAATCAAGCGCTGCTCGCGGCCAAAGCCGGGGCCAGTTTCATTTCGCCGTTCGTTGGCCGTCATGATGATAACGGCTTTGACGGTATGGCCCTGATCGCGGATATTCGCCTGATTTATGACAATTATGATTTCGGCACAGAGATACTCGTCGCGAGTGTGCGGCATCCGGTCCATGTGCTTGAGTCCGCGAAGATCGGCGCGAATGTGATGACGGCTCCGCCTGCCGTGATCACATCGCTGTTCAATCATGTGCTGACGGATAAGGGCATTGCCGGGTTCCTCGCCGATTGGGCAAAGACCGGGCAGACGATATTGTAACGGGGCATTGGTGGGCCCCATCCGCTCAGGCTGAGCTTGACGAAGCCTTGGTGGGCGCTTCCAAACGGGGCTTCGTCAAGCTCAGCCTGAGCGGAAGGAGAGAGCATCATCACGTCAGCCTTGATCACAAGCTGGTCAGATCACCTCCGTCGCGACAGGCGGCGCTCGCTGCACACCGTTCGGGCTTATGTGGCCACGGCTGAGCGGTTGATGGCGTTTCTACAGCACCATCAGGGCGGGCCGCCTGACTTAAAGAGTCTCGAAGCATCCGATCTGCGCGCTTTCCTTGCCCACCGCCGCGCAGACGGAATTGGCAATAGCAGCGCCGCGCGTGAGCTTTCTGCAATCCGCGGATTTCTATCCTTTGCAGCCGGCGCTGACGCTGTGCCCCGGCTCAAAGGACCGCGCGTCAAAGTCGGCGTGCCGCGCCCTGTTTCTCCGTCCGAAGCCATTGCCCTGGCGCAAGACGTGGCTGATCAGGCAAGCGCACCGTGGATGGCAGCGCGGGACTGGGCCGTGCTCCTCCTCCTTTACGGCGCTGGTTTGCGCATTGGTGAAGCACTGGGGCTGACGGGGGCTGTCCTTCCTTTGGGCGAAGTGATGGCAGTGACAGGCAAGCGCGAAAAGACGCGAATGGTGCCTTTGCTGGAACAGGTGCGCAGTGCCGTTGACGACTATGTCGCCCTTTGTCCCTATCCCACGGCGCGTGATGAGCCGCTGTTCCGGGGCAGTCGCGGTGGCCCGCTGAACCCGGCGCTTGTCCGGAGGTCAGTCAGGGCGGCACGGGCGCGTCTGGGCCTGAGTGACCGCACGACGCCTCATGCGCTTCGCCACAGCTTTGCCTCTCACTTGCTGGCGCGCGGCGCGGATTTGCGGAGCCTGCAAGAATTGCTTGGCCATGCCAGCCTGTCGTCCACGCAAGTCTATACTTCTGTTGACACGGCCTATTTGCTGGACGTTTACCGCAACGCCCATCCCCGTGCGGAAAGCTGATGTGGTCAACTAAGGGGCTGGCGCAGCAACCGCATCAGTGCTGTGTCCAGGGCCTGCAGAAAACGAGACCGATCTTCTTTGCTGAACGGTTTCGGCCCGCCGATCCCCCCGCCAAGCCCGTCGCCGATCCCCGCGCGCAAGTCCGCCATGATGGCGCGCGTGGCAATTGCAGCACCGATTGAACTGGTGGTGAAGGCTTTGCCCGTGTTCGCAATAACAGTCGCGCCTGCTTTCAAGCAGCGGTCGGCAAGCAATATATCGCCGGTGATCACCACGGACTGCTCACCCGCCCGCTCCGCAATCCAATCGTCAGCAGCGTCATAGCCGTCGCTCACCACATGGCGCGTGATGAGGGGGTGGTCTGGCACACGGAAGGGGCTGTTGCTGACCACGCTGACGGGCACATTCAGCCGGTAAGCCACGCGGTAGACTTCATCCTTCACCGGGCACGCGTCGCCGTCAATGAAGATCTGGACCGTCATCGACAGGCCCTAAGGGCGCGGTTTGGGCTTGCCTTTATAGGCTGGCTTGCCGCCGCGCGGGGGCGGGCCGCCGCGCCCAAACCCGTCGCGTGAGGGGCCATCGCGGTTTGGACCATCACGCGAAGGACCAGCGCGGTTTGGCGGCCCGTCACGGCGGCTGGGTGCATGGCCCCAGTTGGGCCGTTCGCCGTCACGCGGGCCAGAAAAACTGGGGCGGTCTGTGCGAGGTGCACCACTGCCGGGACGCGCCGAAAGCGGCGGGCCTTTGCGCTTGTTTTCGCGCGACGTATCACGCGGATTGCCGGGAATGGCATCAATGATCACGCCGTCATCGGGATCATCCAGCGCGGTCCGCTTCAGCGCATCGGCAAATTTCGCGGCTGATGCGCGCGGAATATCAAACAGCGTTTCATTGGCCGAAATCTTGATCGCGCCAATTTCATTCTTGGTAATATGCCCGCGACGACACAGCAGCGGGAGGATCCAGCGCGGATCGGCATCATGCTTGCGGCCAATGTTGATGCGGAACCAGACGGTATCGTCAAAGCCTTCACGCTTTGATGCGGGGCCACGTTCCGGGCGCGCGTCAGCGGAGAGCAATTCCTCAAGCGACGGCATTTTGCTGCGGTGCGCCTGCACCAGAGCAACGGCGATGGCATCGGCACTCAGCGCCTTTTGCACGCGCATCGCGACGACTTTATCCTCTTCATCGGCCTCAACGGGCTGGATGAGCGTTTCAATGAGGCGTTC
>JANPCO010000090.1:0-1523 GCA_031430995.1 Sphingomonadales bacterium | reverse complement strand
GGCTTGATGGCGGCGAAGCGATGATCCCCGCGCTTGAAAGCTTTATCAAAACCGGCGGCGCGCTTGGTGTGCGTGAAATCGTGATTGGGATGCCGCACCGGGGCCGGTTGAACGTCCTCGCCAATGTGATGGCCAAGCCGTACCGGATCATCTTCCACGAATTTTCGGGCGGGTCGGCTAATCCCGATGATGTCGGCGGATCAGGCGACGTCAAATATCATCTTGGCACTAGCACTGACCGTGAATTTGACGGGATCAAAGTGCATATGTCACTGGTTCCCAACCCATCGCATTTGGAGGCGGTTGATCCGGTTGTGCTTGGTAAAGTGCGCGCGAACCAGACGATGCGTGATGACCTGTCCGACCATGTTCAGGTGCTGCCAATCCTGCTCCACGGCGATGCAGCGTTTGCAGGCCAAGGGATTGTCTGGGAATGCCTCGGCTTTTCGGGCATCCGGGGCTATAACACTGGTGGCTGCATCCACTTCATTGTCAACAACCAAGTGGGCTTTACCACCAGTCCGCAATTCGCGAGGAGCTCGCCCTACCCTTCCGACGTTGCGAAGGGCGTTCAAGCGCCGATTTTCCATGTCAACGGCGATGATCCCGAAGCAGTGACCTTCGCGTGCAAACTCGCCATCGAATATCGCCAGACATTCCACCGCGATATCGTGATCGATATGTGGTGCTATCGCCGCTTTGGCCATAATGAAGGCGATGAGCCGAGCTTCACCCAACCGCTGATGTACGCCAATATCAAGACGCATCCTGCCGTTAGTGCGGTCTATGCGCCGCGCCTGATTGAGCAAGGCGTTATTGACGCCAATTGGGCTGAGCAACATGCCACCCAGTTTGTTGCCCAGCTTGAAGAAGAATTTATTGCTGGCACCAATTACAAGGCAAATGAGGCCGATTGGTTCGGCGGACGCTGGGCAGGGCTGAATAAACCTGCCGACCCCGAAACCGCACGCCGCAATGTCGAAACCGGGATTTCGCGCAAATTGCTCGAAGGGCTTGGCAGGACACTGACGACGGTGCCAGATGGCCATACGATACACCCCACTCTCGCGCGCGTACTTGAGGCCAAGAAAGCGACATTTGCCAAGGGCGAAGGCCTCGACTGGGCGTCGGGTGAAGCACTCGCGTTTGGATCACTCCTGTCCGAAGGCTATGGTGTTCGCCTGTCGGGCCAAGACTCGGGGCGCGGTACATTCAGCCACCGTCACGCCGTCTGGGTCGATCAAGGCACTGAAGCCAAATATATCCCACTTTCGACTGTACCGCATGGCCGTTTTGAAGTGCTTGATAGTCCGCTGTCTGAATTTGGCGTGCTTGGTTTTGAATATGGCTATGCTGGCGCTGATCCCAAAGCATTGGTGCTGTGGGAAGGCCAGTTCGGCGATTTTGCCAACGGCGCACAGGTGATGATCGATCAGTTTATTGCAAGCGGCGAAAGCAAATGGCTCCGCGCCAACGGCCTCGTGATGCTTTTGCCACACGGCTATGAAGGGCAAGGGCCGGAA
>JANPCO010000089.1:0-2507 GCA_031430995.1 Sphingomonadales bacterium | reverse complement strand
GAAGGACCGGCTGGCCACACTCAAGACCGATCTCGCTAATCTGGAGGAGCAATCGGCAAGCCTCACCACCCGTTGGCAGGCCGAAAAGGACAAGATCCATGCCGAAGCCCGGATTAAGGAAGAGCTTGACGCCGCGCGGCTTCATTTGGAGCAAGCCCAGCGCGCCGGCGATTTGGGCAAAGCCGGTGAACTGTCTTACGGCACCATCCCCACCCTCGAAAGACGGCTTGCTGACGCTCAAGGGGCCACAGAAGGCGCAATGCTGCGTGAGGAAGTGACTGCCGATGACATTGCCGCCGTTGTCGCCAAATGGACAGGCATCCCGGTGGAGCGGATGATGACCGGCGAACGCGAAAAGCTCCTCGCCATGGAAAGCGAACTGGGCAAGCGCGTGATTGGTCAGGCAGATGCGGTAAAGGCGGTTGCCACAGCTGTCCGCCGGTCTCGTGCGGGCCTGCAAGACCCCAACCGGCCATTGGGCAGTTTCCTGTTCCTTGGCCCCACGGGCGTTGGAAAAACCGAACTGACCAAAGCGCTCGCCAGCTTTCTGTTCGATGATGACAGCGCCATGGTGCGCATTGATATGAGCGAATATATGGAAAAGCACAGCGTCGCGCGGCTGATCGGCGCGCCTCCGGGCTATGTCGGCTATGAAGAAGGCGGCGTGCTGACCGAAGCCGTGCGGCGGCGGCCCTACCAAGTCGTGCTGTTTGACGAAGTGGAGAAAGCGCACAGCGATGTGTTCAACATCCTGCTGCAAGTGCTTGATGATGGCCGCTTAACTGACGGCCAGGGGCGGACAGTGGATTTTTCCAACACCATCATTGTGCTGACGTCGAACCTTGGCAGCCAATATATTGCGGGCTTGGGCGAGGAACAGAGTGTCGAGTCGGTGGAACCGCAAGTAATGGAAATTGTGCGCGGGCATTTCCGGCCGGAATTTCTCAACCGGCTCGATGAAATCATCCTGTTCCACCGTCTGGGGATCAGCCACATGGCCCCCATCGTCGATATTCAGGTCAGCCGTGTGGGCAAACTGCTGAAAGATCGCAAGATCATGCTGGACTTGACTGACGCTGCGCGGGCGTGGCTGGGGCGAGTTGGCTATGATCCGGTCTACGGCGCGCGTCCGCTCAAACGGGCCGTGCAAAAATATCTGCAAGACCCGCTGGCTGACATGATCCTGCGCGGGGATGTGCTGGACGGGTCTGTGGTGAATGTTGACGAAGGCGACGGCGCACTGCGGCTGGCGGTTGGTGGGGCCCCCTAAAAAACCAGCTCTTCCAGCCGGTGCGGCGCAATTATGGTGAGGGCCGCGGCATCGCGGGTAATGATGCCGCGCTTTTCGAGCGCGCTGATCGTGCGTGACACTGTTTCGCGGCTTGTCTGCACGATCAGCGCAAATTCGGTGAGTATTGGGGCGGGTGTGATCTTGAGCCCGCCACTGGCGCGGGCCTGCCGCAGCAATTCGGCATGGATGCGCCCGCTGGCTGTCAGTGTTGCACCTTCGACCATCCGTTGCCGGGCATTCAGCAGCCGCCGCGTCATCAACCTTGAAAAAGCAAGGGCAACACAGCTGTAATTTTCGATAAGAGTAATCAGGTCAACGGATTGTAACTTAGCGGCATCTGTGGGGTCAATTGCAGTGACATCTTCCGAAGCGACGTAGTTACCGAGGATTGAGGCTTCCCCGAACAAGTCACCGGGCCCGAAATCCTGCACCAGCACAAGCCGCCCGTCGATTGAAACGGCCAATTCCTTGGCCCGTCCATTGATGATCAGGAAAGCAGTCGACAATTTGTCGCCGCCTGCCACCAGCGCGTCGCGTGGTTCGTAGTGATGGAATTTGGCCCGATTGCGGACAACTATGGCCACGTCGCTGTCGCAGGCAAAAGTCCCCTGGATGACTGACAGCGCATTGGCCGGTGTGTTCATAGGTTGCCCTGTTTGAGTGTGGCCTGTTTCAGATTGGCCTTTTTGCGCTGCGCCAGAATCTCTTCGGCCTGGGCATGATCGCTGGGCTTATCAACATCTATAGCGGCAATGGGATCATCCATGGCCACCAGCCGGACGGTCAGCCCAAACCGGCGCCCGGCCTGCGCCAACGCATCCGCCAAACTAATTGTGCGGGTCAGCGCGCGCAGGGCAAGCCACGGCCCGAAATGCAGAAACAGCTTCCACACCGTCTTGCGGTCTTGTTCTGCTGCTGCCCACACATCAAGCGCAGTTCGCACGCGATCCGTGCGCAGGGCGAACAGGTTCGCGCCAGACCAATGCCCATCGCGGAATTTGAGCCAGGTGCGCTGCGATTGCGGAAAAATGGCTAGCATAGCCCGCTTTTCCACCATCGCCACGGCCAAGTCATCATTGCCGCTTCCGGATAAAAATTGGCTGATCATGGCCGGAACGAGCAGCGGGTGATCAGCTGTCGTGACAAGAACGGGCCACGGCGCAGCGGCGGTTCCGGCAATTGCCTTGATGCTGGATGATATGCCGCCGCTGCTTTC
>JANPCO010000088.1:0-2104 GCA_031430995.1 Sphingomonadales bacterium | reverse complement strand
AATCCAGATTGTTTGTCCGTGACTCTGGATTGCCGCGCTTCGCTCGCAATGACGGGGATAGGTGAATGAAGCGGCCAGCGGTGTATATCATGGCGAACAAGCGTAACGGCACGCTCTACACCGGTGTAACCTCGAACCTGCCGCAGCGAGTGTGGCAGCACCGCGAGGGTGTCGCGGATGGCTTTACGAAGGAACGCGGGTGCAAGATGTTGGTATGGTGTGAGCAAGCAGAAACGATGGAAGGCGCGATTTTGCGGGAGAAGCAGATCAAGGCGGGTTCGCGAAAAAAGAAGCTTGCGCTAATCGAGGGATTCAACCCAACATGGCGTGATCTGTTCGAGGACGTCGCACGTGGATAAGTCCGTCATTGCGAGCGCAGCGCGGCAATCCAGAGTCACCGGCAGACAGTCTGGATTGCCGCGCTTCGCTCGCAATGACGAAGAAGGAAGGTTGGTAATGAGAAATTATACCGTTCAGATGAACTTCACGGTGCCCAAAGGTGTGAAGGCGAAACTTAGAGCGCGCGCAGAGTTAGAAGGCGTTTCGATGAGTGAGATCGTTCGTCGCGCAACGCGTGATCTTGGAGAGAGCTTACGCCAATGAAACTAGGCCGTCTAAACCATATCGGCATCGCGACGCCGTCAATCGCGGACAGCATCGTGCATTACCGCGAAGTGATGGGCGCGACGAACATTCACGCGCCGTTTGATCTGCCAGACCAAGGTGTGAAGGTCTGCTTCGTTGACACGCCCGGCGCGGACGGCACGCAGATTGAGCTGATCGAGCCGCTGCCCGGTAACACCTCAATCCGAAGCTTCCTCGACAAGAACCCACTCGGGGGGCAGCATCATATGTGTTACGAAGTGACTGACATTCACGCGGCCAAGGCGGAATTTGAAGCACTAGGCAAACGTGTACTGGGTGAGCCGCGGATTGGCGCGCACGGCACCCTTATCTTTTTCGTGCATCCCAAGGATATGGGCGGCGTGCTAACCGAAATTATGGAAACGCCAAAGGAGGCACATTGATGACCTACGAAACCATCACGCTCGACATTGCCGATAGCATCGCGACGATCACCATGAACCGGCCTGAGCGGCTGAACGCCATGGGCCCGCAGATGGCCGATGAGATTAGTGGTGCGTTGGATAATCTCGGCGACGCTCGTGCTTTAATCATCACAGGCGCAGGACGGGCATTCTGCTCTGGCGCTGATTTACAGGCGCGGGGCGGGGCCACGGCAAGTGGTGGCGGGGGGCCTTACGGGGCGCTGACGCGCAGCTATAACCCAACGATGATGAAACTGGCGAAGCTCAGTATTCCGACGATCACGGCCGTAAATGGACCAGCGGCAGGCATTGGCTGTTCCATGGGGCTGTGCTCTGACTTCGCCATTGCAGGGAAATCGGCCTATTTCCTACAGGCGTTCGTAAATATCGGCCTTGTGCCGGACGGCGGCGCGAGCTGGATGCTGCCCCGCTTGATTGGCAAGGCGCGTGCCACCCAGATGATGATGCTGGGGGAAAAGATCAGCGGCGATCAGGCTGCTGATTGGGGTCTGATTTATAAGTGCGTGGAGGATGCGGATCTGATGGCCGAGGCGCGGACACTGGCCGCGCGGCTTGCGAACGGGCCAACCCTGGCACTGGGCATCATGCGCCAGAATATCCAGACCGCGCTTGAGATGGACTACGGAACGGCCTTGCTGCGTGAAGCCGAAGGGCAGAAAATCGCCGGAGCCAGTGCGGATGCAATGGAGGGCGGGCTGTCCTTCATCCAGAAACGCAAAGCGGTGTTTACAGGCAAGTAAAGAGCATCTCCCGTCATCCCGGCGCAGGCCGGGACCCAGACGGGCAAAATGTTTTGCAGGCTTCGCGCATTGCTTGTGAAAGGGCTGGGTTCCGGCCTCCGCCGGGATGACGAAAGTGGATAGTATGGCAAAGATTGAAGACTGGCAGGCCCTTGCGGCAAAAGAGGTCAAAGGCAAGGATCTGACCTGGGATACGCCAGAAGGCTTTGCCATTAAGCCGCTTTACACGGCAGACGATGTTGAGACTGATCCCGGCCTGCCCGGCTTTGCGCCCTTCACGCGCGGAGTGCGGGC
>JANPCO010000087.1:0-4309 GCA_031430995.1 Sphingomonadales bacterium | reverse complement strand
AGTTCTGGGGTTTGTGAAGTCGAACCGTCATTGCGAGGAGCGGAGCGACGCGGCAATCCAGAGGCCAACGCCTCACAGTCTGGATTGCCGCGCTCCGCTCGCAATGACGGTGGGGATGAGGCTGAGGCCGAGCTTAAGGTGAAGGCTGAGATCGCGGATGAGGCTCCCGATGCCGAGCCTTCCGAACCTTGCACCATCCCCTTCCACTCGCTCTACACCAGCACGCCTAAGCCCGGGCAGGCTGGCTATCTCCCTTGGCTCAGAAGCCAGCCTTGGTCCCGGATGTGAGGGGGGGAGGAGCGTCTGAGAGCTACCGGTAATATCCGCCGCGCAGGCCAGCAAGGCGGACATCCTCTACGCCGCCGTAGCGGGTGACGCAGGAAAAGCGGCCTTTGTCGTAGCCGTCGTCATAGCGGTCATAATAATAGCCGCGATCATAGCCGCCGCCGCGCGTTTCGACTACGAGCCGCCCGCGCACCACATAACCGCCGCGCACCCGGTCAATCGAGCTGATGTCCGTCACCCGCGTCCAGCCGTATCGGCCAGCCTCTTGCCGCGCCGCACGGACGCACTGGTCGACTGCAGTGCGGCTGCCATAGCCGTTGTTATAATAGCCATAGTCGCCGCCGCCGTATCCGCGTGGGGATCCGCCGCCATAGCCCCCGCCATAACCTCGCCCGTAGCCATAGCGGTCACGCGATCCGGCTGAGGCAATCGCGGCAATGCCGCCGATGATCAGCGCGCCTGCAATCACATCGCCAGCGTCAATCCCGTCGCGGTTGCCGTAACGGTCATGGTATCTGTCTCTGGCGTCAGCTGGCGTTGCCGCAACCAGCGTCGCGGCACTGGCGGCCACCAAAGCGGCTGTGCTTAGAATCTTCATCACGGGTCTCCATCAAAATCCGGCATGATTGGCCGGGTTGATGGTTAATTGCGCTTTGTCGCCTGAAAACAGGCTGAACCTTCCGTTGGCTGGCGTTCATAAAAAAGGGCCACCGGAAATTGATCCGGCGGCCCTTAATTATCGTGCTGTCGTCAGAAGCGGTTAGGCTTCCTCAGTTGCTGCCTCTGCCTTTGGTTCTGCTTTTGGTTCAGCAAAGATCGACGGCTCAACTGCTGGCTTCAGGCTATCCTGCCACGCCTTTTGCTGCACGCGGAGCGCGGCATCACGGCTAGTCGCGATGACGCGAAGGCGGTTCATGCCAGCCCCTGTCCCTGCCGGGATCAAGCGACCAACAATCACATTTTCCTTCAGGCCAACCAGAGCATCCTTCTTGCCCTCAACTGCGGCTTGCGTGAGAACCCGAGTGGTTTCCTGGAAAGACGCTGCCGAAATGAACGACCGGGTTTGCAGCGACGCTTTGGTAATGCCGAGCAGGATGGGCTTGCCTTCGGCTGGCTTGCCACCCGTCAACGCTGCCTTGTCGTTGATCTCGATCATTTCTTCGCGGTCCACTTGTTCGCCGACGAGCAGCGTTGTGTCTCCCGAGGCGATGATTTCAACCTTTTGCAGCATTTGGCGCACGATGGTTTCGATATGCTTGTCGTTGATCCGCACGCCTTGCAGACGGTAGACTTCCTGAATTTCAGCAACCAGGAATTCAGCCAAAGGCTCAATCCCCATCACTTCCAGAATGTCATGCGGATCAGGCGAGCCAGCAACCAGCGCATCGCCGCGCTTCACATAATCGCCTTCTTGCACATCAATAACCTTTGACTTGGGGATCAGATAATCAACCTGATCGCCGCCGTCTTCGGGCAGGATGCCAATTTTGCGCTTTGCCTTATAGTCTTTGCCGTAGACGATGCGGCCAGAAACGCTGGCGATAATCGCATAATCCTTGGGCTTGCGGGCTTCGAACAGTTCAGCCACGCGGGGAAGACCCCCTGTGATGTCCCGCGTCTTGGCCGCTTCGCGTGACACACGCGCCAGCACGTCACCGCCCTGAACCGTGGCCCCGTCTTCAACCGAAAGCATCGCACCAACGGCGAGCATATAACGCCCGGCCTCACCGCTATCGCCGTCCAGCAACGTCAGGCGCGGCCGCAGATCAACCTTTGACCGACCAGGGCGAAACTCCGTGACGATCAACTGCGAAATGCCTGTGGCTTCATCGGTTTGTTCAGAGACTGTCTGGCCGTCGACCAGATCCTGATATTTCACGATGCCGCCCAGTTCAGTGATGACAGGCATGGTAAACGGATCCCATTCGGCGATCCGCTGGCCCTTTTTCACAGTGCCGCCGTCGGGTGCCAGCAAATAGGCGCCGTACGGCAGACGGTGCGTCGCGCGTTCACGCCCTTCGCTGTCCATCACCGCAATTTCACCTTGGCGAGACAGAGAGACTGTGCGGCCTTGCTTGTCCTTGATGGTGCGCAGATCGCGGTATTCCATGACACCGTCACAAATCGACTCGTGTGCCGATTGCTCATTCAGCTGAGCCGCACCGCCGATGTGGAACGTCCGCATCGTCAACTGCGTGCCCGGCTCCCCAATGGATTGAGCTGCAATAACACCAACGGATTCGCCGATGTTGACTGGAGTTCCGCGCGCCAGATCACGACCGTAGCATTTGCCGCACACGCCCATCCGCGTTTCGCAGATGAGAGGTGAGCGAATGCGGAGTGCTTGCAGACCAAGCGCCTCAATCTGGAGCACCATGGGTTCATCAAGCAACGTGCCACTGACGATGATCGTTTCACCGGTCTTGGTGTCAACCACATCCTGCGCCACGGTGCGGCCAAGAACGCGTTCACCAAGCGAAGCGATCACGGTGCCGCCTTGGACGATCACCCGCATTTCCAGCGCGCGCTCCGTGCCGCAATCTTCCTCGATCACAGTGCAATCCTGGCTCACATCTACCAGACGCCGTGTCAGATAGCCGGAATTCGCGGTCTTGAGCGCCGTATCTGCAAGCCCCTTACGCGCCCCGTGGGTGGAGTTGAAATACTCCAGAACCGTCAGGCCTTCCTTAAAGTTGGAAATGATCGGCGTTTCAATGATTTCGCCCGACGGCTTGGCCATCAAGCCGCGCATCCCCGCCAGCTGGCGGATTTGTGCGGCAGAACCACGTGCCCCTGAATGCGCCATCATGTAAATGGCGTTGGTCGGCTTTTCGCGGCCATTCTCATCGGTTTTCACCGACTGAATTTCTTTCATCATTTCCGATGCCACTTGGTCACCGCATTTTGACCAGGCGTCGATCACTTTGTTATATTTTTCCTGCTGCGTGATCAGACCTTCTTGATACTGGCCCTCAAAATCACGCACCAGCGTGCGGGTATCTTCGATCAGGCCGTCCTTCGTGGCTGGAATGATCATGTCATCCTTGCCGAATGAAATGCCGGCATGGCAGGCGTGCTTGAACCCCAGACCCATGATCGCGTCTGCGAACAGCACAGTCTCTTTCTGGCCGGTGTGACGGTAAACGATATCAATGACATCGCCGACTTCCTTCTTGGTCAGCAAGCGGTTAACCACATCATAAGGCGTGCGGTGGCTTTTGGGCAGACATTCGCCAATCAGCATCCGGCCCGGCGTTGTTTCAAACCGCTGCATGATGGGTTCACCCGCTTCACTGGTTTGCGGAACACGGGCTGTGATCTTGCTGTGCAGTGTCACCGCGCCATTGAACAGGGCCTGGTGGACTTCGGCCATGTTGCTGAGGATCATGCCCTGGCCGGGCTCATTTTCCTTTTCCATGGACAGATAGTAAAGACCCAAGACCATGTCCTGCGACGGGACGATGATCGGCTTTCCGTTCGCTGGCGACAGGATGTTGTTAGTCGACATCATCAGGACGCGCGCTTCCAGCTGCGCTTCCAGGCTCAGCGGAATGTGAACAGCCATCTGGTCGCCGTCAAAGTCTGCGTTAAACGCAGAACAGACGAGCGGGTGAAGCTGAATGGCTTTACCTTCGATCAGCACGGGTTCAAAAGCCTGAATGCCCAGACGGTGCAACGTTGGCGCACGGTTTAGCATCACAGGATGTTCGCGGATCACTTCGTCCAGGATATCCCAGACTTCCTTACGTTCCTTCTCAACCCATTTCTTGGCTTGCTTCAGCGTCATCGACAGACCCTTGGCATCAAGGCGCGAATAGATGAACGGCTTGAACAGTTCGAGTGCCATTTTCTTGGGCAAGCCGCACTGATGAAGCTTCAGTTCCGGGCCCGTCACAATGACCGAACGACCCGAATAATCGACGCGCTTGCCGAGCAGGTTCTGGCGGAACCGGCCTTGCTTGCCCTTCAGCATATCCGACAGCGACTTCAGCGGACGCTTGTTCGCGCCAGTGATCGTGCGGCC
>JANPCO010000086.1:0-9589 GCA_031430995.1 Sphingomonadales bacterium | reverse complement strand
AATTTCGCGGTTGAACAACAGCTTGAACGTATCCACCACGCGCAGTGGCGCTGCTTTGGCCGCCGCGGCAACATCATCCAGCCGCTTATGATGTTCATCGCGCAGGGCGACAAGCCGCGTGTGAAGGCCTTTGAATGGCTCTCCGTGAGCAGGACAGACAAGAAGGTCTGCGGGCAGCTTCTCCAGCAGCATGTCGATCGATGACAGCCATTCGCCCAGCGGGTCTGCCTCAGGCTCACTCACATTGATCGATACGTTCGAACTGATCCGGGGCAGCACTTGATCGCCTGAAATCAAAACGCCGTCTTGCTGGTTCCAAAGGCAGGCATGTTCGGGGCTATGGCCTGATCCCACGACAACATCCCAGCGGTGGCCGCTCAGATCAAGTATTTGCCCGTCTTGCAACCGCCGGTAACTGACAGGCATTTCAAACACCATCCGGCCAAACCGACCCCAGCCATTCGCGCGCATATCGGTGAGATTATCTTCATCCCAACCCGCCTCACGCTGCAAAGTGATGAACGCCTCTGGCATTTCATCGCGTGCATCAGACGTCAACATCCGGGCCGTCAGCCATTCCCCGCGCGACATCCAGAGGTCAACACTGCTCCGTTTGCACAGCCATCCGGCCAGGCCAATATGATCGGGATGCAAATGAGTGCACAGCACCCGCGTGACGGGGCGATCCTTCAAATCACCATCAAAAAGCGCTTTCCAGGCGTCACTGCACAGGGTTAGCAGCATTCCAGTATCAACGGGCATGACGCCGTCATGATCATCAAGCAGCCATGTGTTGATATGCCCAAGCGAGCCCGGCATCGGAATTCGTGCCCAACTGACGCCGCTGGCAACGCGGATCGTTTCGCCAGCGCCCGGCGTGCGCGCGCCCCACGGGTAAGTGAGCCCTGCGGCACTAGTTTCCGTAAAGCTATCGTCAGCTGTCAGTGATGCGTCTGGCGATGTGTTTCGGCTCACGCGCCGAAAAGGTCTTTGGCTGTGGGATTGGGATTTGGGACCGGATGAGCGCTCTCCGCCGCCAGAGCCGCGTCGGCGGCGACATGAGCCGCAGTACGTTCGGCCCGAAGCTCCTCAATCAGAGCCGCACGGTCCCCTTCCAACCGGTCATCGGTCTTCGCGGCAAGACCCTTCGCCTTAGCCGCTTTGGCCACTGCCGCATCAAGTTCGCGCTGCGACGATAGCCCCAGCGTTACTGGGTCCTTCGGCGAGATTTCAAGGATATTCCAATGTGAACGATCGCGGATCGCCTGAATGGTGTTCCGCGTCGTGCCGATTAAGCGGCCTATTGCGCCGTCGGACAGTTCGGGATGATTGCGCAAAATCCACGCGATACCGTCCGGCTTATCCTGACGCTTCGATACTGGCGTGTAGCGCGGCCCTTTTGTGCGGGTCGCGGAATCAATAACGCGCGCCATTTGCATTTCGTAATTCGGGTCTGCCTGGCCCTTATCAATTTCGACCTGTGTCAGTTCATGCGCGCGAATGGGATCACGACCGATCAGCTTCGTACCTGTCGTTTCATCGGCAATTGCCTGAATTTCGAGGATGTGCAGGCCGCAAAACCCCGCAATCTGTTCAAATGTCAGGGCCGAATTGTCAACAAGCCAAGCAGCCGTGGCATGGGGCATAAGGGGCTGAGCCATGCGAAGTCTCCAGTTAAAAGAAGGGCCGCCCCTTTCGGAGCGGCCTGATATCACGCCGGGCTTAGTGCGCGCCGTGTCTAAGATCAAGCAGCAATGGCAGCCCTTGCGCTTAGCGGCGCTGGATGGCCATCAGATAATTGAGCGATAAATCATCCGAAAGCGCAAAGCCCTTGGCGGGATTGAATGACAGGCCGCGCGTATCGGTGACTGTGAGCCCAGCGTCCTCAACCATCGCCGTTAATTCCTCTGGCGTTAAAAATGCATCCCAGTGATGAGTGCCTTTTGGGATCTGGCCAAGGCCTTCGCCAATGGTGATCAAGCCCAGCTTTGACAGCCGCGTGCGGTTGGGTGTGGAAATAATCATTAGCCCACCCGGGGCCAACCGCGCAGCCAGGGACGCCGTAAATAGCGCAGGGTCTGCCACATGTTCGATCACTTCCATGGAAGTCACCAGATCAAATTGGCCTGAAAATTCGGCCACATCTTTGCAGATATAGGAAAGCGAAAGTCCCTGTGCTTCACCGTGGGCAGCGGCAACGGCAACATTTTCAGGGGCTGCATCAAGCCCCGTCACTGCGCCACCCATCCGCGCCAGCGCCTCAGTCATCAACCCTGCGCCACAGCCAACATCAAGGGCTGTTTTGCCAGCCAGCGGCCTAAAACTGCGTGTGTCGCTGCCCCAATGCGCATCAATAGCGTCCCGAACAAAGCGCAACCGCACGGGGTTGAGCTTGTGGAGCATCGCCGAAGACCCCGCCGGATTCCACCAATCTGCCGCCAATTGTCCGAAATGTGCGGCTTCTTGCGCGCTTATTGTCATGCTGTTTGTTGCCATAGTTCAGGGATATCAGATTGGCACCGATCATCAACTCGTTTCGCGCGTTACGGCCTTAAGCAGCGTCACTGAGGACAAAACCCGAACCTTGCCACGGAGAGCCTCTTTGCCTAACAAGCGCGTCTGGAGACGGCCGCTTGACCGTCGTTCATTTCACACCGGGGATCCATGGCGCGCATCGTGATGAAATTTGGCGGCACATCGATGGCCGGGACGGAGCGGATTCGCAAAGTCGCCGCCCGTGTGAAGCGCGAAGTTGAAGCTGGAAACCAAGTTGCGGTGGTGGTGTCGGCGATGGCAGGCGAAACTGACCGGCTTGTCAATTTCTGCCGCGAAGCAGCACCTTTACATGATCCCAAAGAATATGACGTTGTTGTCGCTGCTGGCGAACAGATCACGTCTGGCCTCCTCGCCATAACGCTCCAGGCCATGGGCGTGAAGGCGCGGAGCTGGCTAGGCTGGCAAATGCCAATCCAGACATCTGACGCGCATAGTTCCGCCCGGATTGAGGACATTGACACAGATGCGCTGATCGCGGCGATAGCCTCTGGCGAAGTGGCTGTGATCCCCGGATTTCAAGGAATAACAGCCGACGGCCGCGTTACAACACTCGGCCGTGGCGGGTCAGACACGTCAGCTGTCGCTATTGCCGCCGCGATCAAAGCTGACCGCTGCGACATCTACACTGACGTGGACGGCGTTTACACCACAGACCCGCGCATTGTGCCACGCGCGCGCAAACTGGCTAAAGTCACTTATGAAGAAATGCTCGAACTGGCGAGTGTCGGCGCAAAAGTGCTGCAAACCCGCTCTGTTGGCCTTGCGATGAAAGAAAATGTGCGCATTCAAGTTCTGTCATCCTTTGATGATCGGAACAGCGCAGACCTGCCCGGCACGCTCATTGTCGGCGATGATGATATTGGAGATGATGATATGGAACGCCAACTGATCACTGGTATCGCCCATGACAAGAATGAAGCCAAAGTGACGCTTACACATGTGCCCGATAAACCCGGCGCAGTCGCCAGTATCTTTTCCCCCCTCGCAGACGCCAGCATCAACGTCGATATGATCATTCAGAATATCGCCCACGACACAGGATCAACTGATGTCACTTTCACTGTGCCTGCGGCAGAATTGGCGCGCGCGCTTGATCTGCTGGGGAAGGCGCAGGACGCAATTGGTTACGAACGGCTGGTCCATGACACGCGCGTCGCCAAAATCTCCGTCGTCGGCGTGGGCATGCGCAGCCATGCCGGGGTCGCCTCCACCATGTTTTCCGCCCTCGCCCAGCGCGGCATCAACATTCAAGCTATTACGACGTCGGAAATCAAGGTTTCGGTTTTGATTGATGAGGATGAGACAGAGCTTGCAGTGCGCGTGCTACATACTGCCTACGGTCTTGATGCAGAAGTTGAAGCGGCATGAACAGCCTGAATGCCCTTATGGCGCGTGGCAACGCCTTCTTCGGATCAGACGTCGCCATCATGGCCGGCGCGATGAGCTGGATCAGCGAACGGCATCTTGTTTCTGCCATGTCTAACGCCGGCGGTTTCGGCGTGATTGCGGGCGGGGCCATGCCGCCGGCAATCCTTGATGCGGAAATCAAAGCCACGCAGGCGATGGCGACGCGGGCCTTTGGCGTCAACCTGATCACCATGCACCCACAGCTGTTTGAACTAATTGAAGTGTGTGCCGCGAACAAAGTCACTCATGTTGTGCTGGCGGGCGGCCTCCCCCCCGCAGGAGCACTGGATGCGATCAAAGCGCTTGGAGCCAAGGTCATATGCTTTGCGCCTGCCTTGTCACTCGCGAAAAAGCTGATCCGGTCCGGCGTCGATGCGTTGGTGATTGAGGGTATGGAAGCAGGCGGCCATATCGGCCCCGTCTCCACCTCTGTCCTCGCGCAAGAGATATTACCCGAAGTTGCCGACCAAGTGCCGGTGTTCGTGGCGGGCGGCATTGGCCGGGGCGAAATGATTGCCTCATATCTGAAACAGGGTGCCGCTGGCGTGCAAATCGGCACGCGGCTGGTGTGCGCGACGGAATGCATTGCCCACCCCGCGTTCAAGAAAGCCTTCATCCGTGCGTCAGCTCGTGATGCTGTGTCCAGCATCCAGATTGACCCTCGCTTGCCCGTCATCCCCGTCCGCGCCCTTAAAAACGTCGGCATGGAGGAATTCACCCGCAAGCAAATCGAAGTCGCAGGAATGCTTGACCGGGGCGAAGTCGATATGGGCGCAGCTCAGCTGGAAATTGAACACTTCTGGGCCGGTGCGCTTCGCCGTGCCGTCATTGAAGGCGACATCGAAAACGGATCACTTATGGCTGGGCAGTCCGTTGGCATGGTAAAATCCGAAGAACCGCTGGCCGACATTCTGGCCACGTTGGTGCAGGAGGCTGAGACGGCGTTGGAGCGAGCCGCTTAATGTCTGCCCAATTCGGCCCACTCTACCCGCGACTGACCTTCGACAGCCCCTACCGCAAATCCCCACACGCCTTTTGAATCCGGATGCAGGCCTCAGTTAGAATTTCCTCTGACGTTGCGTAGGAAATCCGGAATCCTGGTGACAGGCCAAAAGCTGCGCCGGGCACAGCTGCGACTTGGGCGGTGTCGAGGAAATAGTCGATCAGGTCGGTGTCAGTCTCAATGACCTTTCCGTCTGGAGTGGTCTTGCCCATGCAGCCGCTGGCATCGGGATAGACGTAGAACGCACCTTCGGGCGTGGGGCATCTCAGGCCTGCGGCTTGGTTGAGCATCGACACGACCAAATCCCGCCGACCGCGAAAGGCTTCGTTACGGGCGAGCAAGAAGCTTTGATCGCCGTTGAGCGCCGCCGTTGCCGCAGCCTGCGCTATCGAACAGGGGTTAGAAGTGGACTGGGATTGCAGCTTTGCCATAGCCTTGATCAGCCACAGCGGCCCGCCCGCAAAACCAATGCGCCAGCCGGTCATTGAATAGGCTTTGGAACAGCCATTGACTGTCAGCGTGCGATCATAAAGTTCCGGGCAAACCTGCAAGATCGTGGCAAACGGCTCATCCGCATACCAGACATGTTCGTACATATCGTCGGTCATGATCATCACATGGGGGTGACGCACCAAAACATCTGCCAATGCCTTAAGCTCTCCCGCCGAATAAGCGGCGCCAGACGGGTTGGACGGGGAATTAAGGATCAACCAACGCGTGTGCGGCGTGATCGTCGCCTCCAGTTGCTCGGGCGTGATCTTATACCCCTGCGCCGCTGGCCCTTCGACAAACACCGGTTTTCCACCTGCAAATGCGACGATATCTGGATAGCTGACCCAGTAAGGCGCGGGAATGATGACTTCATCGCCGGCGTCAATCGTGGCAACCAGCGCGTTGAACAAAGTGTGCTTTCCGCCCACGTTGACGCTGATCTGGGCAGGTGCATAATCGATACCATTGTCACGCTTGAACTTGGCGACAATGGCGGCCTTCAACTCTGGAGTTCCATCGACATTGGTATATTTGGTTTTGCCAGACCGAATAGCCTCAATCGCGGCGTCTTTCACAAAATCAGGCGTGTCAAAATCTGGCTCACCCGACGACAGGCCAATGACATCAACGCCTTGCGCTTTGAGGTCAAGCACACGGCTCGTCATCGCAAGTGTGGCAGAGGGCTGAATCCGGTCCAGCGCAGCAGAGGTGGTTCGCATGGGAGGCGTTTTCCTTGGGATGGGAGCATCAGTAAGCCCACGTGCCTATAGAAAAACCTCACGCACGGGGCAACTGCCATCAAGTGTCACAAGGCCCTACTTTTTACCGGGCAGTACTTCCCACATTGTGTAGGGCGATCCTTTGGGCAAAACGACCGGTTTCAACCACGTTGGAACCTTGCCCGCTGCCAACTGCGCATAAAATCCACTGGGTCTTTCCACTTTATAAAGGGTCGATTCTGAACTGTTCGGGCAAATCAGAACATAACGCGAAGCACGTGACCGCACGATGGCCTCCGCCTCTTGCGGGGGTGCGCGAAAGGCGCGGTGGACCGCCAATATGGCATCGCCGTTACGGTGGTAGGGCCCCGCAATGGCGCTGTGCGGGGTGAGCACAATCAAACGCGGCGACAAATCGACAAATGTGAACACAGTGCCTGCGGGCAGTTTTGCAATCGGTGCAAGTGCGGGGATTGTTGCGCAGCGGGAGTTTGCCTTGGCCGACAAGTCCTTGCCGCCTTTGACGACTGGTTCTGGCTTCAGGATCAGCAGCATCTGAACGGCAAGGCCAGAAATGACTGCAAAGGCCGCAACTGTACCGAAGACGCGCACCAGGACTGATCGGCTGGCGCGCATCTTTGGCATGATGAGCCACCCCAGCGCCGTTGCGCCCGGTATTGACAGCATTTGCACCGCTGGCCCGGCGCGGCTCTGCCACAAGAGCAGCGCTGCGGAACACAGGCACAGCAGAAACACTGCACCCCATGCGCCGAACCGATCCGTCCCGCGGGCGCGGATCATGGCGAACAAAGCCCCAACGGGGCCAATAACAGCAGAAAATCCAAGCGCGATCTGCACTTCAAAGCTCTGTTCCGTCACTGGCTTCACTTCGCGAATGTGGGAAAACCAAAGCTGATAGAGTTCTGGCGAAATCCCCTCCAGACGGCCCAGACACTGCGGCCAGACAAGCGCGAAACCGACGCTCATCGCTGCGGCTCCAGCCAGCGCGACGCCCATGCGCACGCGCCAATCTGGTGTTGTGATGAACGAGAGCCCCAGGAGAAGCGCGCCGCCTGACAGCACAACCGATAGCCATACAGGGGACAGCGCGTCGCAGCGCGGCACGCTGTTGAGTGTTGAAGCAAACACGAGATAACCGGCGGCTGTAGCGCCAGCGAGCGCAAGACCAAAGCTACGCAGACGTGCAGCTTCGCCCGTCTCAAAAATCCAGCGCAGCCCAATAACGCCTGCAACAATGGCCAGATACGGCGCCATTTCCAGCCCAATCACCAGCGAGAATGCCGATGCGATACCAATCGTAATGCCGCCGCGCGCCGCCTTTGGGTCAGAAATTCCCGCGACCAGCCAGGGGAGAAATGCCAATTGCCAGCCGTGATGGTCAATCCGCGTCGGCATGTACATGCTCAGCATTGCCTGGCAGAACATCATGACGGCAATGGCGATGATAAACGCATAAGGCGAAATCAAGCGCCGCGTGGCAACAGTGAGCCCTGTCATAGCGACCAGCAGCGGGATAATCGGCGCCACTGTAATCGCCACATATTCTGCGTTCGCGCCGCCGATAAACGGTTTGAACAACAAGATGAGCCCAGCCAGTGGCAAATCAACAAAGCGCGACCAGTGAATATCCGCGCCTTCCGGCGGGTTAAGCCGGTATTGGTGCAGATCATACCAGCCCTGCCCGTTCAGCAGCGCACGCACCTGCATCAGGCGCATATTGTCGTCGGTATCGCCAAGCGAAAACCAGTGGATCTGCGCCCAGCGGATAATGACGAAGTAAACTGCAATCACCACCCAGGCTGCAAAAGTCATCAGGAACCAGCGCTGCCTATTTGCGGCGCCATCAAAACGAGAGTTCATGATTTGCTTCCCCTGATCATCATCCGCCATTAGGGCCGCAGCATAAAAGGGCAAGATATCGCGTGGCAGGCCAAGAGAAAATGGAACAGGGACAAAGTGCACAGTTGCAGCAGGAACGGCTCGCTCTGCTTAGGCAGATCATTCGTTTTGGGCTGACCGGAGGAATTCTGACCGTGCTTGTGGCGGCGGCTTATTGGGCCGTGGCGGAGCTTTTGGGCGTTGAGCCGCTGTTATCGATGACGATAGTCTATCTGTCATTTACGGGAGTTGGTTATCTGCTCCATTCAAGGCTGAGTTTCAAAGGGCACGGAGCGCGTGACAATGCGGCCGTGCGCACGACGCGGTTCTTCATTGTCAACACGATGGGCTTTGCATCCAATCAGTTTTTCGTCTGGCTTCTGACCAAATATCTGGGCGGGCCTGTCTGGTGGTCCGTCATTCCGATTATTTGCGTGACGCCGATCCTCACGTTCACACTCAACCGCAAATGGGTTTTTGGCTGATGGACCGTATCCTTTATGACCGGATGGCTGAACTTGACAGTCAGCATTGGTGGTATCGCGCGCGCAGACGAGTGCTGGCGGCGCTGATCGAACGGCGTGTCGTGCTGCTGCCCTCTGCAAGCATATTGGAAATTGGCTGTGGCACAGGGCATAATCTGGGGATGCTTGGTCGGTTTGGCACTGTCGATGCGATTGAAGTTGATGATGCGGCACGCGGCGTTGCTGAGGCGCGGCTGGGGCGTAACGTCGGCACATCGCCGTTACCAGACCTAGTTGGTGTGAAAAACGAAGCCTATGATATGATCGCGATCCTTGATGTGCTCGAACATATCGAAGATGATCGCGCCGCGCTGCGCAGCATGGCCCGGCGTCTGAAACCGGGGGGAACCATTTTAATCGCAGTGCCTGCCCATCCGTGGCTATGGAGCGCCCATGATGTGGCGAACCATCATCACCGGCGCTACACGCGTAAAACATTGAAGGCCGCAGTGGCCGATGCTGGGCTGAAAATCACTTATCTCAGCGCGATCAACAGCTTGCTTTTCCCGCTGGCTGTGGCGTCACGTTTATTCGACCAGTTGCGCGGGAAAGAAGGCAGCGATGATGCTTTGCCCCCTGCCCCCGTGAATGCGTCGTTTGAAGCCATATTCGGGTTTGAGGCTCATTTGGTCGGGCGAGTGTCACTGCCTATCGGGGTTTCTCTGGTGGCGGTTGTGACGGCATGATGACCAAGCTTTGGTGAACCTGCAACAGGCCCGGTGATATCGGCGACGATGTAAGTCGGCCTGCGCTTCACCTCCATATACAGCCGCCCCAGATATTCCCCGATCATGCCAAGCACGAACATTTGTGCCGCGCCCAGCAGCACGACCAGCAGCATCAGCGATGTCCAGCCCTCTACTGTGTTGCCGCGCAGCCACCCGATAAGGATATAGCCCAGAATCAAAACCGAAGCTGCAACCAGCCACAACCCGGCATGGCTGGCAAAGCGCAGCGGCGCTGTTGAAAATCCTGTAATCGCATCGAAG
>JANPCO010000085.1:0-18347 GCA_031430995.1 Sphingomonadales bacterium | reverse complement strand
GCGAAGTTCATGGCGGCATTGAATGCGCCCATCTCGAACTCAATGGTGGCATCGCTGATCTGGGCGCGGTGTCGGCCCGTCCCGTTCTCGCGCCGCCATGTCGGATATTGCTTCCAGCGATCCGGCCCTATGAGGTGAACCTGTGTGCTGCCGACATATCGGTCCAGCGCACCAAGCAAGACGTTTTTGAGATTTTTAACTCGCGCGGCGGAAATCTCGCCTGTGTCAGCGCGACGCTGCTGCACGGCGATATATTCCTCCGCCACTTTCCGGAACGAGCGATTGAACACGGGATGGTCATGTTTGAGCAAAACGCGGATTTCAGCGTCTTTGTCGACGGCCAGCTCGCGGGCAGCTCTCAGGTCGGTAGTGCCTAGAGCAATGGTCTTATAGCGGTCGGCCTTTGGAAGTTTGATGCGGCAGTAGAAATTGCTGTGCACCACGTCGCCTCGCCGGAAGATGATTAAACCGGGTTTGAGTTCCTCTTTATCGGTGATAAACGCCATCGCCATCCTCCACTGTGCAGAATCCGTGCAGATCGGCGGCGTAAGTGATTGATTTGCCGTAGCTGTGCAGGGTCTGTGTGGATGCTTATAGATGTTTTTCTTGTTTAATCATAGCAATTTAGATAAATGCTCTCATCCTGAACTCGGTTCAGCATCCATGCCTCGCGTTTCGATACAAACTCGCACGATCGAGATTTGGCGCAGCCATTGAGGCATGGGTCCTGAAACAGCGACCCGCCGGGAGCCGGGACAACGGCGATGCAAGCACCATCCCGACGTTTCCCGGAGGGTTTCGTTTAAGTCCTTGAGGTGCACGCGTCGTTCGGCCACTTACGCTGCCATGTCGCGCCGGTTCATTCCTGACACGTTCATCCTCCTCCTCATCGCAACCATTGCGCTTGCCAGCATGCTGCCCGCACGGGGACGCGCGCTGGATGCCGTTAGCGCGGTTTCAAATGTAGCCATATTTGCGCTCTTTTTCTTTCACGGTCTGCGTCTTGCCCACAGCGCGGTGTGGGATGGGGTGAGGCATTGGCGGCTGCAACTGGCGGTGCTGGCGTTCACTTTCGGGGTGCTTCCCGTGATGGGGCTGGCGGCGTCTTCGTTCATGCCCGATCTTCTGAGCCCCGGGCTCTGGCTGGGCGTGCTGTTCCTTTGTGCGTTGCCATCAACGGTGCAGGCAGCGATTTCATCATCATCACTTGCGGGCGGAAACGTCGCGGCGTCGGTGATTGCGGCGGCGCTTTCCAATCTTTCAGCAGTCATCCTGACACCGCTAATTTTTGCTGCAATTACGCAGGTTGGCGGCGAAGGCGTTGGAGCAGGCGCGGTGGGCAAAGTCGCGCTTCTGCTGCTGCTGCCCTTTGCGCTGGGGCAAATCGCACGAACGTGGCTGGCCGCGTGGGCAGACCGCCACAAAGTCTGGATCGGGCGGATGGATAAGCTGACGATAATCCTCGCAGTTTATGTCGCGTTCAGTGCCGCAGTGAATGAGGGGCTTTGGAACCAGTTGAGTGGACTGGAGCTGGCGGTGCTTTGCGCCTTCATCACAGCACTCTTGTGCGCGGCAATGGTGGGAAGCTGGGCGCTGGGCGGCATCCTTGGCCTCAAACGCGCAGATCGCATCACGCTCTTTTATTCCGGCGCGCACAAATCCTTGGCGACAGGGGCGCCGATGGCACGCATCCTGTTTCCGGGCGCTGAGGCGGGGCTGATCATCATCCCACTGCTCATCTATCACCAGTTGCAATTGATCATCTCTGCCTGGATCGCGGCGAGGCTAAACCGTGTTACTTGAACAATACAGCAAAGCCACCTATATCCGTGTTTCCTCGCGCAAAAGGAGTGCCGCACTTGGCCACGCAAGTTCAGGATGCTGAGATCAGTTTGACTGCCCCCGACCCCGTCCCCGTGGTTTCGCCGGAAAAGGCGGCTGGGCTCGTGCCGCTGAAAACTGAGCAGACGAACGCGCTGGAGGCCAAGGCGGAGGCCTTTGTTGATGAACTCGCCCTGCTTGATCCAAACTCGCCCGAATTCGGGAAGAAAGTTGATCAACTCACCAATATGGGCCGCAAGGAAATTGCCGATGCGGCGGGACAATCGAATCGTTTCCTGGATCGCCCAGTGCGCGCGATGGATCAAGACTCAGGCGTTGGCGCGGATCTGGCCCAGCTGCGGCGCACCATTGAGGATCTTGATCCCGGTAAAAAAGGCGATTTGTTCACGCGAAAGAAGCTGTTCGGCATCATCCCATTTGGTAATAAGATGCGGGACTATTTTGACAGCTACAGCTCATCGCAAACCCATATCTCATCGATCCTCGGCAGTCTGTCATCAGGCAAAGACGAATTACTAAAAGACAATGCTGCCATTGATGTGGAGCGTCAGCAGCTGTGGGCTGCGATGGGGCGGCTGGAACAAATGATCTACATTGCCAAGGCGCTCGATGCGAAGCTGGAAAGCAAAGCGGCTGACCTTGAAATGCCGGAGCCCGCCAAGGCCAAGGCGCTGAAAGATAGTGCTCTGTTCTACACTCGCCAACGCGTTCAGGATTTGCTCACGCAAATGGCCGTCACGGTGCAGGGTTATCTGGCGCTGGATCTGGTGAAGAAGAATAATGTCGAACTGATCAAAGGCGTTGACCGCGCATCGACCACGACAGTGGCAGCCCTACGCACGGCAGTCACGGTCAGTCAGGCGCTGGTTGGCCAGAAACTGGTGCTGGACCAGATCACCGCGCTTAACACGACCACCGCCAACATCATCGATTCAACTGGTGAGATGCTGAAGACCCAGACGGCTGCCATCCATGAACAGGCAGCATCCAGCACGATTCCAGTTGAAACCCTGAAGCGCGCGTTTGAGAATATCTATATCACCATGGATCAGATCGACACGTTCAAGGCCAAGGCCCTCATTTCGATGAAAACGACAGTCGACACGCTGTCGGGCGAAGTTGAAAAATCCAAAGGCTATATCGCGCGCGCCGAAGGCCAGGCTCAATCCTCAATTGAAGCGAGCGGCCCTAGTCCGTTTGCGCCGGTATAGTGATGCGCGCCGAAGACGTCCTCTCCCGCGCTGAAGACGCGCTTAACCGCCACGGTGGCACGTCTCGTTTGCAAAAGCGGACGATTGAACGCGTTGCGCGGGCCGGATTTATCAAGGTTAAGCGGCTCGCGTGGCTGACAGCGGGATTCCTGTTTGGCGTACCGTTGTTCGCGCTGTTTGTGCAGCCGCTTGGCATTGGGGGCATCATGCTTGCCGTGATGGCCTATGTCGGACTGGCAATTGCCGCTGTGCTGTGGTCAACGGGGTCAGGCCCGAACGCGGCTGCCTTGCCGACGACAGCACTTGCCCGCCTGCCGCTTTCCACCGAAGAATGGCTCGCCAGCCAGCGCCGCTTGCTCCCCCCGCCTGCTCAGCGCCTTGCCGACGGCATTGGACTGAAGCTGGAACAGCTGGCACCGCAGCTGCAAATGCTTGACGAAAAGACCGAAGCCGCCTTTGCGGTGCGCCGCCTGATCGCTGATGAACTGCCTGAACTGGTTAGCGGATACGCCCGCGTGCCAGAACATTTGCGCCGCGAAAGCGCAGGTGGCTTGAACCCGGATAAACAGCTGATTGAAGGGCTGACCGTCGTGGACAGCGAACTGGCCCGGATGAGCGAAAATCTGGCGGCAGGCGATCTGACGAAGCTTGCAACACAGGGGCGCTATCTGGAACTCAAATATCAAGGCGACGGGGTTTAGGTAGATTTTTCGTCCCAGTGATTCGTCATTGCGAGCGGAAAAGGCGAGAGCCACCCTAACCCTCCACCTCAGCCACCAGCAGCTTGTCGATCTTCCGCCCGTCCAGATCAAGGATCTCAAACCGGTAGCCTTGTTCCTCAAACATTTCCCCCACATCAGGAATGCGTTTGAGGATATCAAGCGCCAGACCAGCAACAGTTGCATAGTCGCGGTCTTCGGGCAGGGTGATCCCGATGCGGTCCGCAAGTGCATCGGCAGGTGTCCAACCGGAGACGATTAAGCTGCCATCGGCGCGTTCGACAATGGCGGGCTCATCGCCTTCATCCTGATCCGATACAAAATCGCCCGCAATCGCGGCGAGCAAATCAGCAGGCGTCACAATCCCCTCAAAATGGCCATATTCGTCGTGAACCATCGCGATGGGCACAGCCGCCCCGCGAAGCGCCTCCAGCACATCCATCGCGTCGACTTGGTCCGGCACAATTGGGGCGGGCCGCATGAGCGCGCGGAGGTCAATTGCCTCGCTGCGAAGAAGCGACGCCATGATATCGCGCGCCTGCACGACGCCGATAATCTCATCCACAGACCCTTGCGCCACTAGGATGCGGCTGTGCGGCGTATCGCGGAGTTGTTGTTGCACGTCACCCTGCGACGCCCCGACATCGATCCAGTCAATTTCCGTGCGCGGCGTCATCACTTCGCGGACTGGCCGGTCAGCAAGACGGACAACACCGGAAATGATAGCGCGTTCGCTTTCTTCAATCACGCCTGATTTGCTCGCCTCAGCAACAATCAGGTGAAGTTCTTCGGCTGTCACATGGCTTTCGGATTCCCGTTTGAGACGCAGGATGCGAAAGATCAGCGCGCTGGTCCGGTCCAGCAACCACACGAACGGCGCTGTAATCCGCGACAAGATTTGCATCGGGATCGCGACAATGACTGCAATCGGTTCTGGTTTGCGCAGTGCGAATTGTTTGGGCACCAATTCACCGATAACCAGCGAGAAAAACGTAACAAGCGTGATCACAATCGCAAAGCCAATTGTGGCTGAAAGTTCCGGCTCAAACCCCATCGCGGCAATGCGCAAACCCACAGGCCCGCCCAGGCTCGCGCCGGAATAGGCCCCTGCGATGATCCCGATCAGTGTAATGCCTATTTGCACCGTGGACAGAAAACGCCCGGGATCGGACGTGAGCAGAAGTGCTGCCTGCGCGCCTTTGTTTCCTTTTCGCGCCAGATTTTCCAAGCGCGGTTTACGCGCGGAAACAACGGCCATTTCAGACATGGCGAAGACGCCGTTGATCGCAATCAACGCGAGGATGATAAAGACATCGCTCCACGGAAAGGGCGCGATCAGGGCACTGGAGGCGGGATCGGGCATGATTGCCTTACTCTATGCATGAAGCAGATGCGTCATACAACAGCAGATGCACTGCCAACTTTGACGTCGTGGACCCTTCCGCGCTACGAGACGTTAATGATATCAATCAAGGCCTGAACATGACTCGCAAACAGCATATCCGCAATATCCTCATCGCCCTCATTGTCGCGCTGATTGGCGGCGGATGGTACCTGTTTACACCTAACAAAGCGCAATTGGATATTGCCCAGCTTCAGGGGATTGACCCTAATCTGAGCAAGTTGAAGGTTGAAAACTTTCCCTCCATTGCCATTGCGAACGTTGAGGGTTGGGCGAAGGGTGCCGCACCAACACCTGCTGCGGGAACGACCGTCACTGAATTCGCAGGCGATCTTGATCATCCACGCTGGCTCTACACATTGCCCAATGGGGATGTTCTGGTGGCGGAAAGCACGCAGCCTGCGCGCGACACCGAAGGATTTCAGGATTGGGTAGCGCGCAATTTGATCATGAAGGCCAATGGATCAACCGTGTCTGCCAACCGGATCAGCCTGTTGCGCGATACCAACGGAGACGGCGTGGCCGAAATGAAGACAGCGCTGCTCGAAGGGCTTAATTCTCCCTTTGGCATGGCGCTGATTGGTTCAGAACTATTCGTGGCCAATACTGACAGCGTGATGGCCTTCCCGTTCACGCCGGGGGATACGAAAATCACAGCCAAAGGCCGCAAGATCATGGATTTGCCCGCAGGCACCCCTAACAATCACTGGACGCGAAACCTGGCCTATGACCCGACGGAAAACATGCTTTATGTGACCATTGGGTCAAACAGCAACATCGGCGAAAACGGGATGGAGAGCGAAAAGGACCGGGCTCAGATCAAACAGCATAATCTGAAAACAGGCGAAAACCTGATTTACGCCTACGGCCTGCGCAATCCAACGGGCCTTGCCTTCAATCCCAAATCGCAAACTTTATGGGCCACAGTGAATGAACGTGACATGCTGGGGCCAGATGGCCCGCCAGATTATCTGACCACGATAGATTTTGGCACTTTTTACGGCTGGCCCTATTATTTCTGGGGCCAGAATGAAGATGGTCGCGTCAAGCAAACACGCATGGATTTGAAACAATATAGCAAGCGGCCTGACTATGCGCTTGGTCCTCATGTGGCCGCGCTGGGTCTCGCGTTCAGTCGCGATGCCGCCGTGGGTGCATCCTTTGCCAACGGGGCGTTCGTGGCCATGCACGGGTCTTGGAACCGGTCCCCCAAGTCTGGTTTTACCGTTGTCTATATTCCCTTTAACGAACGCGGCTTTCCGGTGCGGGGCGCAAAGCCTGTGCCAGTGCTCACTGGTTTCCTGTCAAAGGATGAAGATGTGGCTTACGGCCGTCCGGCGGGGCTGGCACTGGATAAAGGCGGGGCTTTGCTTGTGGCTGATGACGGTGGAAACAAGATCTGGCGCGTGAGTGCGAAGAAGGGGTAGCAATACAGTTCTCCGGGCCCGGAGAACATTCTACTCCTTCGCTGCGACGGCGAAGCAATGCTCGATATTTAGGTCATCGGCCACGCCGTTCATACGGTTGCGTGTGGAATGCGCGGCAATCGCTTCCTTTTCCAAACCAATCACAACATCATTTTCCCGCTCAGTATTGCCTGCCATGCGCAATTCCTCCCGTGCTTTGGCGTCCAGGATAGCCGCGACATTGCTCAGCTGTCTGGCTTGCACAGATCGCGGATCAACGGCGGCTGCATCCTGCGCGGCAATACTGACCATCGCCGCGCATTTGGGAAGCGACGGCGGCGCTTTTGGCGGATCAACTTTGTCCATCACCGCAATGCAGGACCGGACAAGCGTTTGTGCCTCTAGTTGCGGGCTGGCGCGCTTTTGCAGGGCTGCCACTTCGCCGATGATCGCTTGCCGAATAGCGTCGCGGGATAGGCCAGTGTCTTTGACCAGACGGTCACCAATTATCCCGCTGAACCGTTTGCCGCGGTCAGGCAGCCACGGAAAGCCAGCCCAGCCCGGCGCACCGCGCTGCTGATCATAGGCAGCCACAGCCAAGGCAGCGACGCAGCGCACTTGTTCAGCCTGATCCGCGTTAAGCGAAGCTGGCGGGCCGGCTGCGATTGAGGTGACGGACAAGGCAAGGATGAGGGCGCGGTTCATGATTGGGGTTGATGCGTAATAGATCAAACCTCTGAGTCAAACCGTCATTGTGAGCGAAGCGAAGCAATCCAGACAGTTCGCCGCGTCCACTGGATTGCTTCGCTTTGCTCGCAATGACGAACCCCACATCTGTTCAGCCTAACATTCCGCGTTATAGCATCCCCGTGACCAAGATCATCTCGCGATTCCCCAAAACCCTCTCCCTTGCGCTTGGCCTTGTATCGGCAACAGGCTTTGAGCCACTCAATCTTTGGTGGATCACACTCGCGGCGTTCGCCTTGCTGATCCTCTCTCTCCAGCAGGCGCAAACCGTTAAGTCAGCGCTCGCACGCGGCTATTGGTTTGGGGTCGGGCATTTCGTGGTGGGCCTCAACTGGATTGCGGGGTCGTTTCGTTATCAGGAAACGATGCCCGTCTGGCTTGGTTGGATCGCGGTCGTGGCACTGTCGCTTTATTTGGCGGTTTATCCGGCCATGGCTGCTGGGATGGCGTGGTGGGCAGGACGTGGGAAGCCAATGGCCTTTGCCCTTTTCTTCGCATCAGCATGGATCATCACCGAATGGATGCGCGCCACAGCCTTCACTGGCTTTGCGTGGAACCCGCTTGGCGTCGCGGGCCTTGCAATGGGAGACGGCGCAGGACTTGTCGGCACTTACGGCCTGTCAGGCCTCATGATCCTCATTTCAGGTGCGTTGGTTCTGATCGCAACGCGGAAGTGGTTTGGAGCCATTGGCTTGCTCATTCTTCCCTGCTTTGCCTTGTTGATGACATTTGCAGATGTGCCCGAACATGATCAGAACCCCGGGTTGCCTCTGCTCCGCATTGTGCAGCCCAACATTGGCCAGCAGGATAAATATGAAGCGTCTTATGACGCGCTTAATTTTGCAAAGTTGGAAAAACTGACTGGAAAGCCCGGCCCTGTTCCGCGCTTGATCTTATGGCCTGAAGCAGCAATCCCCGATTATCTGGAAAAAGAGGAATGGGCGCGGGCCCGCGTGGCAAGCCTGATGGGGCCAAAGGACATGCTGCTAACTGGCGGCACGGCGCTGATTTTTGACAAGAAGGCCAATCTGACCGGCGCCCGCAACAGCATGTTTGCGTTGACGCCAGGCGCAGAGATTGTTGGCCGGTATGATAAAGCCCATTTAGTGCCTTACGGCGAATATCTGGCACTGCGCTGGCTGCTGGAGCCGCTGGGCGCGACCCGGCTAGTGCCAGGGGACATTGATTTCATTCCTGGACCCGGCGCGCAGACCATCACTCTTCCCGGCTTTGGCAAAGTCGGCGTGCAAATCTGTTACGAAATCATCTTTTCTGGTCAAGTGATTGACGCGAAGAACCGCCCTGATTTCCTCTTCAATCCGTCCAACGATGCCTGGTTTGGCGCGTGGGGCCCGCCGCAGCATTTGGCGCAGGCACGGCTACGCGCAATTGAGGAAGGGCTGCCGATTATCCGGTCTACCCCAACCGGCATTTCTGCAATCATCAATGCCGATGGTCAGATTGTAAAGTCGATCGCTTACAAGCAAGCTGGTTTTATCGAAGCGCGTCTGCCCAGCAAACATGCGCCGACCCTTTTCGCCCGATATGGCAATATCCTGCCGCTTAGCTTTGCCATCATCCTGATGCTGATCGGGATTGCAGTTCGCAAGCGGCTGGGTTAAAGAGCCGCATATTCACACATAAAGCTTTCTTTATATCCAATAGGAACCCTTCATGCGCACCAGCTATCTCTTCACATCCGAATCGGTTTCGGAAGGCCATCCTGACAAGGTTTCTGACCAGATTTCTGACGCCATTGTTGACCTGTTCTTGTCAAAAGACCCCGAAGCACGGATTGCATGTGAAACGCTGACCACCACGCAGCTGGTTGTGCTGGCAGGAGAGATCCGCTGCAAAGGCATTTATGAAAATGGTGAGTGGGCCCCCGGCGCCAAGGAAGAAATTGAAGCGACGGTGCGTCAGACGGTTAAGGCGATTGGTTATGAACAGTCAGGCTTTCACTGGGAAACACTCACGTTCCTGAACAACCTCCACGGCCAGTCCGTCCATATCGCGCAGGGCGTGGACGCGAGTGGGAACAAGGACGAAGGTGCTGGTGATCAGGGGATCATGTTTGGCTATGCGACTGATGAAACGCCTGACCTGATGCCAGCAACGCTTTATTACAGCCACAAGATTCTGGAGCGGATGGCCGCTGACCGGCACAGCGGCGCGGCTCCGTTTCTGGAGCCTGACACCAAAAGCCAAGTCACGCTTCGGTATGAAGAGAGCACGCCTGTTGCCGCGACTGCAATTGTTGTTTCCACGCAGCATGCCCCCGGTTATGACACTGGCGCAAATGAAGCGACCCTTCATGCTTATGTGAAAAGCGTCATTGCCGACATCCTGCCAGCCCATTTGCTCACTGAAACCGAGTATCACATCAACCCCACTGGCAGCTTTGAAATTGGCGGGCCAGACGGCGACGCGGGCCTTACGGGCCGCAAAATCATTGTGGACACATACGGCGGTGCCGCGCCCCACGGCGGCGGCGCTTTTTCGGGCAAAGACCCTACGAAGGTGGACCGTTCGGCAGCCTATATCACGCGCTATCTGGCGAAAAACATCGTAGCGGCTGGCCTTGCCACGCGCTGCACAATCCAGCTGGCCTATGCGATTGGCGTGTCCAAGCCGCTGTCGCTCTATGTCGATACGCATGAAACCGGAACTGTCGGCGATGATGTGATCGAAAACGCCATCATGAGCATTGGGAAATTAGGCGGGCTGACCCCCCGCGCGATCCGCACTCATCTGGGCCTCAACAAGCCAATCTATGCTAAAACAGCAGCTTACGGGCATTTCGGACGCAAGGCTGAAGGCGATTTCTTTCCCTGGGAACGCACCGATCTGGTGGCAGATTTGAAAGCAGCCGTTCAAACGTCCTAAAATATATCTGAAACGGACAGAGTTTCCGAGCCCGGAATGGCGCGGTTCTTCCCCATTCCGCGGACTTCGGCACAGCGCTCATAATCGCTCTTGTTAGCCTGCACCAAAATGGTATGAATACGACGCGACATGACTCCGCTTTGGCGGCATTCCTTTTCGAACGAATTAGGAACGCACCAACAGGGAGACTTACATGTTCAAGGAATGGACCCATAACTGGGCCAACGATTGGGACAGCATCGTGGATAGTGAGCAGCGCCGCACCGAAGTCATCTTGATTGCGGATGCAACAATTGATCAGACCGATGCACACCGCGCCATTACCGCAACAGGCGGCTTCCTGAGAAATGCACTCACATTGTCTGAGGCAATCAACTGGTTCAACAAAGGCGAGCGCGCTGACCTGCTGTTGATTGAGGCTGACTATCCGTCAGAAGTCATGGCTAAAGTGTTGGCCAACGCCGATGCCTATGCAGAAGCGCATAAGACCCCGCTTTGCATATCGGCCAACCGCGACATGATTGATTTTGTCACAAGCGCCGCGTCTGGACCGTTTACGAGCTGGTTGTGTGAGCCTGACTTGACAGAGCGCGTAGCAGCAATTGCAACACATATGGCCGAAGGGCAACCGCTGCTCCGCGATGTGGCAACAGAGATCGACACTCAGCGCCTGCGCCGGCTTGCTGACGAGGTGAGCCGCATTGCACGTGCCTTGTCTTCGCTCTCGTCCACCGATGCATCCTCCGGGCGGCTGGCAGCCTCTGCGATGTCGGACGTTCAGCTAAGCTTCCGCGCCGAACCCGCAGATTTCGGCACGCAAGCGCCCATGCCAACCGCTGATGAAGTCCGCCGCATTCTGCGCGTGCGGCGGATGCGGGATCAGTTTTTTGAGACCAGCTTGTTCGCTGACCCGGCGTGGGACATGCTGCTTGATCTAATGGCTGCGCAGTTAGAAGAGGCGCAAGTTGCCGTTTCAAGCCTTTGCATTGCCGCCTCTGTGCCGCCCACCACGGCTTTGCGCTGGATCAAGGCGATGACCGACCACGGCCTGTTTGAACGCTGTGCTGATCCTGACGACGGCAGGCGTATCTTCATCCAGCTCGCGCCAACCGCCATGAACGGCATGGCGCGGTATTTCGATGCCGCCAAGAAAGCAGGCGGCATGATCATATAGGCTTGTCGCCGGGCGCGCCTTGGGGCAAAGAGACAAAACAAGGGCGCTTAGCTCAGTTGGTAGAGCATCTCGTTTACACCGAGAGGGTCAGCGGTTCGAGCCCGTTAGCGCCCACCATATCCTTGGAGACAGACTATGCGCGCCGCTTTCATCGTCACACTTGCGCTCGCCGTAACGACCCCTTCATTTGCGGCGCTAAAGCCCGGTGCGATTGCGCCTTCGTTCCAAACCCAGGCCGCATTGGGCGGCAAGCCGTTTACGTTCTCGCTTGATGCTGCCCGCAAAAAGGGGCCTGTCGTTGTTTATTTCTTCCCAGCCGCCTTCACATCAGGTTGCACGGCCGAGGCGCATGAATTTGCCGAAGCGATGCCGGAATTCAAAAAGCTTGGCGCATCGGTGATTGGTGCTGCAGGTGACTCTATCGAAAAACTTGCCAAATTCTCGGTCGAAGAATGCCGCAGCGCGTTCCCCGTTGGCATAGCAACGAAACAAATGGCCAAGGGCTTCGATGTCGCCATCCCCGTGATTGGGCGCACCAACCGGACGTCCTACCTGATCGCGCCGAACGGCCAGATCCTCTATGCGCACAGCAATGGCGATTACCGCGGCCATGTGACGGGTGTCATGACCGCGCTGAAAGCGTGGAAAGCAACGCAGAAGCGTCTTTAGACAATAGATGTAGTAAAAACCTGTCTTCCCTGAGCTTGTCTAAGGGCTGTTCTTGTTTAGGCACCAAGCGTCAAAAAGTGCGGCCCTTCGACGAGCTCAGGGAAGACAGGTTTGGCGGCGGCCAACGTGCTTCATTTCTAAAGCATCCTACCCTATAAACTGACTCATCAACCACACCATCCCAACAATTAGCGGTATCCCAGCGAGATCAAGCATCAGCCCTGATTTCAGCATGCTCGGCAAAGATATATGCCCCGTAGCCCAGCCTATGGCATTGGGCCCCGTTCCTGCTGGCAACATGAAGCCCCAGCTGGCCGCGAGGGCCGCACTGACGGCCAGCAGTGCCGGATCAGCTCCCGTTGCTGCGATGAGACCGCCCACGACCGGCATAACACCGCTTGCAGTTGCGACGTTGGAGGCAAACTCCGTCACCACGACTACAATGGCACAGAGTGCAAGCGCAATGATCACGGGATGCACACCGGCAAGCGGCCTGAGCGCCTCACCCAGCCAATTGTCGAGCCCCGACGCGCTGATACCGGCAGCCAGTGCAAGACCGCCGCCGAACATCATGATAACGCCCCACGGCGCACGGTCAGCCTCTTTCCAGTTGAGCAACGCCCGGCCAGTGCCGTCGGGGATGATGAACAACAGCAGTGCACCAAAGATTGCTGTGGAGCCGTCCTCGATCATCCCCTTGGGCAAATTACTCGTAAAAAACGGCAGAAACACCCAGCCAGAGACCACCAATAGAATCAGCGGAATGAGGCGCTTTTCCGGTGACGTCCACTGCCCCTGATCGCCGATGCTATCTCGCGCTGCGCCGGCATCAAAACCGTCGCTGCGCACGGCCTGCACGCGCATCAATGTGGCCCAAGCGAGCGGAATAGCGATAATGACGATAGGCATTCCGAACGCCATCCATGTCAGAAAATCGATGCGATAACCAACGCTCTTTTCAATCAGCCCCGCCGCAATCGCATTGGTCGGGGAGCCCACCAGTGTGCCTAGCCCGCCAATGGACGCGGAAAAGGCAATACCCATCGGCAGCGCCCCGGCAATGCCGTGAGTGTCCCCGTCTTTGGTTCCGTTGGCAAACAGCACAGCGACGGCAATAGGCATCATGATCAGTGCTGTTGCCGTGTTGGATACAATCATCGAAATCAGCGCCGTTGCAATCATGAAAGCCATCAGCAACGATCCCGGCGTGCCGCTTGACCGCCCCAGGATTGCCAGCGCGAGCCGCCGGTGCAGCCCCGTCCGCTCAATGGCGAGTGCAATGAAAGCACCGCCCAGCACCAGAAAGAGGATTGGCGAAAAATATGACCCCGCCACTTCCCCTGTTTTCATGACACCCATCAGCGGCAGGACAAGAAAAGGCAGCAGCGCAGTGGCCGTCAGCGGCAGAGCTTCAGTCATCCACAGGACCGCCATCAATAGCGTCAGCGCCGCCGTGCGCCACGCAACCAGCGCCATACCTTCGGGTGCTGGCAGCAAAAGCATTAGCGCAAAAATGCCAAAACCGCCCCACAGGCCAAATCGTTGCGCTGTCATTCCGCCAGTCCAATCATGGAAATCTGCCGTCCATAATCCCGCTCTGCCGCGTGGGTGCTGCGGCGGTAACTGAAGAAACGGTTTGAGCCGCCATAAGTGTCCAGCCCCAAAGCCTCGATCCGCCCCACGCCAGCAAGCGCAAGCCGATGGACGTTATAGCCTTCAAGATCAAACTGATGATGGCCTGCGCGACCAGACGTGAAAAAGCGCTCATTTTCAGCGTCATGTTCGGCAAAGCGGCGAAAGAAACCATCGTCCACTTCGTAAGATGCGCGCGCAATGCAAGGCCCAATCGCCGCCACGATCCGGGTGCGATCAGCGCCTAGTGCCTCCATTGCCGCAACAACCGCCCCGCCAACGCCACCAAGTGCGCCTTTCCAACCTGCATGCGCAGCGCCAATGACGCCAGCCTGCACGTCAGCCAAAAGTATCGGCGTACAGTCTGCCGTAAGGATGCCAAGCAGCAAGCCTGACTGATTGGTAACAAGCGCGTCCGCTTTTGGGCGCGCATCAATCTGCATTGCTTCCGTCACCATCACCACATCTGCCGAATGCACCTGATGCAGCGTGACCAACGGCGCCGCTGGAAGGACCGCTGCCACCGCCCGCGCACGGTTTTCTTGGACCGCAACTTGATCATCACCTGACCCCAGCCCGACGTTAAGATCAGCATAGATCCCTTGCGAAACACCGCCTTGTCTGCCCAGAAACCCGTGAGGCACGCCGCCAAGCACCTCCGCGCGAATAACCTCGACACCACTCATCAGTTAAAACCTGCAGGCACTGGCCAATCGCCAGACGACACCGCCATTACTCGGAATAACCGTCCCATCTCATCAGGTGACGACAGCCGTCGATAAGCGGCCATTGTATCTGCGGACTGTTCCGGCGCAGCAAGCGCAAGTGCCGACGCGCGCTCGGCCAGCCCAAGCCGCGTCAGCCACATCCCCTGATCCTCCGCCCCGTGAACAGCCAGCCCACATAATTCACCCATCGCAGCGAGCGTGGTAAAATCAACATGCGCTGTCAGATCACGCTCCCCGGGTTCCTGCAAAGGGTCAGCAAAGATGTGGTTCGATAGGGATTGCAGCGTGTCACCAACTGCTGGCCCGGCATATCCATAGTCGATGACCAGCGCCGCGCCGCCCTGTTCACCAATGCGTTGGCACAATTGGCGCATGATATCGACACCGTCGGGGCAGGATTCGATGATGCTGCCCTCTGGCGCATCCTTCAGACCGTCAGGGATGATGGTCAGCGGAACTGTCGGGCCATTGGTAAAGGTGAACGCGCCGTCCCGGGCATCTACGCGCCGCTGCCTCCAGCCATCATCGGTGCGCACGATCTGCTGAATGGGAAGCACATCAAAAAACTCGTTCGCGATGACAATCATCGGCGCATCTTTGGGCAATGTGCCAACATGGTCGTGCCACCGCGCCATCGGTAGGCGCGCCGCCTGCTGGGCGCGCAACGCTGTGCTGGTTTCCACCAAATGTAGCGTTGGTTCAAAGCCTACAGTTGCCATCGCGCGCAGAGCATCAGCTGATAAAGTCCCCCGGCCCGGGCCAAGTTCGACCCAGTGAGTGGCCGGTTTGCCCACCCGCAGCCAGAGGTCTGCCGCCCAAAGACCAATGAGTTCGCCAAACATCTGGCTTATTTCTGGTGCGGTCGTGAAGTCCCCAGCCACGCCCAGAGGGTCACGAGACCCGTAATAATGCGTGTTGGCCGCCGCCATATATTTGGCGATGGATATCGGCCCGCCCTGCCCAATCGCTTCGGCTAATCGTTCAGCAAGCGTCTGCGTGTTCACGCAACGCTGCTGCTGCCTGCAACGCTTTCAACGCGCTGGCGGCGGCCCTTTGCCGTAAAAAAGAAATAAGCGCCGACAATGACCATCGGGATAGACAGGACTTGCCCCATCGACAGACCAAACGCGCCTGTAACGCCCACGTCAGGTTCGCGGAAAAATTCAACGCCAAACCGGAATATCCCCATCAGTGCCGTAAATGCCCCGACCAACCGGCCAGGTTCATAACGAGCCTGCGTTTTGTAAAACATCCACCAGAGAATCGCGGCCAGCACTGCGCCTTCCAGTGCGCCTTGATAAAGTTGGCTGGGATGACGCGCGATCATATCGCCCGCGCCCGGAAAAATCATGCCCCAGGCTACATCTGTCTGGCGACCCCAAAGCTCACCATTGATGAAGTTGGCGATGCGCCCGAACATGTGCCCGACCGGGTAAACCACTGCAACATAATCATGGACGCGCAGCCATTGCAGCTTTTCCTTGCGGACCATCCACAGAATCGCGACTACCACCCCGGCCACGCCGCCGTGAAACGACATGCCGCCCTCCCAAAGCTTAAACACATCCAGCGGGTGAGCAAAAATATCGGGCTTGTAAAACAGGCAATATCCCAATCGTCCGCCAAGGATGATCCCCAGTGTGGCGTAGAAAATGAAATCATCCACATGCCGTTTTGCCATTGGCGCGCCGGGGGCTGAGACCAATTTGGTCAAATACCACCACCCAAAAATGATGCCGCCAATATAAGCCATACTATACCAGCGAATTTTCAGCGGGCCCAATTCAACCAGAACGGGATCAAGGCCAAAGTCAGCCCAATTAAGCGGGGCAACGGCGTTTGCAATAACAGACAGGATCAAGGCTATTCCCCAATGAGATTGGCCTTCATATAGAGCGGTAGGCCATAAGGCCAAGGAGAGATTCGCAATGTCGTCGGCGCTGGATATTCGCATTAGAGAAACAACAGCGGCATTGACTGCTCCCGGCCAGGCGATGGCATTAACGACCTACACGCAGCACGGCATTGATGTGCCCATGGTTGCAGCCGCTCCGCCTGCGATGAATGGTTATTTTACTTATTTTTGCACCGTCCACGCTGACAAAGAATTTATCGTTGCGGGTGAAGAGCGCCTCACCTTTGGAGACGTTTATGCGGCAGCTCAAAATGTTGCAGGCGCACTTGTTGCTGATCACGGTGTCAAAAAAGGCGACCGGATCGGCATTGCAATGCGCAATGCGCCCAGCTGGATCGTGCTTTACATGGGCACATTGATGGCGGGCGGCATCGCCACTTTGCTCAATGGCTGGTGGCAGGGGGCTGAATTAGCCGCTGGTATGGACGCTGTTGGGTGCAGCACCGTGTTCGTTGACAGCCCCCGCGCGCAGCGTTTGATCGATTTCGGCTATGCAGGCGGTGCGCAGATTGTGACGCTAGACATTGCCAAACCGCTGGATCAGGCGCTCGCTCCCCTGCTGGGCGGCACTGGCACTTCTGAAACGCCTTTGCCTGAACTGACTGGCGACGATATTGCGACCATCCTGTTCACCTCTGGATCAACGGGACAATCCAAAGGCGCATTCCACACGCACCGCTCCGTTGTGCAGGGCACATTTAACTATGTCATCCAGGCGATGATGATGCTCCAGCTGGCGACAGAGGATGGGTTGGTGAGCGCGACACCGCCAACCCCCACAATGCTTCTTACAGTGCCTCTTTTCCATGTGACGGGCGAAGTGCCGATGCTGCTGGTCAGCTTTGCTCTTGGCCGCAAAATTGTGATGATGCCCAAATGGGATGCGAGCGTTGCCCTGCAGCTGATCGAACAGGAAAAGGTTACCAGCTTTACAGGCGTTCCCCTGATGAGCTTTGAAATCCTCACTCATCCTGACAGGAAGAAATATGACCTTTCTAGCCTGCAAAGCTTGGCCGGTGGCGGCGCACCGCGTCCCGTTGACCATGTCAAACGATTGGCCGAGGAAATCCCGACAGCACCTGCTGCTATCGGATACGGCCTGACAGAAACCAATGGGGTCGGTGCGGGCAATGTTTCCACCAACTATCAAGCAAAACCCAACAGCACGGGCATGGCATCCAAACCTCTGGTCGAAATCGCCGTCCTCGATGATGACGGCAAGCCGATGCCGCAGGGCGAACGCGGAGAAATCTGCATCCGCAGCGTCGCCAATTTTAGCGGTTACTGGAATAATCCAGAAGCCAGTGCGGCGTGCATGACGTCCAACGGTTTCTTTCGCACCGGAGACATCGGTTATCTGGACGAAGATGACTATGTTTTCATCGTTGACCGCAAAAAGGACATTATCATCCGCGGCGGCGAGAATATTTCCTGTCAGGAAGTCGAAGCCGCGCTTTACGAACATAGCGCCGTTGCAGAAGCCATTGTATTCGGCCTGCCTGATGAGCGTCTGGGCGAAGTGCCCGGCGCTGTAGTGCATTTGCATCCTGGCTCCACCACCACTGAGGGAGAATTGCGCGCTCATGTGAAAGGCAAGCTGGCGGCGTTCAACACGCCAGAACGAGTGTGGATAGAAGCGGATCCGCTGCCGCGCCTCGGCACAGAAAAGCTTGATAAAGTTGGCCTGCGGAAGCGTTTCCAAGCAGAATGGGCTGCGCGTTGATGGTAGCACTGACGGTGGCGGAACTGGGAGACTCGCTGACGCTGCCCTGCGGCGCAACATTCTCCAACCGGATTGCCAAGGGGGCGATGACTGAAGGGCTGGCGACTGCGGCAGGCGTACCAACGTCTGAGTTGAACCAACTCTACCGGCTTTGGTCACTTGGCGGGGCAGCAATGCATTTGACCGGCAACGTGCAGATTGACCGCCAGCATCTTGAACGCCCCGGCAATGTGATCATCGACCGCGCTCCAGACGCTGACATGCGGGGTGCGCTTGCTGATTGGGCCAAGTCT
>JANPCO010000084.1:0-1764 GCA_031430995.1 Sphingomonadales bacterium | reverse complement strand
GATCGAATTTACCCCCGCCAACCGGACGCCATCGCGGAACGCAAAATCGTTGAACATATCCTTCACGCGGGCTTGGCAATCGTCAAAATCGCCGTCCATCGCCAAAGCATGAACATTCGCCTCAGACGGCGTAGTCATCTGGCGGCGCTGCACCTCGGATACCCGGCCATGCGGATACAGGATGAACAGATCAACGTTGGAAAGCCCGCGAAACGCCTCCATCGCAGCCGATCCCGTATCACCGGACGTAGCCCCCACGATGGTGATCCGATCTCCAGTTTTCGCCAAAGCCGCCTGCATCATCTGGCCAATCAACTGCATGGCAAAATCTTTGAACGCCAGCGTTGGGCCGTGAAATAGCTCCAACAGGAAATGGTTCGCGCCCAGTTGCACCAAAGGCGCGCGGGCCACGTGACCGAAGCCCGCATAGGCCTTGGCAATCAAGCCGCGAAACTCATCATCGCCAAAGGTATCGCCGAGAAACGGTCGCATCACTTTGAATGCAATCTCCTCGTAGCTGTTGCCAGCCATGGCGGCAATATCAGCTTGGCTCAGCGTCGGCACCGCTTCTGGCACATAAAGCCCACCGTCACGGGCCAGGCCCGTCATCATAGCCTCGCCAAATGATAGCACAGGGGCCGTGCCGCGGGTCGAGATATAGCGCATCATATCCTCAGTTTAAACCGTCCGACGCCTGATACGCCAGACAAGCAGCACTGTCATCCCCAACCAGACGACCGCCAGCGAAAACCAAGTAATTGCGTAATTCAAATGATCATTCGGGATGCTGGACGTATCCACAGGCAGCGGCATAATTGCCAGAATGGCCGGGTCAATTGTCTTTGCCACAACCAAAACCTGTTCGGTCCCCAGCACATTCGCCATCCGTTCAACGTCCCGGGCAAACCAGAAATTGCGCACTAGGTCCGGTTCAGGCGTGTAGCTGTCTTTCTCGGCGGGCCAGTTCAAGTTTCCGGTGATTGCCATCAACCCCACAGGCCGGACAAAGGCACGATCCGCCTCCGCCACAAAGCCAAGATCAACCAATATCTTGCGCGCGCTATCTGCAACTTCAAACGCGCCAATCACTCGGTATCCCGGCCCTGCTTGATTAATCCCAGTGATCACCAAAGCCTCAGGCCCAAGCAAACGGCCCTCCACAGTTACCGGCAGATAGATATCGTCTTTTTCTGTAACGCTTGCAGGCAGGGCGACTGAGGCAGACGCAATCTTCGCGTCTATCTCGGCCAGTTTCGCCTCTTTCCACTCCAAGCGCTGCAACTGCCACGCACCAAGACCTATCAGCAGCGCGCAGCCCACAAGCCCCAGCAGAAAAGGAAATATCAGGCGGCGCATGGTTCGCTTTCCTTACTTCGCCATAAAGCGGTGCCGGGGCAAAAACCCCGGCAATAGGGTCACTGGCCCCAGACGTAAATCGCTGCGAACAGGAACAGCCAGACCACATCAACAAAATGCCAATACCATGCCGCCGCTTCAAAGCCGATATGACGTTCCGGCGTGAAATGCCCCTTCATCGCCCGGAACAAGCAAACTGCCAAGAAAATCGTGCCTATCAAAACGTGAAAGCCGTGAAAGCCCGTCGCCATAAAGAACGTGGCGCCGTAGATATTGCCCGCAAAACCAAAGGCAGCATGGCTGTATTCATAGGCCTGAAACGCCGTAAACAACGCACCCAGCGCAATCGCCAAGATCAACCCGTTCACCAGATCTTTGCGGTTGTTTTCATGTACCAAGGCATGGTGC
>JANPCO010000083.1:0-2599 GCA_031430995.1 Sphingomonadales bacterium | reverse complement strand
GCGAGATCGCCACCTGGGTTATCGGTCTGCGTTCGGCCATTAAAAATCTGATTGAAGGCAGGAACGCGGAAGCCAGTGTTGTACGAAGCCCGAAACAGAATCCAATCAGCTGGCTGAAACTTGGCCGAAAATTTTGGGTTGAAAGTCGTTCCAAAACGCGAATAGTCATCAAAACGTCCAGCAGCGGTAAGCTCCAACATGCTAAACACTGGGATCAGCACTTCTGCATAAGCTGCTTTGACCGTTCGGTTCCGAGGCGTAAGCGCATTGTCATTGTCAAACGCAACGTTGAAAATATCAGGAGCCCCCGCAATCGCCGCAGGTGAACCATTAAACGAATACGTTTCGCGCCGATAATCCAGCCCCGCCGCAATTTTCACGGTGCCGCCGGGAAGTTCGAACAATGATCCAGAAACCGACGCATCGATTTGCTTCACTTCGTATTTACCGTCGTAAAGTGAGACACCCCGCGCGGAAATTGCATCCAATCCTGCCAAGGCCGCTGCCGACTGCGTTAATGAAAATGGGTTAAGAATACCGCTATTGAACAGGCCAACAATACCTGGGGCTGACGCACCGGGAGCTGTTGGCGCTCTCGTATCTGGCAACCCGAACGCCGCACCGGGAACGCCAGAAGCCACAGCTGAGTCCACGTTGGCAAACACACCACGGTAATGGTAACCCTCGCCTAGGGTCGATGATGACGTGCTGCGCGCGTATGATCCGCCAGCGCGATAATCCCAATCGCCAAACAGAGGTCCCTCTACGCCAATTGCTGCGCGCAACGTCTTGGTGTCTGTCACATATTCGCGCGGGCCACACGAGATGCAGCGGTATCGATATGCGATTGGTTTGCCGTAATTTGCTGCAATTGTTGGGAACACGGCGACTAGTTTGTTGTAAACATCGTTATACGTAGTCGCGGTCAGTGCGTTCAGCGGGTAGGCAATCGGCAACGCATTGTTGAACGCACTTGGGCTGTTGCTCGAATATTGATTGGGCGAAAAGCGCTTCGCCGAATTTGCATCTGAACCCGTTATTTCGGCAAAAAACTGGTGGCTGCCGACTTTTACCTTTGCCCGGCCGTAATAGGTCAGCGTGTTAATGGGCTGCTGAAGCGTGGCGGCGCGGCCTGTATCATAAGCGCAGGCAAAGGCGCGTGACGCATTGTCCCACAGTTTTTCATCATAGGCCATGCCGCCGTCAAAGGATTCGCAACCGGCCCCGCCAGGAAGGTCAAGAATGTTGATGCCGCCGTTGGCGCGTGTTGTGGTGCCGGGGAAATCAAGCGGAATCCTCGTCGCACCGCTTGCCCCGCCGAGCAACGTTCCGGTTTGCGTAATGCCCACGCCAACGCCAGTTGGGTTGATGGGAAATGCAGTTGCAATCGGTGTCCCGCGCGTATCAATGGATAGGCCGCGCAGGGGCTGATTGCCATTTACAAACTTCCGGTCTGATCCGCGAAGCACGCCGTTCCAGCTTTTGCTGACGGCACCCATGATGTTGAAACCTTGTTCATCAAGATCGCCGTAGCCCGCCGTTGCAGACAAGCGGTAAATGGGGCTGTCGCCCTCTTGTGTGATGTCAGTAAAGCCAGACAAAGTAAGGCCCTGAAAATTCGTCTTTGTGATGAAGTTGATCACCCCGCCAATCGCGTCCGTGCCGTAAATGGCCGATGCGCCGTCTTTCAGCACTTCGATCCGCTCAATTGCCGCAAAAGGGATTTGATTGACGTCAACTGCAGACCCCGTGAGGCCGTGCGCCGCAACTCGGCGACCGTTGAGCAGAACCAGCGTCGAGCCAGCCCCTTGGCCCCGCAAGTTTGCCGAGGAAAGCCCGTTGGTGCCGCGCTGCGCGCCGCTGGTCACATCAGAGTTCGACGCCAGATTGTCGGCACCATTGCCGTTGGTGCTGAGCAATGAAATCAACTGTTCCGGGCTGTTGATGCCTTCACGTGACAATTCTGTTGCGGTGATAACTGTCAGTGGAAGCGAACTGTCATTGGGATCACGCTTGATCCGCGATCCGGTGACTACAATCGCGGCCTGTTCAGTTTCTTCAGCTGCTTGCGTTTGCGGCGCAGGAGCCTGTTGGGCAAAGGCTGGTGCAGATAGGCACGTAAACGCCATCAGCGTTGCTGTTTTTGTCAGTTTCATCATATCTCTCCCTGATTATCGCGCCGTATCGCCTGAGCACACGACTCCGTTGACGACGGGGCTAACCTCAATCGGGAAGCGTTACAACTGCGTGAGGTGCTGAAGGCGATTCCGTTGGAAAGCGTTGCATTTCCGCAACAGACTTCGCAGTCATTGCTGGCGTCTGACTGTGGCTACCCAAGCGTCTGCGCAACAGCATGCTTCCATCCGGCAAGCCGCTCTGCGCGCAGATCCGGATCGATTTTGGGTGCAAAGAGCTCCACCGGGCCGCGCATGACAGCTGTGTCCTTAAGCGACAGATATAGCCCAGCGCCGACCCCTGCCAGCATCGCTGCGCCAAGCGCTGTCGTTTCGATAAAGGCCGGACGTTCAACACTGATGTTCAGCATATCCGCCAGGTCCTGCGCCATCCAGTCATTGGCAACCATGCCGCCGTCAATTCG
>JANPCO010000082.1:0-3750 GCA_031430995.1 Sphingomonadales bacterium | reverse complement strand
CAGCGGTTGAACGCCCTTGTTCTTGAATGCGGAACCGCACAGAATTGGAACGAATGAGAAATTCAATGTGCCCTTGCGGATCAAGCGCTTCAGGGTCGCCACGTCAGGCTCATTGCCTTCCAGATACGCTTCCATCACGTCGTCATCTTGCTCAACAGCCATTTCAATGAGTTCAGAGCGTGCTTTGGCAGCCTTCTCCGCTAGCTCAGCTGGAATGGCTTCATATTCGAATTTGGCGCCCAGTGACTCGTCTGCCCAGATGATTGCCCGGTTTTCAACCAGATCAACAAGGCCCTTCAGGCTCGATTCGATGCCCACAGGCAAATAAAGCACCAGCGGGCGTGCACCCAAACGGTCCTTGATCATATCCACGCACATTTCGAAATTCGCGCCGGTGCGGTCAAGCTTGTTGATGAAGCACATCCGCGGCACTTTATACTTCTCGGCCTGACGCCAAACAGTTTCAGACTGCGGCTCAACACCCGCCACACCGTCAAAGCACGCAACGGCACCGTCAAGCACGCGTAACGAACGTTCGACTTCAATCGTGAAGTCCACATGGCCCGGCGTGTCGATGATGTTGATCCGGTGATCATTCCAGAAACATGTCGTCGCAGCAGAGGTGATGGTGATTCCCCGCTCCTGCTCCTGCTCCATCCAGTCCATCGTCGCTGTACCTTCATGCACTTCGCCAATTTTGTAGGATTTGCCGGTGTAATAAAGGATCCGCTCCGTCGTCGTGGTTTTACCCGCGTCGATGTGAGCCATGATACCAATATTGCGATACATGCTAAGTGGATGGCTGCGTGCCATGTCAATTACTCCGAGAGTTTAAGTGCAATTACCAGCGGTGTCCGATAAGCCCGCTGTTACCAGCGGTAATGGCTGAAGGCGCGGTTGGCTTCCGCCATCCGGTGCGTGTCTTCGCGCTTCTTCACTGCGTTGCCGCGGTTTGTGGAAGCGTCCATCAGTTCAGCTGAAAGCCGCGCTGACATGGTCTTTTCACTGCGGTTGCGCGCAGCTGTGATCAACCAGCGAATGGCCAAGGCCTGAGCGCGTTCCGTGCGCACTTCAACAGGCACCTGATAAGTGGCACCGCCGACGCGACGTGAACGAACTTCAATGCCCGGCTTCACATTGTTCAGCGCGTCATGGAACACGCCAATCGGATCCTTCTTCGCTTTGGTCTCGATCACTTCAAGCGCTGTGTAAACAATGCCTTCCGCAACGGCTTTTTTACCGTCCAGCATGACGCTGTTCATGAATTTTGAAAGAACCTCATCCCCAAATTTGGGATCAGGCAAGATAACCCGCTTTTCGGGGCGACGGCGACGTGCCATTTCTAAATTCCCTTCTTACTTAGGACGCTTCGCGCCATATTTGGAACGCGATTGTTTACGGTCCTTGACGCCCTGAGTATCCAGAACGCCGCGCAGTACGTGATAACGCACACCAGGAAGATCGCGAACACGACCGCCACGGATCAGAACCACAGAGTGTTCCTGAAGATTATGCCCTTCACCGGGAATATAGCTAATGACTTCACGCCCGTTCGTGAGGCGGATCTTGGCAACCTTACGGAGAGCCGAATTCGGCTTCTTTGGGGTTGTCGTGTAGACACGCGTGCAAACGCCGCGTTTTTGCGGGTTTTGTTCCATTGCGGGAACTTTTGATTTCGCCTTCTGAGGCGCCCGGCCCTTGCGGACCAGCTGATTGATTGTTGGCATGAAGCCCTTCACCTTCTCTTTTGAAGTTACTCTGATGGACGGGGCAGCGAATCAGGTCTTTCCCCGAAACACAAAGGACCATGGAAGCAGATGCCCCCGGCCCTTACCCGCACAAACAGTGTTCAAGCGCTGTAAAACGTCCGTTTCTTGTGTGTGACCTGCGCGCTCAAAGCGTGCAAACCCCCCACTGGACTGGTGAGGTAATAGCTTCAGCCACCCCTTGCGTCAACTGGCCAGCCCAAACGCACGCTATTTATAATGTTCCCGCCGATCACCAAAACTCCGCACGCGTTTGCGCCATGCGCGGTAGCTGCCTGGCTTTAAGCTAGACCGCATGAGCGCTTTGACTTGATCCGCACTTACCCCGTGTTGCAGGGTAATAGTGGCAAAGCTCACATGGTCGCTCAGCGCCATCTCAATGATCTCACTGATCGCGGACGGGGAGAGGTCTTGGGTCATAGCGGTTCATTAGCGAGAACGATGAGTCCTTTCCACACGGCAATGGACCCACACCTCATTGTGATATTTTTATCACTTCATCTCGACTATTTCTGCTGCAACGCAACATTTTACGGTGTTAGCTGTTTGCCCATTTCCAATCCCACATTTTACTGGAGAAATTTATGCAACCTACCCTCGGAAAGTCTGCCGTTGCTATCCTGGCGTTTGCAGCTATGACTGCCCCTGCCCTCGCGCAATCAGACGAATCCAGCATCAGCGGCAACTGGACAGGCGGATATATCGGCGGATCGCTTGGCCACACCTGGATCAACAAAAAGAGTGATGAAACCATCACGTTCGACACCAACCGCGACGGCACCTTTGGCGACACAGTCACCACAGTGGCAGGCGCCAATGCGTTCGCACCCGGTTTCTGTAACGGCGCTGGAGTTTCCAACTCTGCCGCAGGTGGTTGCCGCGGTGATAAGGACGGCACGGCGTGGAATATCCATGCCGGGTTTGACAAACAATTTGGTGGCATCGTTGCCGGTCTAGTTGTCGAAGGCGGCAAGGCCTATGTCTCGGACAGTGCGACAGCATTCAGTTCAACCCCCGCAAGCTATACGATGACACGCTCGCTTGGCTGGAACGGCACGGCCCGCGCGCGTCTAGGCGTGGCACTGGGCGGCAGCACGCTTGTCTACGCAACGGGCGGCGGCACTTACGGAAAGTTCAAAAACAGCTTTGCGACAACCAACACGTTCAACACGTTCACACAGACCAAGGCCAAGGAAAATATCTGGGGCTGGGTCGCTGGTGGTGGCATTGAACAGAAAGTGTCGGACAATTTCTCGATTGGCGTGCTTTACAAATACACGCGCTTCAAATCGAGTGATTACCGCGTCAACGCCAGGCAAGGAACGCCGCCATCGCTGACCAACCCGTTTGTCATCACGTCAGCTGGCAGCACGGATTTTGCGCGTGACTCCCGCTTTGTAACGCACGGCGCGCAAGTGACCGCCAGTTTTCGCTTCTAAGCCGGAAGATCAGAGCCGCTAACAAAAAGGGGAGCCGCAGCTGCGACTCCCCTTTTTTTGTCCCATGATTGCACCTTTACCGGCAGATGCACCGCGGCTTTGGCCGGGGCTTGTAATGACGCTTCGCCACATAGCGTTTGCGCGGCACGGACGTGTAAATGACTTCTTCGCTGACTGTTGTCGTCGTCGTGACAACAGGCTGCGACTGAACAGTCACTGTAATGATGTCCGATCCACCGTAACCGTATGACGGGCGATAGCCATAACCGCCGCTCTGTTGATGCATCACAACTGGCGGATGGCCTTGCGGGAGCCCCTGGCCGCGATAAGTCTGGTCCCGATAAGTCTGATCCCAGTGCGGGCGCGTGCCTTCATAGGTGCCTTCCCATGTTTGGGTGGGGCCGTCGTACCAGCGACCAGTCCACTGACCCTGCCACTCGCCATTTTGAGTGACACCGTCTGGCGCGCCGTAGCGGTAGTCATAATCCAAGTCGCGGCCGCGGCTGCGGCTATATTTCGGCCGCTTCGCTTTATAGCCGCGCCCT
>JANPCO010000081.1:0-10020 GCA_031430995.1 Sphingomonadales bacterium | reverse complement strand
GCATCACAGCCGGGGCATTTGTTCCATGGCGCGCTCATCCAGCCCAAACAGCGCGAACAGCCAGTTCTTCATCTGCCTTGACGATGCAGGTTTCCTCGACAAGCAATATACCGTCTGGGGCGAAGTGACGTCTGGCATGGAATTCGTCGATGCGCTGCCCAAGGGTGAGCCACCGCGCACGCCAGGCAAGATCGTGAAGGCAACTGTCGCTTAACACTCGAAAGATCGTCTTTGCGAGGAACGGAGTGACGCGGCAATCCAGACTGCTTGGCGTTGGCCTCTGGGTTGCCGCGCTTCGCTCGCAATGACATTGAAGCGGTGGTTGCCTGTTCAATGGAAATCGCGAGAGCGCGGAAAAGTGCGTACTCCCCGCGGGTGGCTCATCCCGCGCGGATGGGGCGGGCGGAGCACTTCATCGGCACGGGCCAGCTGAACATTAGGGTGGTGAACCTCTCCAATCGTCATCAGGCATTCGGTGCGATCAACAATCCGGTGCGCGAGCAAATGGATGACGCCTTCGGGGCTGCGCTGAACCTCTCCGTGAACTTCCATCAGGCGCGCCGCCATGATCGCGTGGCGATAGCGCTCAAAGGTGCGTGACCAGAGGATGATGTTGGTCACGGCATCTTCATCTTCCAGCGTGATGAAAATCGCTTTGCCGTTGCCGGGCCGCTGCCGGACAAGAACAATGCCAGCCATCCGAACTCGCGCCCCTGCTTTGGTCTGGGCAACTTGCGTGCAGGATAGTATCCCCTCTGCGGCAAAGCGCGGGCGCAGGATCGTCATCGGATGGGCTTTTAGGGATAGGCGGACCGTCTGATAATCTGCCGCGACTTCCTCTCCCAGTGCCATGGCAGGCAGATGCGCGTCGGCTTCCTCCCCCAATTCCCGTGCGCGGGCGGCTGCAAAAAGCGGCAATTCATCTGCTGGCGTCCGCCGCACTTCCCACGCGGCTTCCCGCCTGCCTGTGCCCAGCGAACCAAGCGCATCAGCATCGGCCAGCATCCTGAGCGCACGCGGGGGCAAATGCGCGCGGCGGGCAAGGTCTTCGATGCTGGTGAAAGGGCGTGATGCGACGATATGTTCGGCCCATTCCTCTCGAAACCCTTCGATCTGACGCAGGCCGAGGGTGAGTGACTGGGACTGCGTCACCCCGCAATCCCAGTCACTGGCATTCACATCCGGCCCTGCCACGACCACCCCGTGCTGACGCGCATCGCGGACGATCTGGGCTGGTGCGTAAAAGCCCATTGGCTGTGAATTGAGCAGAGCTGCCGCAAACACGGCTGGGAAATGGCATTTGATCCATGACGAGACCCAGACCAGCCGCGCAAAGGCAATGGCATGGCTTTCAGGAAAGCCGTAACTGCCAAAGCCTTCGATCTGTTTGAAGCAGCGCTGGGCAAATTCTTCCTCATAACCGCGCGCGACCATGCCTTTGACCAGCTTGTCACTCAGCGCATCAATTTTGCCCAGATTGCGGAATGTGGCCATGGCACGGCGGAGCTGATTGGCCTCACCCGGTGTGAAATTAGCCGCGACAATGGCCAGCTTCATTGCCTGTTCCTGAAACAGCGGCACGCCCAGCGTCTTGCCGAGCACATCGCGCAGTTCATTGGGATCGTGCGGCGGCGCAGGTGAGGGAAACTCCACCACTTCTCGCCCCTGCCGCCGCCGCAAATAGGGGTGGACCATATCGCCTTGAATGGGCCCGGGCCGCACAATCGCGACTTGAATGGCCAGATCATAAAAAGCGCGCGGGCGCAGACGCGGCAACATGTTGATCTGCGCGCGGCTTTCCACCTGAAACACCCCGATACTGTCGCCCGCACAGAGCATGTCCCAAACTTGGGCGTCATCATCGGGGATGTTGGAAAGGGTGAGGGGGAAGCTGGGTCCTCCCCATCGACCCCAAGCTTGCCGAAGGGCGATGGGGAGGTGGCAGCCGGAACGGCTGACGGAGGGGCTGGTGGGGTTGAGTGTCCCCTCCACCGTCCTGCGGACGGTCCCCCTCCCCATCGCAAGTCGATGGGGAGGATTTTCCTCGACCAAACCGCTCAGCATCGCAAATGCTTTCCCAATACAAGTCAGCATCCCAAGTGCCAGCACATCGACTTTCATCAGGCCTAGGGCATCAATATCATCCTTGTCCCATTCAATGAACGTGCGGTCGACCATCGCAGCATTGTGGATTGGCACCGTTTCATCCAGCCGGTCTTCCGTCAGCACAAAGCCACCAACATGCTGAGACAGATGACGCGGGAATTTCAGGATTTGCTGCACCAGATCATTCAGCCGCACGATTTCAGGGTTGGCGGGGTCAAAACCCGTTTCTTCAAACCGCTTGGTATCGATTGTGGTGGAAGAACTGCCCCACACAGTCGAGGACAGCCGCGTTGTTACGTCTTCGCTCAGGCCAAGCGCTTTGCCCACTTCGCGCACGGCGCTTTTGGGGCGGTAGTGAATGACCGTGGCAACGATGCCCGCACGGTGGCGGCCGTAGCGTTTGTAGATATATTGCATCACTTCTTCGCGCCGCTCATGTTCGAAATCAACGTCGATGTCGGGCGGTTCCTTCCGCTCTTCCGATATGAAGCGCGAAAAAAGCAAGCTGTGCTTGGCCGGGTCCACAGCGGTAATCCCCAGCACAAAACAGACGGCAGAATTGGCCGCAGACCCCCGCCCCTGGCACAGGATCCCCTTGGCCTGTGCAAATTGCACCACGTCATGCACCGTCAGGAAATAGGCGGCGTAATTGAGCCGACCGATAATCTCCAGTTCGTCTTCAATCAGCGCTTGCAGCTTTGGGGGCACGCCGTCCGGCCAGCGCTCTGCGGCTTGTGCAGCGACAAGATCCGTCAACCAGCCCTGCGGCGTGTAGCCCGGCGGGATCGGTTCATGGGGATAATCATAAGATAGCTGCGACAGATCAAAATTCACACAGTCAAACAAGCGCTGGGTTTGCATCGTGGCATCCGGCGCATCCCGAAACAGACGGGCCATTTCAGAAGGCAGTTTCAGGTGGCGCTCTCCGTTCGCGGCGAGCAGACGTCCCGCCTTTTGCAGCGTCGTCTTTTCGCGAATGCAGGTCAGAATATCATGCAAGGGCCGCTGTTCACGCGTCGCATAAAGCACGTCATTAGTAGCAATCAGGGGAATGCCCGTCCGCGCGGACAAAGCCGCAAGCTCCGCCAACTGCCGCTTGTCCCGCCCCGCACGGTTCATCGTCGCGCCGATCCAGAGATGGTCAGTTTTCTGGCGAAGCTGCCGAAGCCTATTGTCCTCGCGCCCCCGCCGAATGGGCAGAACGATGAGGGCCAGCCCTTCACACCAGTGCAGCAAGTCTGCAAAGTGAAGCTCACACTCGCCTTTCTTGGCCCGCAAATTGCCCAGCGACAGCAGCCGCGTCAGTTGCCCCCAGGCCGCCCGCGTGGTGGGATAAGCGATGATGTCAGGCGTGCCGTCGGCAAAAACCAGCCGTGCGCCCGTGATCAGTTTGAACGCGGTCGCCCGCCCGTCCTCTCGCCCGGCCTCTCGTGCGGCCTTCAGCGCACCCCACGCCCGCACCACGCCCGCGACGCTGTTAATGTCTGCAATGCCAATCCCGGTGTAGCCCAGATCAATAGCCGTCTCCACCAAGTCTGCGGGGTGCGATGCGCCGCGCAGGAAGGAGAAATTGGTGGCAGCAATGGGTTCTGCGTAATTCATCCGCCGTCAAACAAAGGCACCGTGCAGATACCAATCCGGGTTCTGCTGCTCGGCCCCGTAAAGGCCGTGGCGGAACAGCCAGAAGCGGCGGCCTGTGCTATCTTCCACCCGGTAATAATCGCGCGTCAGCCCCCCTTTGCCTGACTGGTGACCATCGCGGCGCTTCCACCATTCAGCCGCAATCCGTTCGGGGCCTTCATGAGCCACCACATCATGCGTGCCGCGCCGCCAGCGGAACCGGCGCGGTGGCCCGTCAGGCACTTCGGCAATCACGTCCACTCGCTGCGGCGGATCGAACAGATGCAGCGGCCGTAGCGGCGGCTCGCCAGCCTCTACCTGTGCCCATGGCAGCGGCAAGGCAGGGGCGCTGGCAGGCGTTGTATAGGCGGCGCATTCGGGAATATGGCTGTCTCCGCTTGCAAAGCGGCGCACCCGCCCCGTGCCCAGCCGCGTGCCCAGCCGGTCAATCAGGCCGTTCACAGCCTCGCCAGTCTGCGCGCGGCCATCAAGTGACGTCTGGGCCGGAGCGAGAACCGCCGTATTTCCCACATCCAGCCGGATCGCGTCATAGCCAAAGCCGGGATCAAGCGGATCGGACAAGCTGTCGATCCGTTCACGGAACAAACGGATGAGCAGCGCCGGATCGCGTGTGGCAGCCCCAGTTTCAATGGTCAGCCGCCGCGTATCGCCGTCGCTGCGAAACAGGCTGACAGTGAAATGCCGCCCACCTTCGCCGCGTTCGCGCAGCTCAATTTCCGCCTCGCCCGCCAGTTCACCAATCACGCCGAGCATGTAATCCGTGCGCGCCACAGGTTCAGCAAAGCGGTGGAGGAAAACAAGCGCAGGCAAATGACGGCGCGGCGTGATGTGAATATCCTCCTCTCCCAAGACGCGCGCCAGCTTGGCCGTCATTCCTTTGCCAAAGCGCGCGGCAAGACCAGCACGAGGGCGCGCTGCCAGCATCGCCACACTGGTCAGGCCAGCCCGGCGCAGAGCGACAGTCTGGTCATCGGGCAGATCAAGCGCCGCCACAGGCAAATGAGGCCCATCTTGCGGGCTGGAATGCCAGTGGGAAGGCTCTGCCCGAAACGTTGACCGCGCTTCATTTACCCTGTTGGGCGGTGTGCGGCGGTTGATGGCAATCACTTCGCCGCCGTGGCGGGCAAAGGCGCCCGCTCGGTCTGGCGTTTCAGCAAGCGCAATTCGCGCGGTAAATCCCTGCCGCGTCAGGCGCGCCGCCAGATCGCTGAGCAAATCTTTTTCCCCGCCCCACAAATGCGCACAGCCCGTAATATCAAGGATGATCCCGTCTGGCGGGTCCAGCGCAACCATTGGCGAATACATCCCGCAACTATCGGCCAACCATATGAGCAGCGCTCCGTCAGCCAGAGGATCATGATCGACCACGCGCAAATCCGGCACCCGCGCGCGCGCGTCAGCCAGCGCAAGCCCCGGGGACAGGCCCAGCGCCAGCGCCTCTTCATTCACGGCGGCAAGGCGCAGGGCATTTTTCACTTTTTCTACAAAGACGGTAGGGCCAGTCGCTCCGCCGTTACGCAGCCATCTGTCGGCGCTCAACAGGGGCAGGAAGATCGCGAGGTAGCGCCGCAGGGACAAAGACGGGGCCAAAGCCGGCGGGGGGGGCGAATAAGATGTCGTCACGGTTCCACTCCAAAGTCATATCAAAAGGCGCAACGCCGCCGCGGTGGCGCAGCAAGTGCACATGCAAGCAGGCCTGCCCCGGCGCATTGCCGGGAAGATTTGTCGAAGGCGCTGGAGCCACAGACCAGCGCGTGCTGGCCGCACTGGCAATCACAGTGCCGGGCGCACGCGTGATCAGGCACGTGACGCTGCTTTTTTCGGCTGCAAGGGCCAGCCTGCGACTGGCAGTCAAATCCAGCTTTTTAGCTTCCCCTGCCTCGATGATCGCTGCCCCGACCTCCATACAGCCCAGGATATCAGCCCCGACGCGCAGGGCCGAAAGTTCATCAGGCGCGTGGATGGAAATAAGCTGATCCGGGTTCACCCCCAGTTCGACAAGGCCCGGGCCGTAAAGCCTGCCCGATTGGCGCTCCGCCCGGTCAGTCATCACCCAAAGAATGGGCTTACCCAGCACGCCTGGCATCAACGTGCGAAGGGCCAGCATCAGCGCAAAGCCACTGGCAACGGCTGCGTCACTGCCCAGAACCTCGTGCAGTGCCCCGCGCGCAAGCCCCCCGCCCAACCGCACGTCCATGGCTTCATGCCCCAGCGTGAAGAGGCCAGCAGGTTCTGGACGGTCAGAGCGACTAAGCGCATTGATGCGGCGCTTAAGCTGCGCAAGCGAATCGGTTCTATTGTTCATGGTTCGTTCTTTTTGCGCCTGCCCTTCATCCTCTGTCAAGACTGGCTGTCAAGACTGGCGCGATAATCATACCACTGATAATGCCAGCTTACTGTCACGTGCTGAACGAAAGAGAATTGATGAAGAAAATCCGCAAAGCCGTGTTCCCTGTCGGCGGCCTTGGCACGCGCTTTCTGCCCGCGACCAAAGCGATGCCCAAAGAAATGCTGCCCATCGTTGACCGCCCGCTGATCCAATATGCCGTCGATGAAGCGCGGGAGGCGGGAATCGAGCAGATGATTTTCGTCACTGGCCGCGGCAAATCTGCAATCGAAGACCATTTCGACATCAGTTACGAACTGGAATCAACGCTTTCTGAACGCGGCAAATCATTGGAAGCCATTGAAGGCACGCGGTTCAAACCCGGCGAAATCATCTATGTCCGCCAGCAAGACCCCATCGGTCTGGGCCACGCGATCTGGTGCGCGCGCCACATTATCGGCGATGAACCCTTTGCGATTTTCCTGCCCGATGAACTGATGGTCGGGGAGCCGGGCTGTATGAAACAGATGGTCGAAGCCTATGACCGCGTCGGCGGTAACATTGTCTGCGGCTATGAAGTGCCAGACAGCGAGACTCATAAATACGGCATCATCACGCCAGGCAAAGTGGACGGTGCGCTTGTCGAAGTGGCGGGGCTTATCGAAAAGCCGGCCCACGGCACCGCGCCTTCGAACCTGATGATTCCAGGCCGTTACATATTGCAACCCGAAGTCATGCGGATATTGGAGAACCAGGCACGCGGCGCTGGCAATGAAATCCAGCTGACCGATGCCATGGCCCAGATGATCGGGCAGCAGCCTTTCCACGCCTATGCGTTTGGCGGACGGCGGTTTGATTGCGGGGACAAGGCCGGGTTTATCACAGCAAACATCGCTTTGGCGCTGGAGCGTGAGGATATTGGACCAGCGGTTCGAAGCTACCTGGAAGACATCGTCAAATAATCAGGTCAAGCGCCGCGCCGGACAAGCTCGTCTCGTTCGGCCCGGGCGACTTTGATAATATCCCCTTTGAGCATGCGGTCAAACAGGGACTGGTCAAACACCGACATGTGTTCGGCAGGCGCACCCATTTGCTGAACAGTCAGGGCAGATGCAATTTTGACGCCTTGCCAGAATTCCCACACGCGCGGCTCTTTGGAAAATCTGGTTTTTCCCGCGCTGTTGACCCACCCAAAAGCGACAGCCCGATCCAGAAATGCGTCCAATATCCTGATTTGTGTCTCGCGCAACGCACACACCACTGGGATATCCGGCAAACGGCTGATTTCTGTTGCAGGTGCATCTGACGGAAATGGATTTTCACTTTCCATATTGCGCATGATCAGCTGGCACCCCCATGTTTATAAAAGAACAAAACCGTATCAGAGCGCAAATAACTCGCTAGTTGCCACTGACAGTGCCCTGAAATCATTCCGTGATCGTACCAAAGTCAGCCTTCAACTGAAGTTTTAGCGACACGTTTGTCACTACCGCCAACTATTGCTAATATCGCGGCTTCTACACGTGCACTTTTCCGCCCGCGAAGAATTTCATTCACTGATTTCGGTGGCAGATCATGGTCGATCTCAAACTGAGTGAGCGTTCCGAACTTTTTGCGAATTTCCGACTTTATATCTTCTCTGTGCATATCGAAAACAAACATTAGTTACACTCCGACCGTCGCGCTTTACCGCGTGTCGATCGGATAGAGTTAGTGGACATATGCGTCAATACCGCATTATGTGACCGAGATTTCGGACCTACGGTGTCATTGTGCACCCGCGCAGTCGACTCTCATCACTTCCTGGTAACGGACGCCGTCTTTCCCGATATCGCTTTCTAGCAAAGCAATATGATCAAGCACGAACGGCGCACTGCATAAACCCTCATTGACGTGAAGCCACGGTCGCACATCAGCCTTGTCATTGCCTGATTGCGCCCCAAAGCGCGCCAAAGTAATATGGGGAATGTAGGCACGACTTTCCGGCTCCAATCCGGTGCGGATGAAGGCACGGTCGATCTTCTTGTGCAAGTCATTGAGACCATGGATCGGGTTAACGCCCGCCCAGATTGGCCGCGATTGATCTTTATGGTCAAAATTCCCGACGCCGCTCAGCTTTATCGAAAAAGGCTGGAATCGAACCGCTTGCAAGGCCGTTGCCACATCTTCTGCCTGATGGCGGTCGACGTCACCGATATAGCGTAAAGTCAAGTGAAGCTGCTCCTTTGATTGCCAACGCGCGCCAGTCACGCCTTCCATCAGCGCTAAAAGCTGGTCAAGAATGGCGGCAGGAGGACGAAAAGCGACAAAGAGACGGAACATTTGTCGTGTTTCGCTTGAAATCCAACTCATTTCTACCGATATTGTGATCATCCGGCTATTGCGCCGGGCAATTGGAGAGTGAAATCATGGCCAACTGGTCTGACCCCCGCACAATTGGTGCCGTTCCCAGCGTCGATGTCGGCATTCAGGGCGCCGCCTACGACGCGGGTCTGCGCTCTTATATGTTGTCTGTTTATAATTATATGGCTTCTGGCGTGTTGCTCACTGGCCTCGTGGCTTACGGCTTTGCGGCCAGTGGCATGGCAGCGCAGATTATGGGTGGCCCCGGCCTGATGAAATATGTCATCATGTTTGCGCCATTGGCATTTGTCATGGTGATGAGTTTTGGGCTGAACAAGCTGTCGACCTTTGCCACGCAAGCTTGCTTCTGGGGCTTTGCCACAGTCATGGGCCTCAGCATGTCGACCATTTTTCTCGTCTACACAGGTGCGTCGATTGCCCAGACTTTCTTTGCGACTGCGGCAGCTTTCGGCGGGCTTAGCCTTTACGGCTACACCACGAAAAAGGATCTGTCAGGCTTTGGCACGTTTCTGATCATGGGTGTTGTTGGTTTGCTGGTGGCATCCGTCATCAACATGTTTCTGCAATCTGGCGTGATGAACCTGGTGATCAGTTTCGTCGGCGTGCTGATTTTCGCAGGGCTGACCGCCTATGACACGCAGCGCATCAAATCGATGTATGCCTATGTCGCAGGCACGGACATGGTTGGTAAAACAGTCGTGATGGGCGCGTTGTCGCTTTATCTCGACTTCATCAACATGTTCCAGTTCTTGCTCAGCTTCCTTGGTAGCCGCGACTAAATTTTGCGGATTAGGACAATAGACAGACCCCGGGAGCGCAAGTTTCCGGGGCGTTTTTTTTCAGCCGTGCACGAGCCGGTAAGCCCCTGCCGTCATCCCGAACCGTTTTTGAAATACCGCGGACAAACGCGCGGCGTCGGCAAACCCGCATCTGGCAGCCACCTGTTTAAGCGATTGCCCCTGGCCGATCAGAATTCGGGCATGATCAAGCCGCCGCGCCATCACATAGCGCGCAGGCGTATCACCAACCGCTGACGTAAAGTTACGGTGGAAACTGCGTGTGCTTTCGCCCGCATGCTCAGCAAGAGCTTCAACACCAAGCGGTTGATCAAGATGAGAGGCGATCCAGCCAATGAGATCAGCATAACGCCCGTCACGCGCGCTTTGTGCTGCAAGCGTCGGGCTATATTGTGATTGCCATCCCGGCCGCCGCACACTCAACACGAGCCGCTGGGCGATGGCGCGCGTAACGGCTGCCCCGTGATCAGCCTCCACTATCGCCAGCGCCATATCGATACCCGTCGTGACGCCTGCCGATGTCCAGAGCGGGCCGTCGTTGACAAAAATAGAATCAGGATCGAGATTGAGCGCAGGCCAGTGGTTGCGGATGTAAGGCACAGAGTGCCAGTGGCTTGCGAAACGTCGTTCCCCGATCAGGTCCCATGCCGCCAGCGCCACGCTACCCGAACAGATGGAGCCATAGCGAGAGGCGCTTTGGAAGGCGCGCTCTGTCCAGTCGCGCGCTTCTTCGTTCGCGATCAAGGCGCGCAAACCGCCATCACTGCCGCCAGAGATGAAAACACT